>CAIXDS010000303.1 GCA_903918195.1 uncultured Acetobacteraceae bacterium | reverse complement strand
GGGAAGCGGCGCCTTCCACGAAGGCTCCTCACCACTGGGATGCCGGACGCGATCCACACCTGCCAGGGATTGGGAGGTTGCTGGCAGCCTGGATTTTACCTTTTTTAATCAATGAGATCGCTTAACCTAGTGCCTATGGGGTAGAGCCCTGGCCTTCCTTCACCCAATTGCCCTGGTGACGCCAGATCGCTCCGTCGTGAAATTAAGGGGCCGAGGCTCGGCGCTTCCGCCGCCCGCGCAGGGACGAAACGGCCTCGCGCAGATCAAATCCGCCCAGCGCCTGGCCGGCCGCGCCATAGGCCGCCAGACCCGACCCCACCAGCAGCGCCAGCGCCGCCCAGCGCAGCCCCTGCGCGGTGCCGAAGGCGGCAAACACGCTATCCTGCACCGCCCACAGCATGCCGCACATCACTAGGCCCGCCGCAAGCATACGTGGCACCCGGCGGCGCAGGTCGCGATCCGCCACCAGATGGCCGCGCCGGTGCAGCAGCCAGGCCAGCAATCCCACGTTGAACCAGGCGGCGAGCGAGGAGGCCAGCGGCGGACCCATGTGCTGCAATGGCACCATGAGGGCAAAATTCAGCCCCAGGTTCAGCAGCACGGCCACGGTGCCGGTCCATACCGGCGCGCGTGTGTCGCCGCGCGCGAAGAAGGCGGGAACCAGCACTTTGACCAGGACAAAAGCCGGCAATCCCACTGCGTAGGCGGCGAGCGACTGCGCCGAACGGGCAGCGTCGTCGGCGGAGAAGGCGCCGCGGCCGAACAGCACGGAAATGATCGGCAGCGCCGCCACCAGCAGCGCCAGCGCAGCCGGCAGGGTGAGCATGAGCGCGTATTCGATGGCCCGGTTCAGCGTGGTCACGGCCTGGCCGGGCTGGCTGCCGTTCACCTGCCGCGACAGGGTTGGTAGCAGCGCCGTGCCCACCGCCGCGCCGATGACGCCGAGCGGCAGCTGGTTGATCCGGTCGGCGTAGTAGATGACCGAGACGGTGCCGGCCGGCAGCAGGCCGGCGATGAAGGCGTCCACCGCGAGGTTGAGCTGGATCACGCCGGAGCCCAGCAGCCCCGGCGCCATGCGCCGGAACAGCGTGCGCATTTGCGGGGTCAGCCGCGGTCGCGGGATATGCAGGCGCATGCCGGCACGGCTGACCGCCCAGTAGAGCAGCAGAATCTGCGCGACGCCGGAGACACTCACCCCCCATGCCGCGGCGTGCCCCACCGTGGGCACGATGCCGGGCAGCGCCAGCATGAAGGCGATCGAGACCACGTTGTAGATCAGCGGCGCCGCGGCGGCGGCGGCGAAGCGGTCGAGCCCGTTCAGCACGCCGGACAGCAGCGCGGTCAGGCAGATCAGCGGCATGTAGGGAAAGGTGATCCGCCCCAGCTCCACCGTCAGGGCGAACTTGGCCGGGTCGTCGGTGAAGCCGAGCGCGTACAGCCCCATGAGCTGGGGCATGAAGATTTCAGCGAGCACGGTCAGGCCAACCAGCCAGAACGCCATGACGGCGATCGCCTGCTCGGCGAAGCGGCGGGCGGCTTCCGGGCCTTCGGTGGTAAGCAGGCCGGCGAAGCCGGGGACGAAGGCGGCGTTGAAGGCGCCCTCGCCGAACAGGCGGCGGAACAGGTTGGGCAGCCGGTTGGCGAGGAAGAACGCATCCGCAACCGGCCCGGCCCCGAGCAGGGCAGCGATCAGGATGTCCCGGGCGAAACCCAGGATGCGGCTGGCCATGGTCCAGCCGCCAACGGTGAGGACGCCGCGGAGCATCGGGCTGCTCTAGCCCAGGTGCCGCAGCACCACCATCACTGAATGCGACGATTCGGCCGGCGGACGGTGCGCCGCCGGCCAAAGCGCGTCAGGGCTTATTGATCAGTGCGGTCGTTACCCGCATCCACGAACTATTGGCCACCCCCCGCGCCGCCCTCGCGCTGGTCCGCGTCATAGGCGAAGAGCAGGCGATCATCGGTATTTTTGCTGATGACCTGGCTGTTGTTCAGCCCGCAGCCGTCAACATCGGCGGTTTGCCGGGCCAGTCCGGAGTTGCAGCTGGAACCCAGAAGCCCCGGCGCCACGCCGACATCGGCGAAGGCGGGAAGGGCGATTACCATGCCGAGGGCGGCAGCACTGGCGAGAATGGTGGTGCGCATGTTTATGTTCCCCGTTCTATTGTCCGGCGTAAGTAGCAGGAGAATAAAGACGATGGCATTTTTGGTGCCCAGTCACTCGGCCGGACCCCGCTCTTCCTTCCCAGGGAGAGCCTCTTCTACCATCTTGACTAAATATATAGCGCATTTTGCAGATGCACAATAGACTTCAGTTCACTTTCTTGTGTTTCGCAACGCACGAAGTGTGTTTTTATTACTTCTGTCACACGCTGATGATCAATCAAATTTTCCGGCGAAGCCAGTCAGACGGAATATTAACGGCGGCCCGCAACGCTGAACCCTCGACTTGGCATTTCGATTCATCTTACAGCGCGGAAGCATCACCCCATCGATGTCGTCACCCGCGGTCTCGTGTTCCGATCGCGACAGATGAGTCCGCCCGTCGCTTAAATCGGAACACTAGCGACCCTCCTGGTCCAAATCTGCGGGGCCGCCGGAGGTCTCCCGATATTTGGGCCGGTCAAAGTCAGCCTGACCACCGCTCAACCCGTAGGAGCCATCGCTGGCGGTCTGGCGGGCATTCAACCCACAGCCGCCGACATCGGCGAGCTGTCTGGTCAGTCCGTGTTGGTCGCTGCGGGCGCCCGGCTGCCCGGGATTCGGGCCCATGTCGGCGCCGGCGGGAATGGCCAAACCAAGAGCGGCAACGCTCGTAAGAACGATGGTGCGCATCTCTGTGATCCCATTTCATTTTCCGGCAGCAGCCGCCGGCATATCGGCATGGTCCTTAGGGGCCATCCGCTTGTCGGGACAAACCGCGTCTGCCACCTGTCGGCAATGTGGCGGCTTTGTGGTTGCAACTCAATCGCACCTCCTTCACCTTTCTGTGGGTGCGCGCGGCGTCGGATCAGGCCGATTTCAGGGTTTCGGGGTTCAGCCTGCGGCCATCAATCGGCCGTCGCCTCCATCTTCTCGGCGAGCGCGGGCAACCGGCGGCTGCGCTTTGGCGCCAGAAAGCGCTGCAGGCGCTCCAGGTAAAGATAGATGACCGGCGTGGTGTAGAGCGTCAGGATCTGGCTCAGTGCCAGCCCGCCGACCATGGCGAAGCCGAGCGGGCGGCGCAGTTCCGAGCCGGCGCCGGTGCCGATCATCAGCGGCAGACCGGACAGCAGGGCGGCCATCGTGGTCATCAGGATCGGCCGGAAGCGCAGCAGGCAGGCCTGGCGGATGGCGTTCAGCGGCGTTTCGCCGTCGCGCCGTTCGGCGGTGATGGCGAAATCCACCATCATGATGCCGTTCTTCTTGACGATGCCGATCAGCAGAATGATGCCGATCAGCGCGATCACCGAAAGCTCGTAGCCCGC
>CAIXDS010000302.1 GCA_903918195.1 uncultured Acetobacteraceae bacterium | reverse complement strand
GACGCGGAACACGTCGAAGCCTTCGTCCTTCAGCAATTCCCAGCCCAGATTCAGCGGTTCGCAGGCGGCGTTGTAGACCACCATGCGGCGCGGGGTGCGGCCGACGCGCAGATAGAACTCGCCCAGGATCGAGCCCACCATCGAGCAGGATTCCTTGGGAAGCTGGAAATAATCCTCGGCCACCGCCAGCGCATCGGCCGAGCCCAGCCGGCCCAACTCGCTGAGCGGGATCGGCAGGATGCCGTTGGCGTAGTACACCGGCATCAGCGGTGCGGCGGTCCAGATCACGTTGCCGCCATTGCGCCAGGAATCCTCGGCGTGATGGACGTAGTCCAGCACGAGATCGAACATCCGGTCGATCGCCTTCGAATAACCGTGCTCGCGCCTGGTTTCGTTTATGTAGGCAAGCTGGCTGTCCAGCGCCTCGGTGGTCTGGATCGGACCGGTATGGGTGCCGGCGCGGACGCGGGCGAGGTCGAGAAGGTTCAACCCCTGATCGCCATAGCTGGTGGTGCCATCGGCCGCCATGTCAGACCTCCGCCTTCTCGGTCAGTACCTCGATGAATGCCTCGACGCGGGTCTTGATCTGCCCCACGTCGCCCTGCGAGTAGTCGGTGCCCAGTTCCAGCACCGGGAAGCCGGCTTCCTGGAAGGCGTTGATGAATTTGCCCTTGGTCAGGCCGTAGCAGGGGCAGAATTTGAGGTAGGTGAACAACACGCCATCGACCTTGTACTCGCGGGCCAGATCGACCGAGAACTGCACCCGCTTGTCCAGCGGCACCTGCCGCGCGCACGGCGCCCGGTCGAGATAGGCATCGGCGAGCGCGCGCCACGGATCGCCGGTGGCGTCGGTGTCCTGATAGAACGGGCTGAGGCCGGTGCAGTGGTCTTCGGCGACGATGGCCGCGCCGATCTCGTCCTCGACCAGATCGAGCACCCGGCGGTCGCCGTCGGCGATGATGCCGCCCGACATCAGCAGCCGCAGCCGGCGCGGCCCTTCGTCCGGCACGCGCGAGAGCCGGGATTTCACCTCCTCCAGCAGCGGGATCAGCTCCTCGGCCTCCAACGTGGCGGCGGCGCGGGTGATTTCCAGGAAGCCGCGGCCGTCGATCGGCGGGTTGGCGCGCTTGCGCAGGGCGGAGATGTCGCGCACCAGGGCGCGGACGCGGTTGAACAGGCGGATCTGCGCCTGCACGTCCTCATCATGGATGGCGTGGCCGGTGAGTTTTTCCAGATCGCGGCGGAAACTCAGGATTTCCGAGCGGAAGAAATTGCGTGAGCCCTCTTCGGCGGCATTGCGCGGCACGATGTAGCCGCGCGCCGGGCGGTAGAAATTGTCGATCGCCTGCGAGGTCGCCCGCATCGCGTCGCAGGTGTAGAAGGTGTAGACCTCATCGACCGCTTCGTTGATCGGCGCCTTGGTTTCGAACTGGCCGAGCACCGCCTTGGTGAAGTCGCAGAACACCGCTTTGGTGATGCGTTCGCCGCGCGACACGTCCTCGGCGTCGCCGCATTTCAGCAGGCGGATGAAGGCGGCGCCCGACGCGCCGAGCAGTTCCACCGGCACGTAGTTGCACAGATACGCGGCTTTCTTCGCGTCCGTGCGGGCGACGAAGAAAGCCTCAGCCTGGGTGATCCGGTCGGTGACATCGGTGAGGTCGGCGCGCGCTTGGCGCTCCGGGCGGAGCAGGGCGCCGCGGCGTTCGGCCAGGAATTGCTGGGCGTAGATGGCCGCCCCGAGCGCGCCTGCATAGATGGCATCGATGCGGGTGGGCGTGATCGGAAAACCGATCAGCACTTCCAGCGCGTGCTTCATGCCGGCGTTGTTCGACACCCCACCGGTGAACACAAGGTCCTCCTGCAGCGGCACCTTGCTGACCAGGTTGCGCACCCGCCGGGCCGAGGCGAAGTGGATGCCGGCGGCGATGTCCTCGCGCGCCAGGCCGCGGGCACGCAGCGAGATGATCTCGGAT
>CAIXDS010000301.1 GCA_903918195.1 uncultured Acetobacteraceae bacterium | reverse complement strand
GACGCGGAACACGTCGAAGCCTTCGTCCTTCAGCAATTCCCAGCCCAGATTCAGCGGTTCGCAGGCGGCGTTGTAGACCACCATGCGGCGCGGGGTGCGGCCGACGCGCAGATAGAACTCGCCCAGGATCGAGCCCACCATGGAGCAGGATTCCTTGGGAAGCTGGAAGTAGTCCTCGGCCACCGCCAGCGCATCGGCCGAGCCCAGCCGGCCCAACTCGCTGAGCGGGATCGGCAGGATGCCGTTGGCGTAGTACACCGGCATCAGCGGTGCCGCGGTCCAGATCACGTTGCCGCCGTTGCGCCAGGAATCCTCGGCGTGGTGCACGTAGTCCAGCACGAGATCGAACATCCGGTCGATCGCCTTCGAATACCCGTGCTCGCGCCTGGTTTCGGCGATGTAGGCGATCTGGCTGTCCAGCGCCTCGGTGGTCTGGATGGGCCCCGTGTGGGTGCCGGCGCGGACGCGGGCGAGGTCGAGCAGATTCAGCCCCTGATCGCCATAGCTGGTGGTGCCATCGGCCGCCATGTCAGACCTCCGCCTTCTCGGTCAGAACCTCGATGAATGCCTCGACGCGGGTCTTGATCTGCCCCACGTCGCCCTGCGAGTAGTCGGTGCCCAGTTCCAGCACCGGGAAGCCGGCTTCCTGGAAGGCGTTGATGAACTTGCCTTTGGTCAGGCCGTAGCAGGGGCAGAATTTGAGGTAGGTGAACAGCACGCCATCGACCTTGTATTCGCGGGCGAGGTCCACCGAGAACTGCACCCGCTTGTCCAGCGGCACCTGCCGCGCGCAGGGCGCGCGGTCGAGATAGGCATCGGCGAGCGCGCGCCACGGATCGCCGGTGGCGTCGGTGTCCTGATAGAACGGGCTGAGACCAGTGCAGTGGTCTTCGGCAACGATGGCGGCACCGATGTCGTCCTCGACCAGATCGAGCACGCGGCGGTCGCCATCGGCGATGATGCCGCCCGACATCAGCAGCCGCAGCCGGCGCGGACCTTCGTCGGGCACGCGGGCGAGCCGGCCATGCACTTCTTCCAGCAGCGGGATCAGTTCCTCGGCCTCCAGCGTGGCGGCGGCGCGGGTGATTTCCAGGAAGCCGCGGCCATCGATCGGCGGGTTGGCGCGCTTGCGCAGCGCGGAGATGTCGCGCACCAGGGCGCGGACACGGTTGAACAGGCGGATCTGCGCCTGCACGTCCTCGTCGTGGATGGCGTGGCCGGTGAGTTTTTCCAGATCGCGGCGGAAACTCAGGATTTCGGAGCGGAAGAAATTGCGTGAGCCCTCATGGTCCGAGTTTCGCGGCACGATATAGCCCCGTGCCGGACGGTAGAAATTATCGATCGCCTGTGAGGTCGCCCGCATCGCGTCGCAGGTGTAGAAGGTGAACACCTCATCGACCGCTTCGTTGATCGGCGCCTTGGTTTCAAACTGGCCGAGCACCGCCTTGGTGAAGTCGCAGAACACCGCCTTGGTGATCCGCTCGCCGCGCGAGACATCCTCCGCGTCGCCGCATTTCAGCAGGCGGATGAAGGCGGCGCCCGAGGCGCCGAGCAGTTCCACCGGCACGTAATTGCACAGATAGGCGGCCTTCTTCGCGTCCGTGCGGGCGACGAAGAACGCCTCAGCCTGGGTGATCCGTTCGGTCACGTCGGCAAGGTCGGCACGCTCCTGGCGCGCCGGGCGCAGCAGGGCGCCGCGGCGCTCGGCGAGGAATTGCTGGGCGTAGATGGCCGCCCCGAGCGCGCCGGCGTAAATGGCGTCAATGCGGGTGGGTGTGATCGGAAAACCAATCAGCACTTCCAGCGCGTGCTTCATGCCGGCGTTGTTCGAAACCCCACCGGTGAACACAAGGTCCTCCTGCAGCGGCACCTTGCTGACCAGGTTGCGCACCCGCCGGGCCGAGGCGAAGTGGATGCCGGCGGCGATGTCCTCGCGCGCCAGGCCGCGGGCACGCAGCGAGATGATCTCGGAT
>CAIXDS010000300.1 GCA_903918195.1 uncultured Acetobacteraceae bacterium | reverse complement strand
CGATCACATGCAGCTCGGCCATCCCCGCTCCCCTTCTGAAAGCCAACGAAAGAGATGGTAGACGGCATGCTTCCGCAACCGAACCGTCTACTGGTGGCAGCTAATACATGATACCGGGAATCTCCCCCAGCAACCCCAGCAACGGTGTGAACGCAGTCACGGCAACCTCCGATTCGGTTGCCATGCCAAGAGTCAGAGTTCGCCGGTCCAGAGAATCCCCTTTTCCGTCAGAACCTTCGCTTTCCATCCCAGGTGTCGCAGCCCAGACTCACCTCAGGCAACAACAGAGCGTTGAACAGCCCTGGAAGCGAGAAGGAGACGTACGTCCACTACAGGGCCATGGCGGGGAGAGAAGAAATCGATGCCTTCGTGGCGCCGCGCCGTGCGGAAGCCATGGGGTAAACGCTGTGCTGAGCCGGGCGGGGTGGGGAACGGACCAACCCGTAACCGCGGCCGCGCCTGGTCCGGCCACGTGACGCCGCGCCAGCCGCTCGTTGCTGCCCTCGCAGTCGCATCCCCCGCTCCCCCATGTCATAGGGTCGCCGTGTCACGCCCAAGGTCGCCCACCGCAGCCCCCTCACCAGGAGCCGATCCATGACCACGCCACCCGAATATGCCCCGCCCAAGGTCTGGTCCTGGAACAAGGCCAAGGGCGGGCGCTTCGCCAACATCAACCGCCCGATCGCGGGCCCCACCCACGACAAGGAACTGCCGGTCGGCCGCCACCCGCTCCAGCTCTACTCTCTGGCCACGCCGAACGGCGTGAAGGTGACGGTGATGCTCGAAGAGCTCTTGGCCCTCGGCCATCGCGGAGCAGAATACGATGCCTGGCTCATCCGGATCGGGGAGGGCGACCAGTTCGGCAGCGGCTTCGTGGCCATCAACCCGAACTCCAAGATCCCGGCCCTGGTCGACCGCAGCGGTCCGACGCCGATCCGGGTCTTCGAATCCGGCGCGATCCTGGTGCACCTGGCCGAGAAATTCGGGGCCTTCCTGCCCACCGAGGTCGCGGCGCGGGCCGAATGCCTCTCCTGGCTGTTCTGGCAGATGGGCAGCGCCCCTTACCTCGGCGGCGGCTTCGGCCACTTCTACGCCTATGCGCCGACCAAGATGGAATACCCGATCGATCGGTTCACCATGGAGGTCAAGCGCCAGCTCGATGTGCTCGACCGTCGCCTGGCCGAGACCGAGTATCTCGCAGGTGCTGACTACACGATCGCCGATATCGCGGTCTGGCCCTGGTACGGCGGGCTGGTGAAGAGCTGGCTATACGACGCCGCCGAGTTCCTGGACGTGGAATCCTACACCAACGTGCAGCGATGGGCGACGGCAGTCGGTGAACGGCCCGCTGTCAAGCGTGGACGCATGGTGAACCGCGTGCAGGGCGAGCCGTCGAGCCAGTTGCATGAGCGCCATGATGCCGGCGACTTCGACACGAATACCCAGGACAAGCTGACCGCCGGGAGCTGAGCGTCTTTCCAATGAGGGCGAGCCGGCTCCGCTTGCGGTCGATAGCGGCCAGATCGGCTCGGTTCAGGGACGACCGCACCTACTCCAATAGCAGATATACAACCGCTCGATCCCGGACGGAAGCCAGCGACCGGGTTTGGCCGGAGAACTGCCCTTCCACTGCCGGGCGCTCCACGCGATCAAGCGGACCTCGGCCTCCGCGGCCGCTGCGCGTGCTGCGGCGAACGGGTAGTGGCCGAGGCGCCGGCGGGGTTGGAGCCGGGCTCGCCGTTCGGCCAGTCGATCGCAGCCCTGGTCATCTATCTCCACTACGCCCACGCCATCGGCCTGGAGCGGCTGGCGATGCTGATGCACGAGATCTTCTCTCTGTCCATCAGCGAAGGTGCCATCAGCAATAGTCTGGCTCGTGCGCGTGAGCCGCTGCTCGCCGCCCAGGCAGTGATCCGCGCGACGGTGACGGCGAGCCCGGTGGTGTGTTCCGACGAGACCTCGGTGCGGGTGGCCGGCAAGACCTGGTGGGAATGGGTGTTCGTCGGAACACTTGCCGTGCTGCGCGTCATTCGCCCCAGCCGCGGTAAGGCGGTGGTGCAGGAGATGCTCGGCGCCATCCAGCTGATCGTTTGGGTCTCCGACATGCTGAGCAGCCAGCGTGGCCATGCGGTGCTCTGGCAAGTGTGCCTGGCGCATCTGCTGCGCGATTCGCAGTACGCCATCGAATGCGGCGATGTCGCCTTCAGCATCCCGTTCAAGTGGCTGCTACTGCGTGCCATGGCGATCGGGCGAAGACGACAGACACTGAAGGACTCCACGCTGGTGCAATATCTCGCCGATCTGGAGCGACGGCTCGACCGGATCATGACGGCCGTCCCGATCGGCGAGCCAGGACGCAAGCTGCGCAAACGTGTTGCCGCCAACCGGGCACATCTGTTCGTGTTCATGACCCGCCGGGATGTCCCGTACACCAACAACATCTGCGAGCGAAACATCCGACCGAGCGTGATCTTCCGCAAGGTCACCAATGGCTTCCGTTCCGAATGGGGCGCCGAAACCTACGCAGCCTTCCGCTCCGTGGTCAGCACGGCACAGTTCTATCGTTCCTCGATGCTCGACGCGCTGCGGCTCGTACTGCTCGCCACGCCGGTCCCTCAGGAATCAGCCGCCCCAGGGTGAGCAAATACCGGCTTGGCGATAGATTTCGAAAGATAATTCCGCAAATGGCTCCTCTCCGGCAGACGGCCAGGGATGCATGGCATTCAGCACGCGGGGCAGGCAGACTCTGGACCCCACCGAAATCCCCGCCGCCACGCTCAACCTCTTGATCCGCTAGACCTTCCCTACGCCCGCCCGCCGCCGTCGATTCGGTGCAGGTCGCCGGCACGCACGCTGGCAATCGCGTTGTCGAGCACGCGGATGATCGCCTCGTCGCCAAGGCTGCGCGAGAGCATGCCAAGCGCGCCGCCCAGCAGGGCAGAGGCGATGGCAAGCGGGCCGATATTCTGTCCGGTCATGTATTCGATCGCCTTGTCAACCACCGCGCCAGCGTGACTGAGGTCAGCGGGCGGACCGCCCCCGTCCTGATCGCTCTCGTCCTCGTCGTCCTGGTGGCAGGCGTGGATTTGTGGCGGCTCTCCGCTCGATGACATGCCGGCTCTCCTTAACTCTTGCGTCATATGGTCTCGGCCGCGCCGCCCGGAAACCCCCGTCGTCCCCGGCCTTATCCGCTGTCGCGGCCGGCCCGTCATTTTACCCCAGTTGGTAATGGTCCCGCTGGACCCGGCACTTGGGCAGTTATTGTGAGAGTGGGTCGAAGACGCGCCGATTCATGACTTCTACACCAACCGTCCGGCAACAGCGTCGAGTTTGGCCATCAACGACGGGTCACGCCGGTCCGGGGCGGTGATGATGGCGTATTCCAGTGCCCGGTCGCAGCCGGCCGCGCATAGTCCGCGGGACCGACCGAGGTCCGGCACCACCTGCCTGACCAGATGGCGGGCGTTATCAGCGTTGCCGTGCAGCACCTTGATGATCATTTCCACGCTCACATGGTCATGGTCGGGGTGCCAGCAATCGTAGTCGGTCACCATGGCCACGGTGGCGTAGCAAAGCTCCGCCTCGCGGGCGAGCTTGGCCTCCGGCATGTTGGTCATACCGATGACGCTGCAGCCCCAGGAGCGGTAAAGCTCGCTCTCGGCCTTGGTGGAGAATTGCGGCCCTTCCATCACCAGGTAGGTACCGCCACGCGTGACAGGCAGGCCGAGCGTCCGACAGGCGCCTTCCAGCGCGTCGCCGAGGCGCGAGCACACCGGGTGGCCCATGGAGACATGGGCGACGCAGCCCTCGCCGAAGAAACTTTTCTCGCGCGCGAAGCTGCGGTCGATGAACTGGTCAACGATCACGAAATGTCCGGGCGGCAGATCCTCCCGCAGGCTGCCGACCGCCGACAGCGAGATCACGTCGGTGCAACCCACCCGCTTCAGCGCGTCGATGTTGGCGCGATAGTTCAGGTGGGAGGGCGAAAGCGGATGGCCGCGCCCGTGGCGGGGCAGGAACACGCAGCGCACGCCGCCGAGGCGGCCCTCCAGCAATGCATCGGAAGGGTCGCCCCACGGGGTGGGAACGCGACGCCAGGTCTTCTCCTCCAGCCCGTCCACGTCATAGAGGCCGGAGCCGCCGATGATGCCGATAACGGGTTGGGTGGTCGCGTCGCTCATGCGAGACCTCACGGTTTGTCCGGAAACGGAACCGCCGCGCCCCCGGACGGAGACGCGGCGGCGGCAGGAGCCCCCTTCCTGCGAGAAGAGGGAAGCGCGGCAGGATCAGTGGTGGACGTTGGCCCAGAGCTTGCGCTTCACGGCGTAGCTCAGACCGGTGAGGAACAGCAGGAACAGCACCACCTTGACGCCCATGCGATGCCGCTCCTCAAGCTCAGGATTGGCGATGTAGGTCAGGAAGGTGACGACATCGCGCGCCTCCTGGTCCAGCGCGTTGCTCGTCCCGTCGATGTAGGTGACGGTGGCATCCCGCAGCGGCTGCGGCATGGCAATCTGGTGGCCGGGGAAGTACTTGTTGTAGTTCAGCCCGGGCATCAGCTTGAAACCGGCGGGCGCGTCAATGAAGCCCGTCAGGATGCCATAGACGTAGTCGGGTCCGCCCTCGCGCGCTTTCACGATCACCGACAGGTCCGGCGGCAGGCCGCCGCCATTGGCGGCGCGGGCCGCCAACTCGTTCGGGAACGGATCGCGGAAGTGGTCGGATGGCAGCCCCGGCCGGTCGGTCGGCTGGCCGTCCTCGGTCAGCGCCGGAAAGCGCTTGCTGGCCGCGAGATCCTTCACCTGCTGCGCACTCAGGCCGATCCCGATCAGATCGCGGTAGTACGCCTGCCGGAGCGAATGGCAGTTCGAGCAGACCTGGTTATAGATCTGGAAGCCGCGCTGAGCGGCGGCACGGTCGAACGTGCCGAACAGGCCGGAGAAGCTCCAGTTCACGCTCGGCTCGGTTTCTTCCTGGGCACGCGCCGGGGCTGCGGTCACCACGGCGCCGAGCAGGGCGGCACCCAGCAGGGCAGCGCCGATGAGAGTGGGGCGAAGGGTACGCATCAGGCCTTCTCCATCGGCTTGGCTGCAACGCCGTTGGGCAACGGCCCGCCCCCGAGCACCGCATGACTGATACTTTCTGGCAACGGCAATGTCCGCTCCAGCTTGCCGAGCACCGGCATGAGCAGCAGGAAGTGGAAGAAATAGTAGGCGGTAGCCACCTGCCCGAGCGGCACCCAGATGCCGACCGGCTGCTGCGAGCCGACCACGCCGAGCACCACGCAGGAGATCACCAGCACCCAGAAGAACACGCGGTAGATCGGCCGGAACTTGGCGCTGCGCACCTTGCTGGTGTCCAGCCAGGGCACGACGAACAGGATCAGGACGGCGCCGAACATCAGGGCCACGCCGCCGAGCTTGGACGGCACGGCGCGCAGAATGGCGTAGTACGGCAGGAAGTACCAGTCGGGAACGATGTGCGGCGGGGTCAGAAGCGGATTGGCCGGAATGTAGTTGTCCGCGTGTCCCAGGTAGTTGGGGAAGAAGAACACCAGCAGCGCGAACACGATGAAGTAGACGCAGATCGCCACGCTGTCCTTCACCGTGTAGTACGGGTGGAACGGCAGGGTGTCCTGCGGCCCTTTCGGCTCGATGCCCAGCGGGTTGTTGGAGCCGGTGATGTGCAGCGCCGCCACGTGCAGGAACACCAGGGCAAACAGCACGAACGGCAGCAAATAGTGCAGGCTGAAGAAGCGGTTCAGCGTCGGGTTGCCGACCGAGAACCCGCCCCACAGCCACTGCACGATCGGCTCGCCGACCACCGGGATGGCGGAGAACAGGTTGGTGATGACGGTGGCGGCCCAGAACGACATCTGGCCCCAGGGCAACACGTAACCCATGAAGGCGGTGGCCATCATCACCAGGAAGATGGCAACGCCGAGAATCCACAGCAATTCGCGCGGGTTCTTGTAGGAGCCGTAGTAAAGGCCGCGGAACATATGCACGTACACCACGATGAAGAACATCGAGGCGCCGTTTTCATGCGCGTAGCGCAGCAGCCAGCCATAGTTCACGTCGCGCATGATGCGCTCGACGCTGTCGAACGCCATGGTGGTGTTCGGCGTGTAGGCCATCGCCAGCACCACGCCGGTGGCGATCATGATCAGCAGGGTGACCATGGCGAGGCCACCGAAGGCCCAGAAGTAGTTGAAGTTCTTCGGGGTCGGGAAAACCCCGTACTCCTTCTGGACCATGGTGAGGATGGGAAGGCGGGTGTCGATCCAGCGCAGAACCGGATTCTTGATGTCGCTATGGAACAGGCCAACCATGAACTTGTGCCCTCAGCCGATCTTGATCTTGGTGTCGGTCTCGAACGCGTACGGCACGAGGGGAAGGTTGCGCGGAGCCGGCCCCTTCCGGATGCGCGCAGCGGTATCGTACTGGCTGCCGTGACAGGGGCAGAACCAGCCGCCGAACTCACCGCGGGGCTGGGTCGGCTTGATGCCGCCGGGAATGCAGCCGAGATGGGTGCAGATGGCGCTGGTGATGAGCCATTGTTCATGGCCCGCCTTGACCCGCTCCGCGTCGGTCGCCGGATCGCGCAGCTCGCTCAGCGGTACCGCCTGGGCTTCCTTGATCTCGGTTTCGGTGCGGTGGCGCACGAACACCGGCTGGCCGCGCCAGGACACGATGATGCCCGAGCCGAGCGGGACCGGCGACAGATCGACCTCCAGCTCGGACAACGCCAGCACGTCCTTGGACGGGTTCATGCTGTCGATCAGCGGCCACGCGATCGCACCGGCCCCGACGGCCGCCGAGGCGCCGGCGACCAGCTTCAGGAAGTCCCGTTTGGTGACGTCCGGCCCCGGGCCGTGGGCGGGTGCATGAGCGGTCGCAGACATTCTATCGGCCATCCTTGTTGACTCGCCGCTTGTCGCAAGGTGCATGGCCAGGTAGCGGCATTTTCGCGGCATGCAAGGACTGCTGCCATGTCGCACTCGCGGCCGGCGCATGCCCTGGGCGGCGCACTTAGCCCAAACGCCGCAGCGGGTCCATAGGGCGCACTTCGCCGCTGCAACATAATTGCCCCTACGGCTACGCTCGGCCGTTCAGTCAGGATCGCACCGCCATGACACACACCGCCCCACCGCACGCCGCCCTGCAGGAAGCCGCCCTCACCTGGTTCGAAGGGTTGCGCGATGCGCTCTGCACCACCTTCGAGGCGATCGAGGACGAAGCAAGAACGAGCACCGGGCAGCCAGCGGGGCGGTTCGTACGCACCGCATGGCAGCGTCCCACCGAGGATGGCAGCCCGGGCGGCGGCGGCGTGATCAGCCTCCTGAAAGGCCGGGTGTTCGAGAAGGTGGGGGTGAACGTCTCCACCGTGTTCGGCACCTTCAGTCCGGAATTCCGCAGCCATATCCCGGGCGCCGAGCAGGACCCGCGCTTCTGGGCCAGCGGCATCAGCCTGGTGGCCCACATGTGCAGCCCGCGTGTGCCGGCGGCGCATTTCAACACCCGCATGCTGGTAACCCGCCAGGGCTGGTTCGGCGGCGGCGGCGACCTGACGCCGCTGCGCCTGGATACGCCGGAAGCGATCGCCGATGCGGCCGACCTCCAGGCCGCCTTCCGCGCCGCCTGCGACCGCCACGACCCGGCCTGCTACCCCCGCTACAAGGAATGGTGCGACCGCTACTTCTATCTGCCGCACCGCAATGAGCCGCGCGGTGCCGGCGGCATCTTCTTCGACCAGCATGTCAGCGGCGATGCGGCGGCCGATCTGGCGTTCACCCAGGATGTCGGGCGCGCCTTCCTCGACGCATTCCCGCGCATCGTGCGCCGGCGGATGGGGGAAGCCTGGACGCCGGCCGAACGCGAGGCCCTGCTGGTCAAGCGCGGGCGCTACGTCGAGTTCAACCTGCTGTACGACCGCGGCACGCTGTTCGGGTTGAAGACCGGCGGCAACGTGGAGGCGATCCTGATGAGTCTGCCGCCGGAAGTGCGCTGGCCTTAACGAAAACCCTCTCCCCCTGGCGGGGGAGAGGGTTGTTTTACGTCAATACTTGCCGCCGTTCAGCCCGGCTGGTGCTTCTCGTCCGAGCCGAGGGGCAGCGGCACCCAGCGCGGGCCATCCTGACCTTGGATGAGCATCAGCACCGACCGGCGGTTGGCCTTGCGCACATGGTCGACCCGGTCCACCACGTCCGCCGGGGTGTTCACCTCCTGCTGCTGCACCTCGACAATCACGTCGCCCGGCTTGACGCCGTGATCGGCCGCCGACGAGCCGGGGGCCACGTCGGTGATCAGAACGCCCTTCTGGTCCTGGCTGATCTGGTAGTGGTCACGCGCATCCGGCGTGAGCGGTGACAGCTTCAACCCAAGCCCGGACAACTCGGTCGGAACCGACGCCACCGGCTTGTCGGGCGCGGCCACGGCGACCTTCTGGTCGTCGGGCAGTTCGCCGACCGTCGCGGTCAGCGTGATCTCGTGACCGTCGCGCCACACCGTCACCGGCACCTCGCGGCCGATCGAGGTCTCGGCCACGATGCGCGGCAGGGTGCGCATCTCCTTCACATCCTGGCCGTTGAACTTGAGGATGATGTCGCCACCGCGCAGCTTCGCCTTCGCCGCCGGGCCGCCCTCCTCCACGCTGGCCACCAGCGCGCCGTTCGGCTCCTTCAGCCCCATGCTCTCGGCAATGTCGGTGGTGACCTGCTGGATCTTGACCCCGAGCCAACCGCGCTTGGCACGGCCGAAGTCGCGCAGCTGCGCCACCACCGTCTTGGCCAGATTGGACGGGATCGAGAAGCCGATGCCGATCGAGCCGCCGGAAGGTGAATAGATCGCCGTGTTGATGCCGATCACCTCGCCGTCCAGGTTGAACAGCGGTCCGCCCGAATTGCCGCGGTTGATGGCGGCGTCGGTCTGGATGAAATTGTCGTACGGACCCTGCTGGATGTCACGGTGGCGGGCGCTGACGATCCCGGCGGTGACGCTGCCGCCCAGGCCGAACGGGTTGCCGATCGCCAGCACCCAGTCACCCACGCGCGAATGGTCCGAATCGCCGAAGCTCAGCGCCGGCAGCGGCTTGTCCGAGGTCACCTTCAGCACGGCGATGTCGGTGCGCTCGTCGCGGCCGATCAGGGTGGCCTTCAGGCTGGTATTGTCCTGCAGGGTGACGGTGATCTCGTCGGCGCCATCGATGACGTGATTATTGGTCACCACGATGCCGGAGGGATCGACGATGAAACCGGACCCGAGGCTCTGCATCTTGTGCGGCGGCGACTGCGGCGCGTGGTCGCCGTGCTGGCCGCCCGGACGGTTGCGGTCGAGGAAGTCGCGGAAGAACTGCTCGAACGGCGAGCCGGGCGGGAACAGCGGCACTTCCGGCCCCTGATGGTCGTTGTGCGCTTGCACAGTCTGGCTGGAGGAGATGTTGACCACGCCGGGCAGCAGCCGCTCGGCGAGGTCGGCGAAGCTTTCCGGCGCCGGTCGCGCCTGCGCAACCGCCGGCAAGGCGGCCGGGAAAGTCAGGACCGCGGCCAGCAGCACGGTAGCGGCGCGCATGGCCAGTCGGGTCGGATATCGCATCGTCAGGGCTCCCAAATGGTCTCGGGCGTGGTCGTCAGAGTGTGGCCGGGCGATCATGGTTCGGCCTTCGCCGCCGGAGCGGCAGCGGGTGTTGCCACTTTCGCCGCCTCGGGCTGGGGCGCGTGGCGCAGCAACTGCAGGAAGTCGTTGTTCGGCGACAGCACCAGGCGCGACGCGCCGGAAGCAAACGCCTCGCGATAGGCCTGCAAGGTGCGCCAGACGCTGAAGAAATGCGCGTCGCGTTCGAACGCATCGGCATAGATGGCGATCGCCTGCGCCTCCCCCTGGCCGCGCAACTGGTCGGCCCGCGCCCGCGCGTCGGCCAGCAGCACGGTGCGCTCGCGCTCGGCATCGGCGCGGATGCGGGCCGATGCCTCGGCGCCCTCGGCACGCGCCTGGCGGGCGACGCGCTCGCGCTCGGAGTTCATCCGGCCGAGGATCGCCTGGGTGTTCTCCTCCGGCAGGTCGGCGCGGCGGATGCGCACGTCCTCCACGGCGATGCCGAAGCCGCGCATCTCCTCGTTCACCTGGCCGCGGATGAGCGCCATGATCCGGCCGCGCTGCGAGGACAGCACGTTCAGCAATTGCTCGTTGCCCAGCACCCGGCGCAGCGAGGACGACACCACCGAGTTCAGCCGGGCGCGGATGCCCTCCTCCGTCGGCCCGACTGCCTGGAAATAGGCCAGCGGATCGGTGATCCGGTAACGGGTAAAACTGTCCACGATCAGGCGGCGCTGATCGCCCAGGATGACTTCCTCCGGCGGCACTTCGTAGTCGAGCAGGCGGCGGTCGAAGCTGATGGCGGTCTGGATCAGCGGCAGCTTGGCGTGCAGGCCGGGCTCGGTAATCAGGCGGATCGGCTGGCCGAGCTGGGTGATCAGCACCTGCTCGGTCTGTTCCACCACGAAAAAGGCGTCCGCTGCGAGCAGCGTCAGCACAACGGCCAGCGCGACGCCGGCGGCGAGGAGGCGGCTCATCGCGCTGCCCCCCGCGGCGCGGCCGTTATCGGGTTGGCCGCCGGTGCGGGCGCCAGCGGCGGCGCGCCCGTCTCACTCAGCGGCAGCAAGGGCAGCAGCCCCCGCAGCCGGTCGTCCACGATGACGGCCGGGGTCTTGGTAAGGATTTCCTGCATGGTTTCCAGGTACAGCCGCTGCATGGTGACGTCCTTGGCGGCGTTGTAGGCCTGCAGCACCGACATGAAGCGCTGCGCCTGGCCGGTGGACGCGGCCACCGAGGCCTGACGGGCACCATCCGCCTCGGCGACGATGGCGGCGGAATCGCCGCGGGCGCGCGGCACGATGTCGTTGCGGTAGCTCTCGGCCTCGTTGCGCATGCGCTCGGCGTCGGTGTTGGCGCGCTGCACGTCGCGGAAGCTGTCGATGACCGCGGCCGGCGGGTCCACCTTCTGCAGCTGGATCTGGGTGATCTCCACCCCCGAACCATAGGCGTCGAGGATGGCCTGCACGCCGTTTTTCACCGCCACCTCGATCTGCGCGCGGGCGTCGGTCAGGGCGGGCTGGATCGGCGTGCGGCCGATCACCTCGCGCATCACGCTCTCGGCCGCCGACTTCACCGTGTAGGCCGGGTTGCGGGTGTTGAACAGGAAGGCCCCGGCGTCGCGGATGCGCCAGAACACCGCGAAGTCGATGTCGATGATGTTCTCGTCACCGGTCAGCATCAGGCTTTCGGGAGCCACCTGGGCGTTGCCGTCGCCGCGGCCCTGGGCGCGAATCACCTCGGGCGCGGAGCGATAGCCGATCTCGATGCGGTTGATACGGGTCACGGCCGGGCGCAGCACGCTCTCGATCGGCCACGGAAGATGATAGTTCAGCCCGGGCAGGGTCGTGCGAGTATAGGCGCCGAAGCGCATCACCACGCCCTGCTCATCCGGCTGCACGCGATAAAAGCCGCTGAACAGCCACACGCTGACCAGCAGTACCAGCAGCACGGCCAGCGCATTGCCGCCGCTGAACCGGCCGCCGGACCCGCGCGAGCCACCCAGGCCGGGCGGCAGCAGGCCGCGAAAAAAGGCCTGGGCGCGGGCGATCAGTTCATCGACATCAGGCGGGGTGGGCCCGCCGCCAGGGCCGCGCGGGCCGCCGCCCCAGGGGCCCTGCGGGCCGTTCGGCCGGCCGCCCGGCCGCCGCCCGTCACCGCCGCCGGGGGTGCCCCAGGGGCTGGGACCGCCCGAGCCGCCGCCGGAGCCATCGCCAGGGCCGCCATTGTTCCAAGGCATTGAGAAGGGTCGCTCCTGTCTGGCGGGGGACTGGCCTGTCCAACGGGGACCGGGCCACGCACGGGGTTACCGAAAGGCCACTGGCACGTCGTGGCGTGCGGACCATATGCCATGTCCATGGTGCGCCTGCATATTGACCAGCGACGAAAGGTTTTCAAGCGGATGCCTGAACTGACCCCCCTGGTGCCCAACGAAGCGGGGCTCCGAGAAGTGCTGAGCGCCATTATCGACCCGGCTAGCGGCCGCGACATCGTCTCGGCCGGTCTGGTGGAAATCGTCCAGGTCAAGGGCGGTCTGGTGCACGTGTCCCTGCTCACCGACCGTGCCCACGCCGCGGCGATGGAGCCGCTGCGCAGCCAGGTGGAAGCGCTGCTGGCCCGCCAGCCGGGGGTGAAAAATGCCACCGCCGTGCTGACCGCGCACCGCGCCGCCACCTCGCCCGGCCCGGCCGCCGGGCATGCGCACGGGCCGCACGGGCATGACCGGGCCATGCTGCTGCCGGACGTGCGCGCCATCGTCGCCGTGGCCTCCGGCAAGGGCGGGGTGGGAAAATCCACCACCGCGGTCAACCTGGCGGTCGCGCTGGCGCAAATGGGGCTGCGGGTGGGGCTGCTGGACGCCGACATCTACGGCCCGAGCCTGCCGCGCCTGCTCGGCCAGTCCCGCAAGCCTGAAGTGCGCGGGGATAAAATGCTGCCGATCCCGGCCTGGGGCCTGTCGGCCATGTCGATCGGCTTCCTGGTCGATGAGGAGACGCCGATGATCTGGCGCGGCCCCATGGTGATGGGCGCGCTGGAGCAGATGATGAGCCAGGTGGCCTGGGGACCGCTCGACATCATGATCGTCGATATGCCGCCCGGCACCGGAGATGCCCAGCTCACCATGGCCCAGCGCGTCACCCTCGCCGGTGCGGTGATCGTCTCGACCCCGCAGGACATCGCCCTGCTGGACGCACGGCGCGGCGTGCGCATGTTCGAGCGCACCAACGTGCCGGTACTCGGGCTGGTCGAGAACATGAGCTATTTCTGTTGCCCGAACTGCAATCACCGGGCGGAAATCTTCGGCCATGGCGGCGCCCGGCAGGAAGCGACCCGGCTCGGCGTCGAATTCCTCGGCGAGGTGCCGCTGCTGCTGGATATCCGCACCGCGTCCGACGCCGGCACGCCGATCGTCGCCGCGGCCCCGGACAGCCCGGCCGGCCGGGCTTTCTCGTCCATTGCCAGCCGGGTTTGGGAGAAGGTGCAGGCGCCAGCCCCGGTGGGGCCGCGTATTGTTGTCGGTTAGCCAAGTTAAGCAAGGCCAGGGGCGCTGCCCCTGGACCCCGCCAAAGGCCTAGAGGCCCTTGGAACCCATTCCTTAGCTTGCCATCCAGTTGCCGTGGAAGCCGTGCGGAACCCGCCGTGGAAGGCTGATTTCGGCGATCGGGGGCGCCTGGATGTCGATGGCGTCGAGCAGCACGAAGCGGGACGCATCGCACGCGTGGTCGTAGACATAGGCGCCGATCCAGCCCCCTGCTTCCTGGGCGGCATCTTCTTGCGAGGCACCGGGGCGCGGAATGAACACCGGTTCGTCCACTTCCTGGCCGCCGCCGAAATCGTGGATCGCCATGTCGCCACCGCCCAGGTCATAGCGGGCCAACGCGGTAAAGGTGCCGGGCCGGCCGCGAACGGCGCCGCGCACAAGGCTCCAGCCATACCGGTTTGATCGCCCCTCGAACGCCGGATCGACGCGGGGAAACTCGGCGCTGCGGTCGTGCAGCTGGGTGCGGCGGGCCGTGCCGGCGGCGAGGTCGAGTTCCATCCGCCACAGGCTCGGCGGCGGGCCGGACGCGCGGCCGAAGCCGGCATGCTGGACGTAGTCCACAGCGATGCGGCCGTCCTGCTCATGCGCGTTCATGAAGTGGAAGACAAAGAACGGGTCGGCGTCGAACCAGCGCACCGGGCCGTCGCCGTCGCGCGGCAGCACGGCAATGCGGGTGCCGCGGGCGGGCTGCCAGTCCAGCAAGCGGCCGCCGTGCATGGCGCCTTCGATGTCCACCACCACCGGGCAAAGGAAGAACACGGCGTGGCGTTCGGTGATGGCGAAATCATGCACCATGAACCCGGCATCCATCCTGAGCGGCACCTCGCGGACAAAGCCGCCGGCGGCATCGATGACGGAGAACATCAGGTAGGGCGCGCAACCGGCATAGCGAAAGCCGAGCATCTCGCCGGTGGCGGGGTCAATCTTTGGGTGGGCGGTAAAGGCGTTCGGCAGCCTGCCGCCGAAATCATAGGGGCCGATGGTCTGCAACCCGGCATCAAGCTCGGTGGGCGGGCCGCCTTCCCACAGCGCGAAAATGCGCCCGGCATGGCGAATGATGTTGGTGTTGGCGGTGTTCTTGATCGGGTTCGGGTCGCCATCGGGGCCGATCAGCGCCGGATCGACCGGGTGGGGGATGGCTACGCCGCCATAGAGCGCCCGGCCGGCCCGGCGTTCGGCGCGCAGGCCGGCGGTGAGTACGAAGCGGTTGCGGTAGGCGGCGCAGCCGCCGCGCAGGCGCAGCGCGTGCACCATGCCGTCGCCGTCGAACGGATACATGTAGGAGATCGGCTTGTAGGCTGGGTTCGGGCCGTTGCGCAGATACACGCCGTCAAGCTCCGGCGGAATCGTGCCGCGCACCGGCAGGTCGTCCACCGTGAGTTCGTCCCGGACCGGGGCGAAGCCGCCCTGCAGGAACGGGTTGGGGATGAACCGCCCAAGGGGATGGCTGGCCAGCGACATCGACAGCATGACCTGCAGCCGGCTGGCCTTGACGGTCAGGTCGCCGAATGTTCGGTGGATGAAGCTCATCCTGGATGTCCCCCTGCCGGCCGGAGTTTTCACCGTATCTGGCCCCGGCCGGGCTCCTTGCCAGCACGGCCCGACATGAAACCGGAGCCATCCGGGCAGCGCCAGCCGTCAGCCGGCGAGGGCGGCTTCGGTTTCCTCGCCAGTCGGCATGCTGCCCTGGGTGCCGCGCCGGCCGCAGCAGAGGGCGGCGGCGGCGTTGGCGCGGCGCAAGGCGGACTGGAACGACGCACCGCGGTCGAGCGCGCTGGCCAGCACGCCGGTAAAGCAATCGCCGGCACCGGTGGTGTCCACCACCGTCACCGCACGCGCATCCAGCCGGAAGCGGCCGGCGCGCGCCTCGGCCTGCAGACCGCGCTCACCGAGCGTGACCACCACGTCCACCCCGAGCGCCGCGTGCAGACTGACGGCATGGCTGCCGGTGGCCAGTCGGGTGGCGAGCCAGTCCGCCTCGTCCTCGTTCACCACCAGCACGTCGATCTGGCGGAGGACGGATTGCGGCAACGGGCCGGCGGGGGCAAGGTTCAGCACGATCCGACAGCGTGCCGCACGGGCGCGGGCGATCAGGGCGGCGGTCTGGTCAGCCGCGCACTCGTTCTGCAGGAGTACAGTAGTACCGGGACCGAGCAGGGCATCCTCGATCGAGCCCTGAGAGGCCCCCAGGTTCGCGCCGGACGCCACCGCGATCAGATTGCGCCCCTCCGGGTCCACACAGATGGACGCGCAGCCGGTGGCGCCGTCCCGCCGCTGCACGCGCGCGAGGTCGATACCGGTTTCGCGCAGCAGGGCGAGCGCCGCCTCCGCCAGTACATCACGCCCGACCGCGCCGGCAAACACCACCTGGGCGCCGTCGCGCGCGGCGGCAACGGCCTGGTTGGCCCCCTTTCCGCCCGGCTCGATATGCAGGTCCGGCCCGGCAATGGTCTGGCCGGGCACCGGCAGGCGCGGCAACGGGAAAATCAGGTCGAGATTGATGGAACCGAAACAAACGATCACGGCACGATCACCCGGGCGGTTGGGGGGCGAGTGTGGAGGGTGGAGCGAAGGAAGGCCAGGGCTCTGCGCGGACCCGCCAAGGGCCGAGAGGCCCCTGGACCCCATCACTTGGACAGTTGTTATGAGAGGGGGGGGGAGGAGATGCATCGGCCCCTCCTCACCCCCCTCTCATAACAACTGTCTAAACGAATGGGTTCCAAGGGCCTCTCGGCCCTTGGTGGGGTCCAGGGGCAAAGCCCCTGGCCTTACTTCACCCCATCCCCCACCCCGTCCGCCAGCGCGAGCGCGGCATTGACCAGCGCGACATGGCTGAAGGCCTGGGGGAAATTGCCCACCAGACGGCGCGCCCGCGGATCGTATTCCTCGGCCAGCAGCCCGACATCGTTGCGCAGCGCCAGCAGCCGGTCGAACAGCGCGCGCGCCTCGCCCAGCCGGCCCTGCTGGACGAAATTTTCCACCAGCCAGAAGCTGCAGGCCAGGAAGGCGCCCTCGCCCGGCGGCAGCCCGTCCTTGCTGTCGGCGGTGTCGTAGCGGCGGACGAAACCGTCCACCATCAGGTCGCGCTCGATGGCGGCAAGGGTGGCGCGCACGCGGGGGTCCTCGGGCGGCAGAAAACCCACCAGCGGGATCAGCAGCAGCGCCGCATCCAGCGCGCCGGAACCGTAACTCTGCACGAAGCTGTTGCGGCCGGGGTCGAAGCCGCGGGCGCAGATGCTGGCGTGCATCCCGGCCCGCAGCGCCCGCCAGCGGTCGAGCGGCCCCTCCAGGGCGAACCGCTCGGCGCTGCGGATGGCGCGGTCGAGCGCGACCCAGGCCATGATTTTCGAGTGGGTGAAGTGGCGGCGTCCGCCCCTTGTCTCCCAGATCCCCTCGTCCGGCTGGTCCCACAGGCCGGCCAGATGGTCGGTGAGCCGGCATTGCAGCTCCCAGCTTTCCGGCCCGGCGGCGAGCCCGCCCGCGCGCGCCCGGTAAAGCGCATCGGCAACCTCGCCGAACACGTCAAGCTGGAGTTGCCCGTGGGCGGCATTGCCAATGCGGACCGGCCGGGCGCCCTGGTAGCCCGGCAGCCAATCGGCCTCCCACTCGATCAGATGCCGCTCGCCGGCCAGGCCGTACATGATCTGTATCTGGCCAGGGCTGCCGGCAACGCTGCGGCGCAGCCAGTCGCGCCAGGCCTGCGCCTCCTCGAAATAGCCGCCGCCCATCAGCGCCAGCAGCGTCAGGCTGGCATCGCGCAGCCAGCAGAAGCGGTAGTCCCAGTTGCGTGACCCGCCGAGCGCCTCGGGCAACGAGGTGGTGGGGGCGGCGACAATGCCGCCGGTCGGGCGGTAGGTGAGCGCCTTCAGGGTGAGCAGGGAGCGCTGCACCGCCGGCCCATCCGCGCCCCGGTAGGTGCCGCGGGCCGACCAGTCACGCCAGAATGTTTCTGTCCGGTCCAGCGCGGCCAGCGGATCGATGCCGGGCGGCGGCGGCAGGTGGCTGGCGCTGTGGGTGAGCACGAAAGGCACGGTCTCGCCAGCGGCGACGCTGAACGTGGCGATGCTGGTCGGGCCATCGCCGTGCAGCGTCACCGGCGTGCGCAGCACCGTCCTGTCGGGACCGGCGACGGCCATGATCCCGGGCTCGTCGGGCAGGCGGGTAACCCACGGCACGGCGGCGCCGTAGTCGAAGCGCAGCGCCAGGTTCATGCGCATGCCGACACGGCCGGACCGGCCCTGCACGAGCCGGACCAGGTGCGACATCCTCTCGCCCACCGGCATGAAATCGACCAGCGCGACCTCGCCCTCCGGCGTGGCGAACAGGGTTTCCAGCACCAGGGTGCCGTCGCGGTAGCAGCGGCGGATGCGCGGGGACGGATGGACGGGGGCGATGCCCCAGGTGCCGTTTTCCGCCGTGCCGAGCAGGGCGGCGAAGCAGGCGCCGCTGTCGAACCGGGGCCAGCACAGCCAGTCAACGGCGCCGGCGCGCGAGACGAGCGCCGCAGTCAGGCAATCGCCGATCAGGGCGTAGTCCTCGATCGGCGCGGGACCCTCGGGCGGGACCAATGACGGCGCCGTCAGTTGCTCCGGCCCCAGACGCGTTCGCCATTGGCGGAGCAGTAGCAGGAACTGCCGCTGGCAGCGGGACGTTCCAGCGGGCAAACCCAGGGACCGGCATAGCAGGCCTGCCCGGCCGGCGCCTGAGCGCTGTTGGACGGCGCGCCGTAAGCGTAAGCGGGGGGGCTGTAGGAGGGCGGCGAGGCATACACGGGCGGCGGCGCATAGTAGACCGGCGGGGGCGCATAGTAGTAGGCGGGCGGGGGGGCAATGACCACCGGCGGGAAGCCGAAATACACCCCGCCGCGCCACCATGCATGGGCGGAAGCGGGAAACAGCAACGCCCCGACCAGCACCAGCAAGGCCGCGCGGAACAGAGCGGAACGGGTCGCAATCATGGCGACACTCCTCGAGCGGTTCTCCATGCGCATTATCGCATCAAAAGGCATCGTCGAGCCACTGTCTCATCAACTCGGTGACGGTCTGCGGCGCTTCCATCGGCGCCAGGTGGCCGGTGTCGGGGATGACGCGCAGCACCGCACCCGGGATGTGCTCCGCCATCTCCTCGGCGAGGTCCGGCGGGGTCACCGCATCGTGACTGCCGACCACGACCAGGGTGGGCACACCGATGCGCGGCAGGTCGGAACGGCTATCCGGCCGGTGCAGGATGGCGTGCTGCTGGCGCAGGAACGCGTCCCGGCCCACGCGGTCGGCCATCGCCATGATCTCCGCGCACAGGGACGCGTCGGACAGGCGATCGGGGTGCAGCAGTTGCGGCAGCAGGCGCGGGGTGACGCCGCGGAAGCGGTTGCCGTGCGTCAGCGCCATCAATCCGCGCCGCCGGCGGGTCTGCGCCGGCGTGTCGGGCCGGGCGGACGTATCCATCAGACACAGCCGCGTAACCCGCGGCCCGGCGAGCCGCATCAGCGCCAGCGCCGCGTAGCCGCCCATCGACAGACCGCAGACGGCGAACCGGCCCGGTACGGAGTCGAGCGCGCGGCGCGCCATGGCGTCGAGGCTGTCGTCGCGGGTAAGGTCGGCCACCACGGGGCGCACGCGCGACGACAGGGCCGCAACCTGGTCGCGCCAGAGGCGGGCGTCGCACAGCAGGCCGGGCATGAGCAGCAGCGTCTCGGGCATCGCGGCCTTCCTGGCGGCATGCGGATGGACGGCCAAGCCTGCCGGTGCCACCCTGATTAACTTGCTCAACCTTGACTTTCCCGCGCGGCTTCCTGATATGCCGTCGTCACGCGCGCCGACGGTGCGCGTGCCGGTGTGCGCCGATGCTGGCGCCGCCCTGAAGGCACATACCAGTTTGACCGACACCTTTCCATTCTCCGAGACCATGACTGCCGCCGCGGAAACGCCCTCGCTGGCGGAATCGCACGATCCCGTGCCTGATGCGCCCCCACCCGCGCTTCCCGTGGCCGCCCTTCCCGTGGCCGAAGTTCCCGAGCCCGACCTTCCCGAGCCCGACCTTCCCCAGCCCGACCGGCCCTTGCCCGAAGCGGCTGACTCCGAGGACGAGCCCGAAAGCGGCTTCGCCGAGCTTGGCCTGTCCGAGTCCATCGTCCGGGCGGTGGAAGAAAAAGGCTACCACACGCCAACGCCGATCCAGCGCCAGGCCATCCCCTGGATATTGATGGGCCGCGACCTGCTGGGCTGCGCCCAGACCGGCACCGGCAAAACGGCGGGGTTCACCCTGCCCATGCTGGACATCCTGTCCGGCAGCCGTGCCCGCGCCCGCATGCCGCGCAGCTTGATCCTGGAGCCGACGCGGGAACTGGCGCTGCAGGTGGCCGAGAATTTTGTCCAGTACGGCAAATACCTCAAGCTCACCCACGCGCTGATCATCGGCGGCGAGAGCATGTCCGACCAGAAGGACCTGCTGATGCGCGGCGTGGACGTGCTGATCGCCACGCCCGGCCGGCTGATCGACATTTTCGAGCGCGGCGGCTTGCTGCTGACCGACACCCGTCTGCTGGTGATCGACGAGGCGGACCGCATGCTGGACATGGGGTTCATTCCCGATGTCGAGCGCATCGTCTCGCTGCTGCCGAAAACCCGCCAGACGCTGTTCTTCAGCGCCACCATGGCCCCCGAAATCCGCCGCCTGGCCGATGCCTTCCTGCAGAACCCGAAGACCATCAGTGTCTCCAAGCCGGCGACAGTGGCCACGACCATCACCGAGGCGATGGTCGTGGTGGCCGAGCACGACAAGCGCGAGGCGCTGCGGCGGCTGATCCGCAGCGAGGACGTGCAGAACGCGCTGATCTTCTGCAACCGCAAGCGCGATGTGGATATCCTCTACAAGTCGCTGACCCGGCATAAGTTTTCGGTCGGCGCCATGCACGGCGACATGGCCCAGCCGGCGCGCTTCGCGACCATGGACAAGTTCAAGTCCGGCGAAATCAGGCTGCTCTGCTGCAGCGACGTGGCGGCCCGCGGCATTGACATCGGCGGGCTGTCGCACGTGTTCAATTTCGACGTGCCCCACCATGCCGAGGACTATGTGCACCGCATTGGCCGCACCGGCCGGGCCGGGCGCGAGGGACGCGCCTTCACCTTGGCAACCCCCGACGATCAGCAGGCCGTCGAGGCGATCGAGAAGCTGACCGGCCACCCTGTTCCACGCATCGACATCGAAGGGCTGGACACGGTGGAGTGGGCCGAGGGCGACGGCCGCAAGCGCCGCGGCCGCGGCGGCCGGGCCGCGCCCAAGCGCGCCGAAGCGGCGCCGGCCGAGGAGAAGCGCAAGCCGGCGCGCAAGCGCACCGAGGCGCCTGCAGGTGACGAAGCGCCGGCAAAGCCAGCCCGCGCAGCGAAGCCGGGCCGGGCCGAAGCGCCCGCCAAGGCGCCACGCGCGGAAGCGCCGGCGAAGCAGGCGCGCGCAGCCGCACCCGAGCGCGCTGCGCGATCCGAAAAACCCGAGCGCGCTGCGCATGCGGAGCCGGTACGCCCCGACGCCCCGCGACCGGACACCATTCGCCCTGACACTGGTCGCCCCGACACCGGACGCCCCGACATGGGACGATCGCTCCGCCCGGAACGCGACGTGCGGGGCCGACGCGACGACGATCTCGGCCAGTCGGTGGTGGGTTTCGGCTCCGACATCCCGGCGTTCATGCTGGTTGCGGCCCGGCCACGCCGCCGCTTTGCGGAGGTGATGGCCGAGGACACGGAGTCCTGAGATGAGCGAGGCGGCGCCCGCGCGGAAGGGAAAGCTCGGCCCGTTCGCCTGGGATGACCCGCTGCTGCTGGACGATCTGCTGACCGAGGACGAGCGCGCCATCCGCGACGCCGCCCGCGCCTATTGTCAGGACAAGCTGTTCCCCCGTGTGCTCATGGCCAACCGGCATGAGCATTTCGACCCGGAAATCATGAACGAGTTCGGGGACATGGGCTTCCTCGGCGCCACGCTGGAGACGCATGGCTGCGCCGGCGTGTCGTATGTCGCCTACGGGCTGATCTCCCGCGAGATCGAGCGGGTCGATTCGGCCTATCGCAGTGCCTTTTCGGTGCAGTCCTCGCTGGTGATGTACCCCATTCACGCGTTCGGCTCCGAGGCGCAGAAGGATCGCTATCTCCCCCGGTTGCGCAGCGGCGAATGGGTCGGCTGTTTCGGGCTGACCGAGCCGGATGGCGGGTCGGACCCGGGCAGCATGCGCACGCGGGCCCGGTCGGTTGCCGGTGGCTATGTGCTGAACGGGTCGAAAACCTGGATCTCTAACGCGCCGATCGCCGATCTGTTTCTTGTCTGGGCCAAGGACGATGCCGGCGACATCCGTGGCTTCCTGATCGAGAAGGGGACTGCCGGCCTCACCGCGCCGAAGATCGAGGGCAAATTCAGCCTGCGCGCCTCGGCGACCGGCATGGTCATGCTGCAGGACGTTCAGGTTCCCGCCGAGGCAATGCTGCCGAACGTCAAAGGATTGCGCGGCCCGTTCTCGTGCCTGAACAATGCGCGCTACGGCATTGCCTGGGGTGCGCTGGGGGCGGCCGAGTTCTGCTGGCACGCGGCGCGCAGCTACACGCTGGACCGGCGCGTGTTCGGCCGTCCGCTGGCGGCGACGCAACTGGTGCAGAAGAAACTGGCCGACATGCAGACCGAGATCACCCTCGGGCTGCACGCCGTGCTGCGGGTCGGGCGGCTGCTGGACGAGGGCCGGGCGGCGCCGGAGATGATCAGCCTGGTGAAGCGCAACAATTGCGGCAAGTCGCTGGAGATCGCGCGCATGTCCCGCGACATGCACGGCGGCAACGGTATTGTTGATGAGTACCATGTCATCCGCCACATGCTGAACCTGGAGACGGTAAACACCTACGAGGGCACGCACGACGTGCATGCCCTGATCCTGGGTCGGGCGCAGACCGGCATTTCGGCGTTTGGCACCTAAGGAACGGGGTGCAGGGGCCTCTCGGCCCTTGCCGGGTCCAGGGCAGAGCCCTGGCCTTCCTGTGAACCAGCCGATGGAAGTCCGAGTTGAGCGGATCGGCGCAGACGGCGACGGCATCGCTGAAATGCCCGATGGTGTACCCCTATATTTGGCCGCCACCTTGCCCGGCGAAACAGTCCGCACCCAGCCGCTAAGAAAGCGCGGCGAAGGCTGGGCAGGGCAGGTCGAGGCGGTGCTTGCGGCAAGCCCCGAGCGGGCCGATCCCCCCTGCCCGCATTTCGGCACCTGCGGCGGCTGCACGCTGCAACACTGGCAGGAGGCCCCGTACCGCGCCTGGAAAGCGGGGCTGCTGGAAGCGGCGCTGCGGCGGGCCGGCACTGCGGCGGCGATCGCGTCGCTGGTGCCCACACCACCGGGCGCCCGCCGGCGGATGGATTTCGCCCTGCGCCGCCAGGGGACCTTGGTGGTCGTCGGCCTGCATGCGGCGCGCGCGGCCGAGGTGGTGGACCTGTCCGCATGCCCCGTGCTGCACCCCGAGTTGTTCGCCCTGGTCGCGCCGTTGCGCGCGGCGTTGCGCGGGCTGCGGCTGCTGCGGCGCGAGGGCTCGGCGGTGGTGAACCTGCTGGAGAGCGGGGCCGATCTGCTGCTGCGCACCGACGCCGAACCGGATACCGCCGACCGCACCCACCTGGCGGCGTTTTCCCAGGCGTACGGGCTGTGCCGCATCAGTTGGGCGCGCGGCACCGCCACGCCGGAAACGCTGTGCCTGCTGCGCCCGCCGGTGACAACGCTGTCCGGCGTGGCGGTGCGGCCACCGCCCGGCGCCTTCCTGCAGGCCAACCACGCGGGCGAGGCGGCGATCGTGGCGGCAGTGCTGGCAGGGCTGCCGGAAAAACTGCCGGCGCGGGCGCGGGTGGCGGAACTCTACGCCGGCTGCGGCACCCTCACCTTCGCGCTGGCATCCCGCGCCCGGGTGGCAGCATACGAGGGCGACGCGGATTCGGTGACGGCACTCCGGTCCGCCGCCAACGCACAGGGCGTCCCCGGGCGAATTTCGGTCGAACAACGCGACCTGGCGCGCCGACCGGTCACCGCCGCGGACCTGGCAGGCTTTGCGGCGGTGGTGCTGGACCCGCCCTATGGCGGCGCGGCGGCACAGATCGCGCAGGTCGCGGCGGCGCGGCCGAAACGGGTGGTCTATGTCAGCTGCAACCCCGTCGCCCTGGCGCGCGATGCCGCCTTGCTGCGGGAAGCGGGTTACACGGTCGTCAGCGCGGTGCCGATCGACCAGTTCCTGTGGTCGGCCCGGCTTGAGAGCGTCGTGGTGTTCTCGGCCGCGTAGACCGGCGAGGCGGTTCGCGCTCAGCCGGAATGCGCTGCCTCGGGGAGCGCGTGGCGCTCCTGCATCAACTCCAGCTGGTCCTCGGATTCCGGCGGCAATGGCGTGATGGCCACATCGCTGTAGGCACGCAACGCGTGGTCGCGCATCGCGCGCCGGCGGATGCGGTTCACCTGCTGCAACAGAATCAGGAACTGGGCCAGCTTGGCGATCGTATGGATGAAATGGCGCGTATGGAACAGGATGGCGTTTTCGCGCGGCAACCCCGGCCGCCGCGTCCGCCTGGACTTCAGGCGAAGGTATCCGCCCTGCAGGGGATGGACGTGCTCAATCAACGGCATCCCACGAAACACGACCAGACTCATCATCAGCCGCTTGGCCGGGATGCCATCCGCGATCGCGCGACGCAGCAGCGTCTCGATATGCTCCAGGCTGTAATATGATGACCAGGCCCGCTGATAGGCGTCGTGCCACGCCTCGGCGGTCATCCGCCCATGCGCGGTGCAGACATGCTCAAGATCGTAGTTGTTCATGTCCGCTTCCACCGGCACCCCCGACCGGACCAGAAGCTGGTGATCCTCCGATCCCGGCAGCGGCGTGAGGACGAAGAACTCCAGACAGTCGACGGGAAGCTCGCGCTTGAGGATCTCGATATCGTGCTCGATCGACTCGGCCGTGTCCTCGGGGAACCCCAGGATGTAGCCGCAGAACGTGATCACCCCCGCCTGTCGCCAGGCTTGCAGCATGCGTCTGTATTCACCGATCTTGTTCTGGCGCTTCCTGGCGTGCACCAAATTGCCCGGGTTGACCGTTTCAAGCCCGATGAAGACCCGCAGACATCCGGCGCGGCGGCATTTGTCGATGAAATTCGGGATGCGATAGGCGAGCGCATCGACCTGGATCAGGAAGGTAAATTCGATCTTTTCCCGCTCGCGCAGCTCGATGATCCGGTCGAGAATCTCCTCCCAATGCCGGTTCCTGGCAAAGTCGTCATCGGTGATGAAGAACCGGTGCACCCCGCGTTCGAGATGCGCGCGCAGCAGCCGCTCGACATCGTCGGCGCTGCGATGGCGGGATTTGCGGCCTTGCACATTGATGATGGTGCAGAAGCTGCACTGGAACGGGCAGCCCCGGCCGGCGTCGAACGATCCGATCGGCGGTGAATAGCGCTGCAGCCGTTCGGGAGGCAGGAAAGGCGGCGGCGCCCCCTGAAGCGCCGGCAGGTCGGCCATGACGTTGTAGATGGGCCTGGTCCGGTTCGCGAAGAGATCGCCCAGCAATTCGTCGATATGGCCCTCGGCTTCGCCGGCGAACAACACGACGCCCAAATCGATCGCCTCACGCAGGTCGTCCGGCAGATCGTCCAGCATCGACAGGCAGCCGCTGACGTGGAAGCCGCCGATGACAACGGCCAGACCGCGGGCACGGAATTCGCGCGCCATGGCCATGGCGCGGGGGAACTGGTTGGTCTGCACGCCGACGAGAAAGACGGCACCGGCACCGGCAGCAGCGATCCGCCGCGCGACGCGGTCGGGGGAGATCACCGTATTGCACTCGTCCCAGCCATCGAAGGTCAGATCGACGTCGCTGCCGAGAACCTGGCGCTCGGCGGCATCGCGGACGATCGCATACAAACTCGCCAGCGAATTCGCCGGGATGGAGGCTTTCCACCACTGGATTACGTAGCCATCGTTGTCATAGTGCGATGGCTTGATCATCTCGACATGGAAGCGCTGGCGCATTGCACCAAATTCGCCGGAATACCGGACAGGTGTCAAGCCGGACTCCGGCTCAGCGCCACGCCCGGGCCTGCTTGCCCCTCAGACGTGAAAACTCTCCCCGCAGCCGCAGCGGCCCTTCTCATTCGGATTGGTGAAGGTGAAGCCGGCCGAGAGCGACTTCACCTCGTAGTCCATGGTGGTGCCGATCAGGAACAGGGTGGCCTTGCGGTCAACCACCACGCTGACCCCCTTGCTCGTCACCACCTCGTCACCAGGCCCCGCTTCGGCAACGAAGTCCATGACATAGGACATCCCGGAACAGCCCTTCGTGGAAACCGAGATGCGCAGGAGCAACCCTTCGCGACCCTTGGCATACAGGGCGCGCAGGCGTTCCACCGCCGCGTCGGTCAGCGTCATCAGCGGCGGCAGCGCGCGGCGGGCGGGCGGAGCGGCGACAGGAGCAGTGCTTGTGGGCATTTTGGTTATCTCGGCTCGAGTCAGAACATGTTCAATGCCAGGCGGGCATCCTCGGTCATGCGGCCCGGATGCCAGGGCGGGTCCCAGACCACATCCACGTCGCAGTAGGTGACGCCATCGATCGCCATGATCGCCTCGCGGATCTGCACCGGCAGTTCCTGGGCACTCGGACAGCCCGGGGCGGTCAGCGTCATCTCCACCTTCACCCGGCCATCATCGGTGATCTCGATCGCGTAGATCAGGCCGAGTTCATAAACGTTCACCGGGATCTCGGGATCGTACACCGTCTGGCAAGCGGCGATCACCGCATCCTCGCTGGGCCTGGGCGGGATTGCCCCGGATGGCGTCCAGCTTCCCACGGAAGCCGGTGCCGGCACGTTCATGTTGGCATCATTCACTGGTTGCCTGCCCTTCCCCTTCGAGCGCCGCCATCAGCGCGTGCCACGGCAAAGTCGCGCATTTCACCCGGCTCGGGTACTGGTGCACGCCGGCCAACGGCCGCAGCAATTCCATCGTCTCGTCCGGGTCCGCGCATTCGCCGGTGCGCGCCATGTCGCGAAACCGGACAAAAACCCGTCGCGCTTCGTCCGGTGCCAGTCCGGCAACCGCCTCCGCCATCAGGTCGGCAGAGGCGATGCTGATCGCGCACCCCCGCGCATCGAAGCGCGGATCGACGATCCGTCCCGCCGGATCGTAGGACAGAAAAACCTGCACGCGATCACCGCACATCGGATTGTCGCCTTTCGCGGTCGCGGCATAGGTTGCCGGCTTCCCGGCATGGCTGGGATGGCGTCCATGCTGAAGAATCACCTCCTGATACAAATCGCGGAGGTCATCAAGACTCATCCGAAGAACTCCCGCACCCGGGTCAGCGTATCGGCCAGGGCGTCGATCTCGGACGGCAGCGTATAGGCGGCGAAGCTGGCGCGCGCCGTGCTGTCAATCCCCAGGCGCCGCATCAGCGGCTCGGCGCAGTGATGGCCGGCACGCACGGCAATGCCGCTGCGGTCGAGCAGGGTGGCGATGTCGTGCGCGTGCGCGCCTGCCATGGTGAAACTCACCACCCCACCGCGATCCTGCGCGCGGCCGATGATGGTGAGACCCTCGATGGTGGACAGCCGCGACATCGCGTGCTCGGTGAGCGCCTGTTCATGCGCCGCGATCGCGTCATAGCCGATCGCCTCCACCCAGCGGATCGCCGCCCCCAGGCCGATCCCTTCGAGGATTGCCGGCGTGCCCGCTTCGAACTTGTGCGGCGCCGCGGCCCAGGTGCTGCGCTCGTCGGTAACCGAGGAGATCATATCGCCGCCGCCGAGGAACGGCGGCATGGCCTCCAGCAATTCCCGGCGCGCCCAGAGCACGCCGATGCCGGTGGGGCCGTACAGCTTGTGACCGGTGAACGCATAGAAATCGCAGCCCAGCGCCTGCACGTCGATGCGACGGTGCACGATCGCCTGGCTGCCGTCGAACAACACTTTTGCACCATGCGCATGCGCGATCTGCACGATGCGCTCGGCCGGCGTGTAGGTGCCGAGCACGTTCGACATGTGGGTGATGGACACCAGCCCAACCTTGCCGTCTTCCAGCTTGCGCTCGAAGGCGTCGATGTCGAGTTCGCCGGCATCGGTGATCGGGGCGATGCGCAGCTCGATGCCGCGGTCGTCGCGCAGCATGTGCCAGGGCACGATGTTGGAATGGTGCTCCATGGCCGAAATCAGCACCGCCTGGCCGGGCTTCAGCACGCCGCGCCCGTAGCTGTGCGCGACCAGATTAATCGCCTCGGTGCTGTTGCGCGTGAACACGATTTCGGCGCGATCGGCGGCATTCAGCAGGCGGGCGGCGTCATCGCGGGTCGCCTCGTACGCCTCCGTGGTGCGCTCGCTCATCCAGTGCAGGCCACGATGGATGTTGGCGTACTGGGTCTCCATGGCGTTCACCATGGCATCAATGACGGCGCGCGGCTTCTGCGCGCTGGCGGCACTGTCCAGAAACACCAGCGGCTTACCGTGCACCGTCTGCGACAGGATGGGAAAATCACTACGGATTCGCGCAATGTCGAGCGTGGCGGGAGAAAAATCGTTCATACTGCCGCTCCTTCGCGACCAATCTGTCCGTCCCACCAGGTGGTGATCAAACCCTCCATCGCCGCGCGGGCCGCGTCGTGCGCGATCGGATCGAGCGCTTCGCTCAAAAATGCACGCACCAGGATGCTGCGCGCCTCGGCCTCGGGCACGCCGCGGCTGCGCAGATAAAAAAGCTGATCGGGGTCGAGTTCGCCCACCGTGGCGCCGTGGCTGCACTTCACGTCGTCGGCGTAGATCTCTAGTTGCGGCTTGCTGTCGATCTCCGCCTGGGGGCTCAGCAGCAGCGCCTGGTTCATTTGGTAGCCATCGGTCTTCTGGGCGATGCGGGACACCTCGATCTTGCCCTGGAACACGCCGCGCGACTGACCGGTCAGCACGTTCTTTACGGTCTGGCGGCTGGTCGTGGCCGGCGCATCATGCGTCACCACGGTGGTGAAATCGGCGTGCTGGCTGCCGCCGAGCAGTTGCGCCGCATTCAGATGAGCGGCCGATTTTTCGCCGGCAAGCCGCGCATGCACTTCCATGCGGGCGAGCCGCGCGCCGAGGGAAAGCAGAAAACTGTCATAGGTGCCGCGCGCACCGACCTCAGCATAAAGGGTCGAAAGATGGAATGCGTCAGCCGCTTCGATCTGGATGCGCAGATGTGACAAAATCGCGTCGTCGGCAACCACAACGGAAAACACAGGATTGTTGAGATAGGCGCCGGTGCCAGCATTCACTTCAATCAGAGTCAGCCGCGCGCCGTGGCCGAGCCGAATGGCGTGGCGCGGGTGAAATGCGCCACCGGTGGCAAGGCTGGCCAGCACCAGCGTGCCACCATCGACGCCATCGGCCACCTTAATCTCAGCCCCGTCCTCGGCCAACATGGTGTTCAGCGCGACGAGTTTCTCCACCGCCGGCCGGGCCAGAGTGCCCCAGGCCGGCGCGCCGGTGTGCACCGTGAGTCCGGCCGGAAGCACCGACAGATCGGCGCGGAAGCGGCCCTGGGCAAAAACCAGCCGTGGCGCGGGAATATCAGGCAACTGGCCCAACAGCGCCGCCGGATCGGCGTGCGGCGCATCGAACACCGCATCGGCGAGCGGGCGCAGCGTAGTGTAGTGCCAGGGTTCCTCACGCGGGCCGGGCAGGCCGGCGCTACGGAACAACTCCGCCGCCTCCGCGCGCACCGCATCGCCATCCGGTCGCGCCTCGTAGCGCGCCAGAAAAGCGCCCGCGACCGCCTCCAGCGGCGCCGGCGGTTTCGTGCGCGCGCTCACGCGGCCTCCGCAATCACCGAGGCATAGCCGGATGCTTCCAGCGCCAGCGCGAGTTCCGGGCCGCCGGAGCGGATGATGCGGCCGTTAAACAGCACATGCACCCGGTCGGGCACGATGTAGTCGAGCAGGCGCTGGTAATGGGTGATGACAAGCGCGGAGAAATTCGGCGCGCGCAGGGCATTGACGCCATCGGCCACGATCTTCAACGCGTCGATGTCGAGCCCGCTATCGGTCTCGTCGAGGATGGCGAGCTTCGGCTGCAGAATAGCCATCTGCAGCACCTCGTTGCGCTTTTTCTCGCCACCGGAGAAACCGACATTCACATTGCGCTTCAGCATGTCGTCGGCCATCGACAGCCGCTTGATTTCCGCCCGCGCGAGCTTGAGGAACTTCACGGCATCCAACTCGGCCTCGCCGCGGGCGCGGCGGGTCGCATTCAGCGCGGTGCGGAGGAAGTTGGCGTTGTTCACGCCTGGCAGTTCCACCGGGTACTGGAACGCCAGGAACAACCCGGCGGCGGCACGCTGCTCGGGCTCCAGCGACAACAGGTCCTGGCCGTCGAAGGTGGCGCTACCGCCGGTCACTTCGTAGCCTTCCCGACCCGACAAAACGTAGGAAAGCGTCGATTTGCCGGAGCCGTTCGGCCCCATGATGGCATGCACTTCACCGTCCGGCACCACCAGGTCGATCCCCTTGAGGATCTCCTTCTCCTCGACGCGCGCCGTCAGACCCTTGATCTCAAGCATGGATGCAGTCCCTTCAGCCCCCAGAGCCATGAAGGCTCAAACTTTAACCCACAGAGCCTTCCAGACTCACGGCAAGCAACTTCTGTGCCTCAACCGCAAACTCCATTGGAAGTTCCTTGAGCACTTCCTTGCAGAAGCCGTTGACGATGAGGTTGACCGCGTCTTCTTCCGACAACCCGCGCTGGCGACAGTAGAAAAGCTGGTCGTCGGCGATCTTGGACGTGGTCGCCTCATGCTCCAGCTTGGCCGAGCGGTTGCGGCTTTCGATGTACGGCACGGTGTGCGCCCCGCACTGATCGCCGATGAGCAGGCTGTCGCACTGCGTGTGGTTCCGCGCACCGTGGGCACGCGGCATCACCCGCACCAGGCCGCGATAGGTGTTGTCGGAGCGGCCGGCGCTGATGCCCTTGGAGACGATGGTGCTGCGGGTGTTGCGGCCGATATGGATCATCTTCGTGCCGGTATCGGCCTGCTGGCGGTTGGTGGTCACCGCCACCGAATAGAACTCGCCGACGCTGTCGTCGCCCTGCAGCACGCAGGACGGATATTTCCAGGTGATCGCCGAGCCAGTTTCCACCTGCGTCCAGGAGATTTTGCTGCGCGCGCCGCGGCAGATGCCACGCTTGGTCACGAAATTGTAGATGCCGCCGCGGCCCTCGGCGTCGCCGGGGTACCAGTTCTGCACCGTGCTGTATTTGATGGTGGCATCGTCCATCGCCACCAGTTCGACCACCGCGGCATGCAACTGGTTCTCGTCGCGCTGCGGCGCGGTGCAGCCTTCCAGATAGGAGACGTGGCTGCCGGCCTCGGCGATGATCAGGGTGCGTTCGAACTGGCCGGAGTTGCGCGCGTTGATGCGGAAATAGGTGGACAGTTCCATCGGGCAGCGCACGCCCTTGGGGATGAACACGAAGCTGCCATCGGTGAACACGGCGGAATTCAGCGCGGCGAAATAGTTGTCGTTGGTGGGCACCACGGTGCCGAGGTATTGGCGTACCAGATCGGGATGGTCGCGCACCGCCTCGCTGATCGGGCAGAAAATCACCCCCACTTTCGCCAGCGATTCGCGGAAAGTGGTCGCCACCGAAACGCTGTCGAACACCGCGTCCACGGCAATCTGCGGGCGCTGCTCCTCGGCATCCTCCGCGCCCTCCACGCCGGCGAGGATGGCGCGTTCCTTCAGCGGAATACCAAGCTTTTCATACATGGCCAGCAACTCGGGATCGACCTCGTCCAGACTCTTCGGCCCGTCCTTCTTCTTCGGGGCGGCGTAATAGTGGATGTCCTGGTAGTCGATCGGCGCGTGATGCACCTTCGCCCAATGCGGTTCGGTCATGGTCTGCCAGGCCGCGAACGCCTTCAGCCGCCATTCCAGCAGCCATTCGGGCTCGTTCTTGCGCGCGGAGATCAGCCGGATGGTGTCCTCGGTCAGTCCCTTCGGGGCAATATCCATCTCGATGTCGGTGGAAAAACCCCATTTGTAGCCGGACTGGGTGACCGACTGGACGGTGTCGAGGGTTTCAGCGACGGCAGCCATCTTTCACACTCCTCTAGTCGGCCAGCGGTATGTGCGGATGCGCGGACAGCGCAGGATCGAAGCGGAAGGCGGGCGGGATCGAGGCCTCGCGCATGTCGGCCAGGGTGATGCGCCCCAACGCCTCCCGTATGGCGTCGTTCACCAGGTCCCAGCGTCCCTTCGCCGCGCACAGCCGCTGCACCTCGCACGGCGCGGGCGACCCATCGACGCAGGCGGTCAGCGCAATCGGGCCGTCGATCGCCTCGATAACATCGGCGATGGCGACCTCCTCCAGCGGGCGAAACAGGCGGTAGCCGCCACGGGCGCCCCGGTGGGACACCACCAGATTGGCCGCGCTGAGCGCCTTCAGCACCTTGGCCACGGTGGGCTCGGGCACGCCGGTCGCGGTCGCGATGCCCGGGGAGGTCTGCACCCCATCACAGGAATCCGGCGTGGTGGACAGGCGAAGCAGCACCACCACGGCATAGTCGGTCAGCTTGGAAAGCCTCAGCATGATTGCTGCAACCCTAATCGGACCTGGGCAGTCCTGATTGTTTTGAAATGGCCCATCGGCGCGGCGCCGTCAAGCCTGCTCACGCGCCGGAGAGCAGGATTCCGTCGGCGGTGGCGCGGGCCGGCGCCGGGCACGGACAGACACGGCAGTGTTGCCGGAAGACTTGCCGTAAACGCTTGCGCAGGGCGCCAGCGGCAGCAAGGTTGCGGCGAAAGGAACGCGCCGCATGTTCAACCCGATGTCTGCCGGGTCCGCCCACTGCCCCGTGGTGGCACGCCACGCCGCCAGCCTGATCGTGCTGCGCGACGGCCCCTCCGGGCCGGAAGCCCTGATGGGCCTGCGCGGCGCCGGCCACCGCTTCATGCCGAACCATTTGGTGTTCCCGGGCGGCGCCGTCGACCCCGGAGACAACACCGCCCCGGCCGCCTCCGAACTGCGGCAGGAGGTGATGCGCCACTTGCTGATCTCGGCCGACCCGGCGCTCGCCCGCGGCCTCGCGATCGCCGCCGCCCGCGAACTGGAGGAGGAAACCGGACTGACCCTCGGCAGGCCACCGCAGCTGGAGGGGTTCGACTATCTCTGCCGCGCAGTGACGCCGGAGGCGAGCCCGGTGCGGTTCGACGCGCGCTTCCTGGTGGTGCATGCGGACCGGGTGTCCGGCAGCCTTGCCGGGTCGGGCGAGTTGGAGGGGCTGCGCTGGTACCGGCTGGAGGAAGCGCTGGCGCTGCAGCCAGCCTTGGTAACCCAGAACGTGATCGGGCGCCTGCAGGACTGGCTGGCGATGAGCCCGCAGGCGCGGCGAACCCGTGCGCGCACGCCGCTGCTGTTCGAAAGGACCTGGCGACTGGAGTGACCCGGGAAGGCGAAAGGCACCAGCCGGAACGCTGCGATCAGTGCGCCACCGCTGACGCCGAATCACTGATCAGCAGATAGGAATTGGCACCGATCCGGCCGGACGAGACCGAGAAATGCGCAAGATCGGCGCTCGTCAATCCGGGGAAAGTCATGCCCACGGATTGCCCCTGGGAACCGGTGGCAAACAAGGTGAGGCCTTTGTAGCCAGCCGCCCCCTGATCATCGGCCCATTTGATGTTGGAGATATTGCCCCAGATCGTGGCCATGTCGCCGGGATGGAAGTTGATAATGCAATCCCATGTCGCCTGCCCCGACAAACCCGACACAAAAAAAGTGTCATCGCCGGACCCGCTGGTCAGCCAGTTTGAACCGCCGCCGCCATCGATGACGTTATTGCCGGAAGTTGCCGCGATGCAGTCATTGCCGGGACCGCCGACGATGTAGGTATCAGCGGGAATGATGAACGACATGGCGTCCGTCCCATTGTAGAGGTATTCGGATTTGATGCCGGCGACCGGTCCGTTATAGGTCTCCCCATATGTCACGCCTGAAAGCCCGCTGGTGGTGTCAACAAACTGTATCCGCGGCGCATTGCCGTACGACGACGATATGAGCGCATTGCCGCCATTTGGCGCCGTCGCGGCGCTATATTTGATCGCTGGATCATAGGCCAGGTTCAGGTTGGACAGCTGCAGATCCAAACTGGCGCTTCCCTGAATGGTCGGCGCATTGATACCGCCCATCTCCAAACCGACATAAATGCTGCTGAAATCCCAGCCGGCCAGATTATCCAATTGTGCCGCATGCGCTGCCAGAGTTGGCACGCCCTGGATGGCGTCCTCCAGCATGGCGTTGATGTTCCAGTCGATTTTTTCGGGGGTGTCGCCGGTCACATAAGGCAGCATCGCGCCACTGGCATTCATGTCATTATAAATGGCCGTCGTGGTGTATCCGTCGGAAGACGTATTCTGATAGGCGACTGGCATCGTGTTGAACCTGGAGTCCGCCAGTTCGGCCTGCAGAAAGAGAGTGATGTGGAGATTTGCCGAGTTGAAGGTAACAACAGCCCCCATCCCGGCGGTTCCGAGCGGGTTGGTGTCGGAGAAGGGCTGAACGGTGGTGCCGTTGGTGTAGGCGACATCAGCCTCGCGAATTCTGGCGTCGATCGACAACGTCACCGGGCGATCCATGGTGATCGCGGCGCCCGCCAGCAGACCGGGCTGAGTCTGCAATCCGAGGTCCGGGCTGCCATAGGCTGAGGTCGAGGCCACAGTGGTCGGACCAACTGACTCACACATATCATAGATAAATTGGCCACCATTATTGAATACACTCAGGCGACCGGAATTGTTCTGTGACGATATACTATATATTGACGCCCCATACAGAGGATCAAAGTCGGAGATCGACGACATGGATGCGTCGTCCGGATTCAAATATTCCGGCTGGGTAGCGCTTTGCTGCCTTTCCCATTGGATAACGAACCAGTCTGGGCAGAGCGTCCCTGCAATTGCCGAGTCGTCAGGAAAATATGCCGAATATCCGGTTGCTGGGTTCACTGAACCGGTGGAAAACAGCAAACGAGGACCAGAAAAACTCGGATTGCTTGCGATTGAGATGGTCATTTTAGCACCTGACGAACAATATTGGCGTATAGAGCTATAGGCACACGGCTTCGACGCGCTCTTATAGCGCGGCAATGCCGTCATTTATTTGTTAGTCGCGATCGGAATTCTTATGAAATATTGTTAGGCAAGATAATTTTCTGGCCTGTTTTTGGCGCTGATATGCCGTTCTTGCCGGGCACAAAGCTTGTTTCGAAGCACCAAAACTTCGACGTGGCGAAGCCGCCACAGGCGGCAACGGCGCGGAACATTCGATACGAACCCATCAACGCGTTCATTTATGAGACTCCGTTCGCCGCACGCTGCGGAAACATCAAACTGATGCCGGCAGCCAAAAATGCGTCGTCAGTGACGCGTCATTAGGGAATCCTTAGGGGGTTCGTCAATCGATGCGTTTCCAAATGCACAAAAATTGACTAAGTATTGAGACGTCACATTAGGGCTGTTTGAAACGGACCGGACGGACATTCGTCGGTTAAGATTCTGTTATTATGTGATTTTGTGGCTTTCGCCGGCGACCGTCGGTAGGTTTCTTTTTTTCGATTTTTCTAAACAAACGCCCGTGAGCGGCGGCGGGTGGACGGTCCCGGCCGACGGGGCCGGGACCGCGCTCTAGACCAGCGAAACGGGGCAGCAGCCCGTTCGCGTCCCGCTCCAACGCACGCAGGGCCGCGCCGTAACCGTCAGGCTACTCCGGCATCACCGCCATCGGATGGCCCCCGGCGACGCATAAGCGGGCAGTTACCGGACTTGATCTCACCGCTTAACCTGAGCCGACAATTCTGGCATCATCAACTCCAATTTACATGCCCCGCACATCATCGGACCCGCATCGATGCGCCTGCTCGCCTCCACCGACTTCGCCCTGCGCGTGCTCATCCGCCTGGCCGCCGAATCCGAAGGGCAGCATTTGAGCGTGGAGGCGCTGGCCCGCGAGCTGGGTGGGCTGTCGCGCAACCACCTGCACAAGGTGGTGCAGGAACTGGCGGCGCTGGGCATGGTGCGAACGGTGCGCGGCGCGCGCGGCGGCGTGGCGCTGGCGAAGCCGCCCGGAGAGATCCGGCTGGGGGAGCTGGTGCAACGGCTGGAAGCCGGTCAGTCGCTGGTGGAATGCTTTCGCGCCGATGGCGGCGCCTGCGTGCTGACGCCACGCTGCCGGCTCAAGGGAATGCTCGGCGGCGCCTGGGCGGCGTTCCTGCGCGAACTCGACCGGTCCACTCTCGCCGAGTGCCTAGCGGCGGCTCCCCCTGCCCCCAGCCTCAGCCCGGTTCGCAGCCCGGGTCCAACGGCGACCAGGGCGAAGAAGCTGCCCGCAGGCCCTTAATTCTAATGCGCGGGCGCGACCTCGGCGGGCATCTGGATGTCGATCTCCAGCGTGGAGATCGAGTCGCCGCGATCAAGCTTGATCTGCACCATGTCGCGTTCAATCTTCACATGGCGGGCGACCACCGCTAATATCTCCTCCTGAAGCAACCTAACCAGGTCGCCGGAGGAACCATTCATCGCGCGCTCATGCGCCAGCACGATTTGCAGCCGTTCACGTGCGATCGGTGCCGAGCCGCGGCGGGACAGAAAACTGAGCAGTTTCACGCGACCCTCCGGCTGAACAGACGTTGTACCAGGCCGCGTTTGTCCTCGGGAACGTTCACCGGCACCGTCTCGCCGCGCAGTCGGCGGGCCGCGTCGAAATAGGCCCGCCCCGGCGGGCTGTCCGGGCTGCTCAGCGTCACCGGGCTGCCGATGTTGGACGCGCGCAGCACCTCCTGGCTCTCGGGAATGATGCCAAGCAGTGGAATGGAGAGAATCTCCAGCACGTCCTCGGTCTTCAGCATATCGCCCCGCGAGGCGCGGGCGGCATCGTAGCGGGTCAGCAGCAGGAACTTCTCCATCCGCTCGCCACGCTCGGCGCGCTCGGTCTTGGAGTCGAGCAGGCCGATGATGCGGTCCGAGTCGCGCACCGACGACACTTCCGGGTTGGTCACCACCACCGCGAGGTCGGCATGCCGCATCGCCAGCGTCGCACCGCGCTCGATACCGGCGGGGCTGTCGCAGATCACCCAGTCGAATTTCTCCCGCAGATCGGCGACCACGCGGGCGACGCCTTCCGGCGTCAGCGCGTCCTTGTCGCGGGTCTGCGAGGCCGGCAGCAGCGACAGCGTATCGACCCGCTTGTCGCGGATCAGCGCCTGTGCCAGCTTGGCGTCGCCCTGGATGACGTTGACTAGGTCGAACACCACGCGGCGCTCGGCCCCCATCACCAGGTCCAGGTTGCGCAGACCCACGTCGAAGTCGACGACCACGACGGTCTGTCCGGCCTGCGCCAGCGCGGCGCCAAGCGCGGCCGTCGAGGTGGTCTTGCCGACCCCTCCCTTGCCGGATGTCACGACCAGCACCTTAGCCATCTGCGCCACCTCCCTCGTCCCTGTCAGTCCAGGGCCGTCATGACAATCGAATCGCCGTCCAGCCAGGCCTGCACGGCCCGGCCGCGCAGGGCCGCATCCATGTCGTCGGCGGTGCGGTAAACGCCGTCGATCGCCACCAGTTCGGCCTCCAGGCGGCGGCAGAACACCCGCGCCTTGGGGTTGCCGGTAAAGCCCGCCACGGCACGGCCGCGCAACGTCCCGTACACGTGTACCGAGCCGCCGGCAAACACTTCGGCGCCGGAGGCAACCGAACCGAGCACCGTCACATCGCCTTTCGGGTAGACCACCGACTGGCCGGAGCGCACGGGATGGTCAACGACCAGGCCGGTGGCTTCGGTTTCGGCGGCAGGCGCCGCAGCGGCGCCGGGTAATTCCACCGGGCCGGTGGATCGCCCGCCCGGAATGGCCTGGCCCCACTCGGCGGCACCAGCCCAGGACGGGTCGGCGCCTTCCACCGACAGGATGCGCAGGCCCCGCGCCTGCAGGGCGCGCACAAAGCCAAGCAGGTCGGCATCGTCGGCGGTGACACCGCCGAGGTCCACCACCACCGGCTTGCTGTCGAGGAAGGTGGGCGAGCGCGCCGCTTGGGCGTCAAGCTCGGCCAGCCACTCATCGACCGGCGGCTCCGGCCTCAGCACGAGCACGAGGAAGGAGCGGCCATGGACTCGGAACGTCGGTCGGGCGCGGGAAATTGGGGTCACTCTCGCCCGGTATCCGGGTGGGCGACGAGAATCAACGAAGATTTCAGCCCGCGCACAGGATTTGCGCCCTTGACGGATCGGGCGACACGATATCCTGGGGTTGCCTACCGAGTCCCCACGGCACGAATCGGTGCCAGTCCTGGCTGGAACAGGGACGGCCGCGGAAATGGGACGCTAACCAATCCATCCTAGAGGTCTTCCTGCGGCGGAGCAGGAAGGCAGCATGACCCTTGCCATCTCGGGTCTTTCGAGGACGACTCGGATTCTCGCCGCGGTCGAGGCCGCGCTGGCCGTGGGGGCCGTGCTGGCCGCCATTGCTGTCGGCATGGAGCTGAAGGTCTCGGCGCGTGAGGGCGCCGAGCGGGAGGTGCGAAGGCTGGCCATGGTGCTGGCCGAGCAAACCTCCCGCACGCTGCAGGCAATCGATCTGGTGCTGGCCGACGTCGTGCGGGACGCGGACGACGCGACAAGCGGGGATGCGGCGCATTTCCGTGCCGCCATGGATACAGCGGACATGCAGCGCACGCTCCGCGCCCGGATTGGCGGCCTGCCGCAGGCGGATGCGATATTGGTGATCGCTGCCGATGGAACGAAAATAGTGTCGTCGCGCGGCTGGCCGACGCGTGCGTTCAGCGTGGCCGATCGCGCCTATTTCCGGGCGGCGCGCGATGGAACCTGGGGCGCATCCTTCCTCAGCGAACCGGTCAGCAACCGCGAAACCGGCATCTGGCTGTTCAATCTCGTGCACCGCGTCAGCTCCGGCTCGGGCGAATTTCTGGGCGTGCTGCTGGGATCGATCGATCTCGACTATATCGCCGGCTTTCATGCCGCCATCGGGCTGCCGCCCGGCATGGGCGTCGCGCTGGTGCGCCTGGACGGGGTGGTGCTGACCCACTTCCCGGCCGACATGGCGCGCGAACCCGGCGCCGCCGTCGCCGGCATGCGGGAGGACGAGGCCGGCGTGGTCTATGGTCAGAAGCTGGCCAATTTCCCCGCCGCCATCGAGGTCAGCATCAGCCATGCGGCCATGTACGCCGACTGGCGCCGGCAGGTGGCGGGGCTCGCCGGCGGCACCGCCTGCGCATTGCTGTGCATATTGCTGCTGCTGCGCGCCCTGGTCTGGCAGTTCCGCCGGCTGGCGGCGGCGCAGGCCGCCGTCCAGGAAAAGTCGCGGCTGTTCCACACCACGCTCGCCAACATGGACCAGGGCCTGATGATGGTCACCGCCGACCATGAAGTGGCGGTGTGCAACGACCGGGCGATCGCGCTGCTCGACCTTCCGCCGGAGCTGATGCGCCGCCGGCCCTGCTTCGACAAGGTGCTGGAATGGCAATGGCAGGCCGGCGAGTTCGGCAACGACGACGCGGCGATGCAGGCGATGCGCCAGCGCGGCGGCTTCCTGGAACGGCCGCACACCTATGAGCGGCAACGGCCGAACGGCACCTGGCTGGAAGTGCGCAGCGTGCCGCTGGCCGGCGGCGGGCTGGTGCGCACCTTCACCGATATCACCCAGCGCCGCCTGGCCGACGAACAGGTGAACTATGCCGCGCATCACGACGCACTGACCGGGCTGAGCAACCGGGCGCAATTCGCCCAGCTTCTGGATGACGCGGTGCTGGCCACCACCGACAATGGTCAGGTGCCGGCGGTGCTGTACCTCGACCTCGACCGCTTCAAGCTGGTCAACGACACGCTCGGCCACCGGGCCGGCGATGAGTTGCTGCAACTGGTCGCCGCGCGCATGCGCGGCGTGGTGCGCAAGGCGGACACGCTGGCCCGTATGGGCGGCGACGAGTTCGCCCTGGTCATGCCGGCGGTGCAGGGCATCGAGGCGGCCATGGCCGTCGCGAAGCGGCTGCTGCAGGCGGTGCGCCAGCCGTACAGCCTGGCTGAAGGCCCGGCACGCATCGGCGTGTCGATCGGCATCGCCCGGTTCGGCGACCACGGCATCAGCGCCGACGAATTGCTGCGCAACGCCGACCTGGCGCTGTACCGCGCCAAGGCCACCGGGCGCGACACCGCCTGCGTGTTCGACCCGATGCTGGATGCGCGCACGCAAGGCGAGCTGGAACTGGCAGGCGCGCTGCAATACGCGCTGCAGGAAAGCCAGTTCACGCTGGCCTATCAGCCGATCTGGGACATCCGCTCGAATTGCGTGGTCGGCGCCGAGGCGCTGCTGCGCTGGCAGCATCCGACCCGGGGCACCGTCACGCCGGCCGATTTCATCCCGCTGGCCGAGCGCACCGGGCTGATCGTGCCGCTCGGCCGCTGGGCGATGCAAGCGGCCTGCGAGGAGGCGTTGACCTGGGCCAGCCCGGTGAGCGTCTCGGTCAACGTGGCACCGACGCAGTTGCACCGGCGCGAGATGGTCGAGGAAGTGCGCGAGGTGCTGGCAGCCACCGGCCTGCCGCCCGACCGCCTGAAGCTGGAGATCACTGAAAGCCAGCTGCTGGAAGAAAACGACGAGGTGATCGGGGTGATGGCCGGGCTGCGCGACCTCGGCGTGCGGCTGGCGCTCGACGATTTCGGCACCGGTCATTCGAGCCTCAGCACGCTGCGCGCCTTTCCTTTCTCCGACCTCAAGATCGATCGCTGCTTCACCCAGGGCATCGTGCAGGACCCGCGCTCGCGCGGGTTGCTGGAGGCGATCCTGCAGATCTGCCGGGTCATGGAACTGGACTGCGTCGCCGAAGGCGTGGAGACCGAGGAGCAACTGACCATGGTGCGCAGCCTGGGCTGCACGCACGCACAGGGCTACCTGATCGGCCGACCGGAACCGGCTGCGGCGATCCGGCGCACGCTGTGGCGCACCGCTTCGCACAACCGGCAGGTGCCGCCCGGCATGTCCGACGCCGCGGCAGCAGCGGCAGCCGCACGCGGCGGGGCGGCGCGCTGACGCCCCGCGACCGGCTTCAGCCTCCGGCGGGGGCCGCGCAGAACATGCCGTGCAGCGTTTGCAGGATGGTGCGCACCCGCTCGGAAGCGATGCGATAATAAATCGTCGTCGCTTCCCGCCGCGTCGCCACCAGCCCCTCCTCGCGCAGCGTGCCGAGATGGCGCGACAGGTTGGATTGCGTGAGGCCGAGCCGGCGGCTGAGTTCGCCAGCCGATATCTCACCCTCGACCAGCGAGCACAGCACCATAAGCCGGTGCCGGTTGGCGATCGAGCGCAGGAACGACTCCGCAGCCTCGGCATGCGCTTCCAGTTCGCTGGCCGGAGACACCTCCATCACGTCCTGCTGCGCCATCGAAGCTCCTTTGTCCGGGCGGCGGCCGGGATACCGGGTCGCCTGAGTATTTGACATTATACACAATCAAGGAGCTGGGCAAGGCCGGGCAACAAAGTGCAACCGGACGCAAAAAGGCCAGGGGAAACATCCCCTGGCCTTGCTTCATCTGCGTGTCCCGGGTTGCAGCGGCAAGCGGGAAAACAGCCAACTTACCGGGTCAGGACGAAAGCCCCGCTTACGCCGCGCGCACCGACGCCGCCTGGCGACGCTGCTCGGCGACCTGCGCATGCATGGCCTTCTGCAGCTTCTCGAACGCGCGCACCTCGATCTGTCGCACCCGCTCGCGGGAGATATTGTACTGCTGCGACAAATCCTCGAGCGTGGTGGGATTATCCTTCAGCCGGCGTTCGATGAGGATGTGCCGCTCGCGCTCGTTGAGCGTCGTCAGCGCGCCGGACAACAGCGCCTTGCGCCCGGACAGTTCCTCGTGCTCGCCGATTGCGGTTTCCTGGCTCTCGGATTCGTCAACCAGCCAATCCTGCCACTCGCCCTCGCTGTCGGCGCGGACGGGCGCGTTCAGGCTGTGGTCGGGGGCCGAGAGGCGCCGGTTCATGCTGACCACGTCCTGCTCGGGCACGTCGAGCACGCGGGCAATCTTGGCCACCTGTTCGGGCTGCAGGTCGCCGTCGTCAATCGCCTGCATCTGGCCCTTCAGCCGGCGCAAATTGAAGAACAGCTTCTTCTGCGCCGCCGTGGTGCCCATTTTCACCAGCGACCAAGAGTGCAGGATGTACTCTTGGATAGCAGCGCGGATCCACCACATAGCATAAGTCGCAAGGCGGAAGCCGCGTTCCGGGTCGAACCGCTTGACCGCCTGCATCATGCCGACATTGCCTTCGCTGATCAGCTCACCGAGCGGCAGGCCGTAACCGCGATAGCCCATGGCAATCTTGGCGACCAGGCGAAGATGTGATGTGACCAGCTTGTGGGCCGCCTCCATATCCTCGTGGTCACGCCACCGCTTGGAGAGCGACAGCTCCTCCTCAGGGGTCAGCATGGGAAATTTGCGGATCTCCTGGAGATACCGCGACAGGTTGCCCTCGGGGGCGACGTTGATGATAGCAGCGGCCACGACAGACTCCTTTCGTCCGATCGGCTTGATTCCCACCCTATATTGGCGCAGGAGGTGGGCCGGTTGGGCTTGCCCGGCCCGGGAGGGGCCGGCGGGGTCCTGGGAACAATCCTTTGGCCCCGGTGCGCGCCCCATTCTGCGGCAGCACCTCACCGGGCGATCGAGCGACGCGGGCACCCCCCGCACGTCGCTATTGACGGTGCTGGTATACCGGATCGAACGGCCCAGGTCAATAATCTGGACCAGTTAAGTCGGGATTAAGTTTCCGTTATCGCGCCGGGGGTTCCACGCCGCAGCTTTCGTTGCGTCCTAGCCCCAGGCGGTCGAGCAATGCCAACATGTCGGCCGGCGGCGGGGTGCGGAAGCTGAGCGCCACCCCGGTGCGCGGATGGCTGAAGCCGAGCCGCGTCGCATGCAGGGCCTGGCGCGGAAAATCGAGCAAGGCGCGCCGCATCGGCTCGTCAAGGGCACGGGCGCCGGCCGGGATACGGCGGAGATACAGCGGGTCGCCGACCACGGGGTGTCCGCGGCTGGCGAGGTGGACGCGGATCTGGTGGGTGCGGCCGGTGGCCAGCCGCACTTCCAGCAGCGCGACGGCGGCCTGGTGGTGGCCGAGCGTCCGGTAGCGGGTCAGGGCGGGCTTGCCGGCGCGGGTAACCACGGCCATGCGCTTGCGGTCGCGCGGGTCGCGGCCGATCGCCCCTTCAATTTCGCCGGACGCCGGATTGGGCAGGCCCCAGCACAGGGCAAGATAGGCGCGGTCGAGGTCGCGGGCGGCGAAGGCGGCCGAAAGGGCGGCCAGCGCCTGTTCCGTCTTGGCCACCACCATGACGCCGGAGGTGTCCTTGTCGAGGCGGTGGACGATGCCGGGGCGCTTCTCGCCGCCGATGCCGGGGAGAGTATCGCCGCAATGGGCGAGCAGGGCGTTGACCAGGGTGCCTTCCTCATTGCCCGGTGCAGGATGGACGACCAGGCCGGGCGGCTTGTCGAGCACCAGCAGGTCGGCATCCTCGTAGAGGATCGGGAAGGGGATGGCCTGCGGACGCGGCGTGGCGGACACCGGCGCCGGCGGCGCCAGGCGGTAGAGCGCGCCGGGGCGGACGGATTCGGAGGCCTGGGTAATGCGGCTGCCGTCGCGGCTGGCGTGACCGGCCTCGATGAGGGTTTTCACCCGGGAGCGGGACAGGGCGGGGATGCGCTCGGCGAAGAAGCTGTCAACGCGCTGCCCGGCGGCCTCGGGCGGGGCGAGGGCCGCGTGGACGATTGCGTCAGGACCGGTTTCGTCGGACATGCCGCGCTTGAGATACCCCGGATGGCGGGGCGGGTGGAGGGCTAAGGGCATGCGCAGGATTTTGGTGATCGCCGTGGTGGTGATGGGGGTGCTGATTGCGGCGGGCACGGCGACGATCGGCCTGACGATTGCGCACCGGATGCTCGCGGTGCCACCGCCGGCGCGCGATGCGGTGCTGGACGAGCCGGTCGGGACGCGGATTGTGGCGGTGACTGCGCTGGGGGACCGGCTGGCGCTGCGGCTGGAGGGCGGCGGCCCGGACCGGGTAGTAGTGGTAGACCCGCGCACCGGAGCCGTGGTCGGCCGTGCAGTACTAGCACGATAGAAGGGGTCCAGGGGCCTACGGCCCCTGGTGGGGTGCAGGGGCAAAGCCCCATAGGCACTAGGTTAAGCTATCTGATTGATTTAATTGGCAAAATAAAAGGGCCAGAGCTGTGTGGGAAGCGGCGCCTTCCACGAAGGCTCCTCACCACTGGGATGCCGGACGCGATCCACACCTGCCAGGGATTGG
>CAIXDS010000299.1 GCA_903918195.1 uncultured Acetobacteraceae bacterium | reverse complement strand
CGCCTATTGGCGGAACGTCGCCCGTGCTGACCGGTCCGAAACCAATGTGGCGGTGACGAAGGTCACTGATCTGACAGCGGCGGCGAAGCGCGAAGAAAAGGAGCCGGCCGAGGCGCCGCGCCGTGCGCGGGGGTTGAGTGCGGGCTGACGATCGTTGCAGCCGGGGGTGGCGATCACCAGCCAAAGAAATCGAGGCCGTGGCTGCCGGCGACCGCGCCGGCAACGGTGACCATGCTCAGCGCCAGCAGGGTCCAGTGGAGCCGTTCGACCAGGCGATAGGCTGCTTCCGGTGCCGTCGCCGCCCGGCGCGCCAGCAGCCGCTCCAGGAACAGCGGCTCCAGCACGAAGAGCATCAGCGTGAAGATGGCCCAGGTGAGCACCATGGCATGCATCCACCAGAAGCTGCCCGATGCGAAGCGGTCCCACGCGTCCATTTGCCACAGCATGTAGAGCCCGCTTGCCCCGGCCAGCGCGGTCGTGACGCGCGCCTGCCGCGCGAAGTGTTCCTCCAGGGCATGGAACACCGTGAAGCGCTGGGCGGCCGGATAGGAGCGCCGGATGGCCGGCAGCAGAACCGTGGTGACCATCCCCACGCCGCCGATCCAGAGAACGACCGCGATCACATGCAGAGCGCGGGCGAGTGCAAGGTCCGTCATGGTTCAGGAACCTGGCGCCTGTTGCGCCGCGAAGCGCGGGAAGAGGACATCGTTCTCGATGCGGATATGCTCCACGATGTCGCCGGCGAGCTTCCGGGCGCCGGCATAAAGCGCCCGCCAGGTCGGGCTGGCATTCTCCGGAATCGAGAAGTCGCCTGTGAGCGCAACGAGCCGTTGCAGGTTCGCGGCATGGTCTTCGTGATCGTCCAGCATCAGGGCGATGGCGGCGGGCGCGGGGTGCTCGCCGTGCCGCATCGACGGGAACAGGCCTTGCTCCTCCTTCTGCATGTGCGCTTCGAGGTCCCATTCGATGCGCTGAAGCAGGTCGGCGAGCCCGGGCGGTGCGGCCGGGTGCGCTTTGTGGATGGCCTCGACCTGCCGGGCCAGCCTGACGAGCTCCGGCAGTTCGCGGCGATGGACGGCATGAAACCGCGTCTCGATGAAGGTGATCAGCGCGTCGGTGTCGTGCGGCGAGGTGGCCGGCGCATCGCTGGACGGAATGCCCGCATCGCCGCCGGAATCCAGGGAGCCGTTGCCGGATCGCGGCTGCGAGACCGTATCGAGTGGGGCGCCCATCGTCTGGCTCCTGGTCCGCGGCCGTGGGGCAACTGCGTCCGCGCGACGCCGCGGACTGGCGGAAACGGCCACGGAGCAGCGGCGGTGAAGGCACTTGAGTGCCTCCGGGAAAGTGGTACTGTCAATGCAGGATTAGTTCTGCCGTTCCGCATCCCCACCCGGCACTGCACGCCGTGCTGGAATGGCCTGCCGGACGGGAACCGAGCCCCACATTCCCTGCGAAAGTCACGACGTGATGTCGGCCATTCCTCGCTACCGTCCGACCGAGGGGCCGGCCGTGCTGTCCGCCGGGTTCCGGCCGTTCTTCCTCGTGGCGGCGCTCTGGGCGGCTATCGCCATTCCGGCCTGGGTCGTCGTGTTCACGGGCAGCGCCTCATTGCCGACGGCGCTTTCCCCTTCTGTCTGGCACGTGCACGAGATGGTCTTCGGCTTCGGGGCTGCCGTCGTCGCCGGCTTCCTGCTGACCGCCATTCCGAACTGGACCGGCCGCCTTCCGCTGCAGGGTGGGCCGCTCGCCGGTCTCGTGCTGCTGTGGCTGGCCGGGCGGGTGGCTGTGTTGCTCTCCGAGGATATCGGAGCCGGGCTCGCAGCCGTGCTCGACCTCTGCTTTCCGCTCGCCTTCCTCGCCGTTGTCTGCCGCGAGATTATCGCCGGGCGGAACTGGCGCAACCTGCCCATGGTGACGGCGCTCAGCCTGCTGTTCCTTGCCAATCTGCTGGTTCACCTGGAAGCCACGGGCATCACCGCGACGGCCGCGGCCGGCAACCGGCTCGGCGTCGCCACGCTGGTCATGCTGATCAGCTTCGTGGGCGGACGGATCATCCCGAGCTTCACCCGGAACTGGCTGGTCAAACAGCGACCGGCCGGCCGTTTGCCGGCGCCGTTCGGTGGGTTCGACCGTGTGGCGCTGGGTCTGACGGCAGTGGCCCTGGCGATCTGGGTTGTCGTGCCGGAGTCAGCGGTGGCGCCCTGGTGCTACCTTGCCGCCGGAACCGCGCTGTGCGTTCGCCTGCTGCGCTGGCGGGGCATTGCGACATGGCGCGAGCCGCTGCTCTGGATCTTGCACCTTGCCTATGCGTGGCTCGGCGTCGGCTTCCTGTTGCTCGGGCTCGATGCTTTCCT
>CAIXDS010000298.1 GCA_903918195.1 uncultured Acetobacteraceae bacterium | reverse complement strand
TGGTTGGGCTGCTCTCCCAGCACCGTCCGGTAGCCTGCCTCCGCTTCCTCCAGCCGGCCCAGCTCGCGCAGCTCGGCCGCCATCCCCATCTGCGCCCCGATGTCGCGTGGGTGCGCTGCCATGGCTGCCCGGAAAAGCTCCAGCGCCGCGGCCCGGTTGCCGCGACGGCTGGCGCAGTAGCCAAGGCCGAGCATCGCCTGTAGCTGGTTGGGCTGCTCCCCTAGCACCGCCCGATAGCCTGCCTCCGCTTCCTCCAGCCGGCCCAGCTCGCGCAGCTCGGCTGCTATCTCGATCTGTGCCCAGATGTCGCGCGGCTGTGCCTCGACGGCCTGCTTAAACCAGTTGAGTGCGGCTAGCCGATCGTGAGTCCGGCGGGCCTCATAGCCGCGAGCAAGCAAAACGGTGTAACTCAAAGCTGCATGCTCTCCTGCATCGCGTTGACGCGCCTCCTGATTCCGCCCATGTACCTTCAGGTCAATGGGCTTGCCCCGGTTTCCCGGACACCGTTACGGCCTACGCGGCCGCTGCGAGTTCGGCCTCCTGTTCCGGGATAATGTAGCCGATCGCGGAATGCATACGATGGCGATCGTAGAAGCCCTCGACATACTGGAACACACCGGCTTGGGCCTCGTCACGCGTCAAATACTCGCGCTGACCGACGAGCTTCCCTTTCAGGGTCGAATAGGGCAATCGCCTTGATCGATTTGCCCTGGCTGGCAGGCTCAGCCGCGTAAACCGGCAAGCTCGACGGCGATGCGATCGACCACCGCCGACCAGTCCTGGCCCTGCCGATCCTGGCGCTGCAGGCGGAGCGTGGGGTACCATGGGCTGTCGGATCGTTCCAGCAACCAGAAGAAGTGCGGCGCGAACGGAATGACGCCCCAGACCGGAATGCCCAGCGCGCCGGCTAGGTGCAGCGGCGCCGTGCACGACGTGATCACCAGGTCGAGCCCGGCCATGATCGCAGCGGTGTCGGCGAAGTCGGCGATCTCCGGCCCCAGATCCAGGACGTTGGGGGGAAGCGGGTTGGTCGCGATGTCATCGCGCCCGGCGCCGAGTTGCAGCGCCACGAAATCGACCCCTGGCACGGCAAAGAGCGGCATGAATGCCGGCAGCCTGGGCGAGCGGAAGCGGTCACCCCGCTGCGAAGGGTTGCCGGCCCAGACGAGGCCGACCTTGAACCCGGCCCCGCCGATGCGCGCCCGCCAGCGCTCGATGCCCGCCGGATTGGCCCGCAGATAGGGTATCCGCGCCGGAATGGTCTCGAGCGAGGTGCCGAGCAGGCCGGGCAGGCTCAATAGCGGTGCGTGCACGTCGAAGGGCGGCAGCGGCTTGTCGAGTGGCACGACCGTGACGCCGTCCAACTGGCTCAGCAGGGCCATCAGCGGCCGCTGGACCGCCAGCACGACACGCCCGCCGCGCGCCGCCACCTCGGGGAGGAAGCGGGCGAACTGGATCGTGTCGCCCAGCCCCTGCTCGGCATAGACCAGGATGGTCTTGCCATGCAGCGCCTCGCCGCCCCATCGCGGCTGCGCGAACTCGCCATGCATGGCCTTGAGCCAGCCATATTCGCGCAGCTTCCAGCGCCATTCGTATTCCGGCCAGGCCGCCGTGAGGTCACCTTTCAGCAGAAGGATCTGCGCCAGGCTGAAATGCCCTTCCGGAAAATCGGGGCGCAGCGCCAGCGCCTGCCGGTAGGTTGCTTCCGCCTCGTCCAGGCGGTTCAGCGCCTTGTAGCTGGCGCCCAGGTTGCACAGCCCGATGACCGTGCGGGGATTGGCGGCGACCGCGCGCCGGCAGGCATCGAGCGCTCCCTCGGTGTCGCCCTGCTCAAGCAGCACGGCGCCCAGATTGGCATAGGCCGCATCGTAGTCCGGCTGGATCGCGAGCGCATTGCGGTACGCCACGATCGCCTCGTCGAACTTTCCCTGTTCCTTGAGCGCCACGCCGAGATTGCCAAAGGCCATGGCGAAATCGGGCTTCATCGCGATCGCCTTGCGATAGATCGCGACGGCCTCGTCGAACTGTCCCAGATCCTGCAGGGCGGTGCCGAGGTTGGAGTAGGCGTCGGCGAAATCCGGCCGCGCGGCGATCGCGTGGCGATAAGCACCGACCGCGTCCGCCAACCTGCCCTGGGTTTGCAGCGCGACACCCAGATTGTAGGCGGCCTCGGCATGGGCGGGCTGGATCGCCAGGATGGCGCGATAGAGCGCTTCTGCCTCCGCGATCTGGCCGGTCCGGTGCCGGCTGACGGCCTCGACGAACATCTGCCCGGCCAGGGGCAGGAGCGGCACCGGCTGAACGGCGATATTCATGTGTGCCACAGCCTGCCATCGGGACCGAGCGGAGCCATGGCATCCCGGTCGGTCAGCCGCTCGCGATACAGCGAGAGATAGGCCTCGTCGCTCAGCAACTCGATGCCCACAAGGTCTTCCGCGATCCCGATCTCATGATAGACGTCCAAATTCCGTAGGTCGGGTCTGGGACGTTCGCCGCGGGCGAAATCGTCCCACATCTGCCGGTAGAGACCTTCCAGATTTCGGACCAGCAGGGGCGTATCGAAGAGCAGGCAGCCATCCCGGCCGGCGATGAGGCGTTGTTTGATCTGCGCCAGTTGTTGCCGGTCCCGGCCAAGTTCGATCGCGCGCCGGACGTAATGGTTGGGCGTGGCGGTGACCATCTGTTCCAGACCGGCCGCCCGAATCAGGCTTCCGCACACCCGGGCCGCAAAGCTCCGGCCGGACAGGGTCAGCACCGGCACGCCCATCCAGAGCGCATCCGAGGCCGAGGTGTGCGCGCCATAGGGAAGTGTGTCGAGGAACAGGTCCGCCTGGGAAAGCCGGGCAAGATGCCAGGGGTTGCTCATGTTCCCGGCAAAGATCAGCCGCTCGGCTGCGACGCCATGCTGCCCGGCCAGGTGCCGGAGGGCGTCGTTGGTGCTGTCGTTGCCTCGGAGCAGCCACAGCACGCTGTCAGGGACGTGCTGCAGAATGACCATCCAGCGCTCAAAGGTCAGACGGGTCAGTTTCTGCAGGTTGTTGAGGCAGCAATAGACCAGTTGGCCTTCCGGCAACCCGAGTTCGTGGCGCGGCGGGCTGGATGAGGCGACGACCCGGTGGCGGTCGTTCGGCTGATAGCAGGGCAGACGAACGACTTTTTCCGAGTAGTAGAGTTCGTGGCTTGCGGGAATCGTGTGCTCGTCGCCGATGACGTAGTGGTGGTACGGGCTGCCCATGCTGCCGGGAAAGCCGAACCAGTTGACGTTGATCGGCGCCGGACGCAAGGCGAAGATCCGGGTTCGGGCGTCCTTGGTGTAGCCGTTGAGATCGACCAGGATGTCGATCTGGTCCGCGGCGATCCTGCGCGCCGCCTGCTGATCGTTCAGATCGTTCAGGTCGGTCCAGTGATCGACTGCCTGCCTGATTCTCGACTGGGTGACATCAGTGAACCGGATCCCGCAGTAATAGGCGAAGATCTCGAAATCGCGGCGGTCATGCAGCTCCATCACTTCGGTCATGCCGAAGCCGACCGCATGTCCGCGCAGATCGGACGAGACATAGCCGATGCGCAGCCTGCCTGGGGTGCGTGCCTGCGACGGCTGCACCTCCGCGATCTCGGACCGGGTCGGCAGGCCGACCGATCTCCGGTTATAGCGATGGGCGACAGCGAGTTGGAACAGCGGGTCGTCCGTGTGGTAGGCGGCGGTGAGCGGCGGGATTTCGGCGGTCAGCCGCTGTGCGCTGATCCGCGGCAAAGCTTCGATGACGGGCCATTTGCACTGACGCTGGCGAAGCGCGATCAGGTGCTGGACGACCTCATCCTGTTCTGGATCGATGTCGAGCGACTGCCTGAAGATCTGCTCCGCGGCGACATGGTTGCTGTTGGTCTCGAAGATGCGGCCGATCTGCTTCAACGCCATCGTTTTGTGGACGACGGCATCGCCGGTCACCGTCGGAAACAGGTTGACGAGGGCCATCCACTCGTTGACGGCGCGATCGGAGCGGCCGAGCCGTTCCTGCACGGAACCGAGATTGATGTAAGACGGGCAAAAATCCGGCTTGAGGCGGATCGTCTCGCGGAGTGCGATTGTCGCGCCGGTGAGATCTTCGATTTCAGTCAATGCCACGCTATAGTTGAAATAAACCGCATGAAGCAGCGGGTGGTCCGGATTATGCGCGATCCAGGCCTTGTACATCTCGGCCGTCTGCGGCTTTCGTCCTGCGGCCCGCAACTCCGAGGCGTAAGCGATCAGCTCCCCCGCCTCCACTTCCCGAGCCGCCACCCGCCTGAACATCTCGGCGAACCCATCGACTGTCCCCTCGGCGACATCTCCGGGCATCAACCAGGCTCCTTCGTCATTTTGACCAACCGCGCGTACATTTTTGTAAGTGTACAATTGTAACCAGAATCATTCTTTTAGCCAAGCGTTCGACGAGGCTGCGGCCACGAGGCGAGGGATGCTCAGCCTCTCGTTGCAGGCCTTCCTCGCCGCACATTCACTCCGGCTGGATCGAGCGGCCTACCCAACGACACCGAACAGGGCGTTGATCTGCGGATCCGTCATCACTGAGGTCTGCGTTGAGGTGAAGGCGTGGCCCTGGGTTTGCGTCAGGGCACTGATGTCGGTCGTCGTCAGCGCCAGGATCTGCGAGGTGTTGAGCGCGCCGAGTTCGGTGGTGGTCAGGCCACCGATTTGGGTGGTGGTGAGGGCGCCGATCTCGGTGGTGTTCAATCCGCCGAGCTGGGTGGTGGTGAGGGCGCCGAGCTGGGTCGAGGTGAGGCCGCCGAGCTGGGTGGTGTTCAGGGCGCCGAGCTCGGTGGTGTTCAGGCCGCGCATCTGGGTGGTGGTGAGGGCGCCGAGTTCGGTGGTGTTCAGGCCGCCGATCGGGGTGGTGGTGAGGGCGCCAAGCTGGGTGGTGGTCAGCCCGGCCAGCTGTGTGGTGG
>CAIXDS010000297.1 GCA_903918195.1 uncultured Acetobacteraceae bacterium | reverse complement strand
GCGCGACGGACGCATGATGAAGCTGCAGCAAAAAATCTCCGGCAGCTTCCGCTGCCTCGCCGGCGCCACCGACTTCGCCATCATCCGCACCCTGCTCGCAACCGCGCAGAAACAGGGCTGGAACCTCCTCGAGACCATCATAGCAAGCCCGACCGCTCTCCTCGCCAGCATCCGCGCCGCTTGAGCCCAACAGGAGAACCTGGGCAGTTACATGTTTTCACGTCTTCGCGCCCTGTTTGGCGGCTCGTGCACGACCGCCGCGACGCACAAAATCGCCGCGACACATCGGCCGGCCGGTCTGCGCGCCCTGCTCGCGGCCGACGGGCCGCCGCTCGTCGTCGATGTGCGCGAGCGGTCCGAGTTCGGCGGCGGCCACATCCCCGGCGCGATGAACATCCCGCTTGGCCAGGTGGCCGCGCGCGCGGCGGAGCTTGCCGCGCACAACCGGCCGGTCGTGCTGGTCTGCCTGTCCGACATGCGGTCCCGGCGCGCGGCGGCGCAGTTGCTGCAGGCCGGTCTGCCTGACCTGGCCATCCTGCATGGCGGGACGGCCGCCTGGGTGCGGGAGGGTTACCCGGTCGCCGCCGGATCGTGACCGGTGCTGATTGCTGATCACCGCGGAGCGCGATGACGCGCCGGCAGGTGTTCGTTCAGCAGATGCCGGGGCCGGCGCAGAACATGCCGTGCAGCGTCTGCAGGATGGTGCGCACCCGGTCGGAGGCGATGCGGTAGTAGATCGTCGTCGCCTCCCGCCGGGTCGCCACCAGCCCCTCCTCGCGCAGCGTGCCAAGGTGGCGCGACAGGTTGGACTGAGTCAGGCCCAGGCGGCGGCTGAGTTCACCGGCGGATATCTCGCCTTCGATCAGCGAGCAAAGCACCATCAGCCGGTGCCGGTTGGCGATCGAGCGCAGGAACGACTCGGCCGCCGCGGCATGTGCCTCCAACTCGGCGGTGGGGGGCAACTCGATTACGTCCTGCTGCGCCATCGAACTCCGCTCCCCGGCGGGTCCCACCTTGGAGTGGCGGGCATAAAGTTCAGCTGATATGTATTTTACATTATAGTCAAAAAGAAATCTCACGCAAGGAATCTATCTGGCACGTTGGTCAACGTAACAGGCCGATCATGGCGGCGGCACCTGACGCCCCGTTTGCACCAAGGCGGCCAGCCTGATACACGGAGGCTGGATATATCGCGCTATATCGCAATGTGCGAACGGAAGCTCAACCGAACATGACAGTCGCCGTCGCCAGACTGCGGTTCCGTACCGTCAGCGGCATCACCTACCGCAGACCAGCCATCATCGCACCCGCGTGATCCAGCGCGCCAACGATCTCGGCGACATGTTCAGGAGGACACCGGGAATCCTCCCGACCAACCAGCCGTGCTCGAGAGTCCAGAGTACGGCTGGGAATCCTGAGCAAACGCCGTACAGCCGGAACCATCAGCGAGCGGCGACTTTCGGTGAAATGACGACATGGAGGATACAATGAAGCGACTTCATAATTCCGCCGCGGTTGCGGCTCTGGCCCTGTCCTTGACCGTGTCCCTTGCGGGACCGGCCCTGGCGCAGCAGGCAGCGGTTGCCCCGACTGGAACGAGCGGCCAGGAGGCTGCGGCGGATAGCGGTCAACGCGCGGTCACCGGGCGAGAATTGATGACCCCGGAGGAGCGCGCAAGCTTCCGCAGCCAGATGCAACAGGCAACGCCGGAACAGCGGCAGCAGCTTTGGGGGCAGAAGCGCGCCGAGTTGGGGCAACGGGCTGCCCAGCGCGGTTTGGTCCTGGCCGAACCAGGGTCCCGCTCGGGCGGCAATGCCGGTGAGCGCGGCGAAGGCCGGCGCGGCGGTCGGGAAGGTGGCCGCGGCGAGGGCGGCTCGTCGATGATGAGCCGGATGATGGGTGGCGCTCCCCGCGGTCCCTGACCCGGCGAGCGGCACGGTCGGATTGCAGTGGGGTCAATAGATGGGCGGCGCTCCCGGGCTGGCTCGACGAGGCCCAGGATACCTCCGACTTCAGCGCCCGGCCGCTGGCGCGGTCAGCATCTCCGTCACCGATGTCCAGCCAAGCATCGCAACCGGCGCCAGCGCCTGCCCGACATAACAGGCGCTGGAGACGAGAAAGGCCAGCGCCGCCCCGCCTTCCAGCACGCGTACCGGCGGGATCGGCCCCTGCAATGCCGCCGCCATGGCTCCCGGTCCCCCGCCCAGGGCGATCACCGCACCACTCGCCACCACGGTTCCCGCTAGGCAGCCGATGCCGGCCAGCTCGCCATCCGAAAACGGCGCCGTCAGCGATTCGATCACCGGCGGCAACCGGGTGCTCTGAGCCTGCGCTGTCAAGGGGTTGGCAAGAATCGACAGGGCCACAGCCGCGACCTGAAATGCGCTGCCAGGTCGATTTTGCCAAATTGATCGCGGTGCCGGTCGCACGCCAGTCTTGCCGGACCTGGTGATGCGCTGGCTCCTATTTGCAAGAATTGTCGGCTCACACAATTTGTCATCCAGTGGACGTCGGCATTATTGCCTGATACCAAGTTTAGGTGTGCGGCGCCCCGCCGTCAAAGTCCCCAGGCCGTCGCCCTTGGTCCGGTTGGGCCGTTGGCCCCCGCGCACATTGCGCATTCGCGCGACGGGTGGTTCCTGGACCTTTCGAGTGCCCAAGGCCCCCGAAACCCAACGTCTTCCGATCAGCCTTGCATCGGCGCCCGGATCAACTCCAGCAACGCCTGCTCCGCCCGCGAGCGCCGGCGGGCGGCGTGGCGGAGCACCGTGAAGCAACGTTCGGGAAAAGCGAGTGGCAGTTCCGCCAACGAACCCGACGCAATCCCCGCCGCGGCCACCAGCCGCGAAATAACCGTCGCACCGGCGCCCGCCTCCACCGCCGCTCGCACTGCCTCGTTCGACGGCAATTCCATCCGAACATCGAGGCGTTCCGGATCGACGCCGAATCCGGCAAGCGCATCCTCGAAAACCTGCCGCGTCCCCGAGCCGCGCTCGCGCAGCACCCAGCCCGTTCTGGCCAGTTCGTCCGCCTCCAGTTGCGCGCGCCCCACCCAGGGATGGCCCGCACCGACCACCAGCACCAGCCGGTCGGCGGCCACAGAGAGGCGGTCGAGCAGAGGGTTGTCGATGTCACCTTCGACGAAGCCCAGATCGGCGTCGCCCTCCAGCACGGCGCGTGCCACCTGCGTGGTGTTGCCGATCACCAGCGACAGCGTCACCTGCGGCCACGCGGCGCGGAACCGGTGCATCAGCGGCGGCAGCCAGTAGCCGGCAATGGTCTGGCTGGCGTGCAGGCTGAGATGGCCGCGCCGCAGCCCCTGCAGATCGTCCAGAGCCTGCTCCGCCTGCGCCAGCCGGGTCAGCACTGCCTTGGCCTCCGGCAGCAACAGCCGGCCGGCCGCGGTCAGCGCAATACCGCGACCGACCCTGTCGAACAGCGGCGTGCGCAGGCCGGTCTCCAGTGCCGCGATGGCCGCGCTCGCCGCCGACTGCGTCATGTTCAGCGCCGCAGCCGCCTGCGTCACGTGCAGGCGCTCGGCGACAGCGACGAAGACGCGCAGCTGGTCAATGGTCATCGCCGCATCAATACACCAGCTCGATAAGCGCCAGGCTGAAGCCGGAGATGAACACCCAGGACGCCGCCCCCAGCGCCACCGGCCGCAAGCCCCTGGCCTTCAGCTTGCGGATATCGGTCTCCAGCCCCATCGCCGCCAGCGCGACGGTGAGCAGGAACGTGGTCGCCGGCACCAGCATATGCTTCGCCTCCACCGGCACCACGCCCAGGCTGTTCACCCCGATCAGCGCGATGAAACCGAACACGAACCACGGCATCGGCGCCCGCGCGCGCACAAGCTGATGTTGATCCGCCGGCGGGCGCCATGTCGCGAGCACCCCGAGCCCGAGCACCAGCGGCGCCAGCAGCATCACCCGGCTCAGCTTGGCGATGGTGCCGAACTCGCCGGCCTCCCGCCCGTCCTGGAAGGTGGCCGCCACCACCTGGGCGATCTCGTGGATGGAGGCGCCGCTCCACAGCCCGTAATGGTGCGCGTCCAGCGCCAGCAGTCCGGGCAGGGCGGGATAGAGGAACATCGACAGCGAGCCGAACACGGTGACGCAGGCCACCGCATAGGCCACGTCCTCGTCGGGCGCGCGCGTCACCGAGTTGGTCGCGATCACCGCCGAGGCGCCGCAGATCGCGGTGCCCGCGGCGATCAGCTCGGCCAGCCGCCGATCGACACCAAACAGCCGTCCCAGCGCCTTGGTCACCAGGAACGTGGCGACCAGCGTGCCGACGATGATCGCCATGCCGGTGCCGCCGACCGCCACCACCTGCTGCGTGGTCAGTTGCAGCCCGAGCAGGATGATGGCCAGCCGCAGCAGCCGCCGCAGGCTGAACACCACCCCGGCCTTCGCACGCGCCGGGGTGCCGATGGTGTTGTGCAGCGCCGTGCCGAGCAGGATGGCAATGATCATCGGGCTGAAGCTGCCCACCCCCGGGATCTGCCGCAGCGCATAGGCCGCCCCGGCGATGCTGCACGTCAGCAACAGGCCGGGAATCGGGCTGTGCGCCCAGACGGGCACCGGAGCCGGCGGCGGCCGCCCGGGAAGGGCCATGGCGAGGGCAATCGGTTCTGACATGCAGGCGCTCCTGGGTGCGGGGGCGGATGATATCCCGCGCGGACTCCCAAAAATCCAACGCATGCTTTCGATTCATTCGATCGCTTCTTCTTATGGATAGCGGCGCCCGGGTCGGCGTGGTCGGTCGCCTTGCGCCACCCGCACCGCTCGCAGCCGCCGGGGCTGCGGTCGGCCAAAGACGCCTTTCTGTCGGCCTGGAAGGCGTTCGACGCCAGCGACAGACTAGCCGGCGCGGAGCCTTGGCGAATGCGGCACGCGGCGTCGCACTGACTGTCATCACAATAAGAAGACCAGGTACCGAACTCACCGGACGGCCGGTTCGACTTGCTGCCGTCGAGCACACAGCCCAGATGGGTGTTCACGGCGCTGACCATGAGCCACTCACCATGGAACAGCTTCGCCTGGTTGGCCCCGAGCCTCGGGCCACGCAGATCGACACTTGGGAACGACGCGCCGAGTTTGGGAAGAGGACATGGCCACAACTGCATCGCCGCCCTCTGAGGCTGCTGCGTCGCCCACGAAATCGGCTGCTGCCACAACAGATGTTCTGCCTGGCGGGCTGACGAGCGACGAGGCTCGCCGCCGGCTGGAAACGGTCGGTCCCAATGCGATGCCGGATACCAGCGTGCGGCCGCTGCACATGGCGCTCGACAAGCTTTGGGCACCCGTTCCGTGGATGCTTGAAGCGGCCATCATGCTCCAGGTGGCGCTCGGCGAGTATGCCGAGGCGGCGATCATCGCTGGTCTGCTGGTTTTCAATGCCGCTCTCGGGCTGTTTCAGGAAGGCCGCGCTCAGGCAACCCTGGCGGCCCTCAGGTCGCGGCTCGCGCTGACCGCATCCGTCCGACGCGACGGCGCGTGGACGACCATTCCCGCGGCCGACTTGGTGCCAGGGGATGTGGTGAAGCTTTCCCTCGGCGGCGTGGTTGCCGCGGATGTACGCCTCACAGGAGGCGAGGTGCTGCTCGACCAATCGATGCTCACTGGCGAGTCAGTGCCCATCGAAGCCGGCCCCGGGCTACAGACCTATGCAGGGACACTGGTACGTCGCGGTGAGGCGGTGGCAGAGATCACTGCCACCGGCGTGCGCACGAAGTTTGGCCGCACCGCTGAGCTTGTCCGCACCGCCCATGTCGTCAGTTCCCAGCAAAAGGCGGTGCTGCGCGTCGTACGCAATCTGGCCGCTTTCAACGGTGTGGTCGTCGTGATGCTGGTCGCCTATGCCGTCATTCTCAATATGCCGGCCGCCGAAATCATTCCGCTGGTCCTGACGGCAGTCCTTGGGTCGATTCCGGTCGCGCTGCCCGCCACCTTTACTCTCGCTTCGGCGCTCGGCGCCCGGACCCTCGCGAGACAGGGGGTTCTCCCGACGCGCCTCTCCGCGGTAGACGAAGCGGCCAGCATGGACATCCTCTGTGCTGACAAGACGGGCACCCTCACACGCAACGCGCTGACGGTGGCGACGGTACGCCCGATGCCCGAGTTCGACGCGGCGCACGTCCTGGCACTCGCCACACTGGCCAGTTCGGAAGGCGGTCAGGATCCGGTGGATGCCGCCATTCGCACGGCTGCCAGCAGCACGACCACCATCGCTTCGCCGAAGCTGGTCAGGTTCGTGCCGTTCGACCCGTCAACGAAGATGTCTGAAGCCACTGTCACGGACCAAGCCGCTGGCACACTACGTGTCGTGAAGGGCGCCTTTGCCGTCGTCGTCCGCCTCGCCCAGCCGTCTCCGAGCGCGGCAGCGGCGGCAGATGAGCTTGAGGAGCAGGGTTTCAGAGTGCTCGCGGTCGCGGCCGGACCGCCGGCGGCGATGGCGCTGGTTGGCCTCATCGCACTCAGCGACCCGCCGCGCACGGGCTCTGCGGCGCTCGTCAGCGAATTGCGCGGGTTGGGCGTGCGCACAGTCATGGTGACCGGCGATGCGCCGGCAACGGCAGCCAGTGTGGCGCATGCGGTCGGGCTCGATGGTCCGGCCTGTCCGCCAGGGTCCATTCCAGATGACGTGCGCACCGAAACGTTCTCGGTATTCGCCGGTGTCCTGCCGGAGGACAAGTACAAGCTCGTCCGCGCGTTCCAGAAGAGCGGCCACATCGTTGGCATGTGCGGCGACGGCGCCAACGACGCGCCGGCACTCCGCCAGGCCCAGATCGGAATTGCTGTCGCGACCGCCACCGATGTTGCGAAATCAGCCGCCGGCATGGTGCTGACCGAGCCCGGTCTTGCCGGCATCGTCGCCGCGGTGAAGGAAGGGCGGGTGACGTTCCAGCGCATCCTGACCTACACGCTGAATTCCATCGTCAAAAAGATCGTGACGGTGCTTTTCCTGATATGCGGCCTGATCATGACCGGGCATGCGATCCTGACGCCGCTGCTGATGGTCATCGTGATGATCACCGGCGACTTCCTGGCCATGTCGTTAACGACGGACAACGTTCGCCCATCCCAGATGCCCAATGCCTGGCGTATCGGCCGATTGACGATGGCAGGCGCCATCATAGGCATCTGCCAGTTGGTGTTCTGCACCGGTGTCGTGGCGGTCGGCAAATTCGAATTGGGCCTCGGAACCGAGGCGCTGCGGACCTTGGCCTTTGCAACCCTGGTGTTCGGGGGACAGGCGACGATCTATGCCATTCGCGAAAGGCGGCGCCTTTGGTGTTCGCGCCCGAGCCACTGGCTTGCGGCGTCATCGGTCGCCGATATTCTGATCGCCTCCATATTGGCAGTCGGCGGTTTTGCAATGACCCCCCTGCCGGCCGCCGTCGTGGCCGGCACGCTTGCCACCGCTGCTGCCTTCGCCCTCGTCCTGGACGTGGTGAAGGTACCGGTGTTCGCTCGCCTCAGGATCGTCTGATCCGAGATCACCCAGTCTGGCTGCGACTGCCGCCGCTCCGGCCGCAGTCGAACTTGGCTTGCCGGATGCTCGTGAAGTCGGCCTGTCAGCTGAGGACCCGGGACATGCCTCACCAGCGACAATTTGGATAGCATCAGCGTGAGCCAGGACGGCCAGTCTGGAACGGGGCGCTGGACAGTGTATCGCTGGCCGCGCCGCAGTTATTCCGCTTCGTCGTATTCCGCGGCGCCGCGTGGCTAACGCCAAAGGCGGAGCGGAAGGGATATGGCCTCGATGCCCAGGCGAGAAGCACAAACTCCTTGCCCAAGAACCAGAGCAACGGGGGCTGTCGACCACTTCGAACCAGGATGACCTCGTGCCCACAATCAAGCTTTTCGAGACCCTCAATGGCAGCGTCAACAAGTTGCACAAGAAACTCGACGCTCGCATCGTGGTCGTTCGTCCAAGGCTTGCCAGCGACCCGCTGCATTTCTGGATTCAAACCTCCTGTCTCAACGTCTAATGCCCGTCCGGCACGAATGTGCCGATTCGATAATTGATCAGCATTTCGTCTGCGCTCTTGGAATGCGCGCGGCCTTTGGTTTTGGTGTTGTAAGCCTCGGTCGCGTCCTTGCCGCACCACGGCTCGATCACCTGCGGCCGTGACGGGTGGTCCGGCAAATAGGCCCCCAAGTCATAGACGCCGCCCCGAATGGCCATCCAGCAGGTCTCGGGCAGGGCATGCCTGGCCAGTTCTGCTGCCGAAATGGCACGATCGGCCGAACCGACGGTCGGCTGTTCGGCGCGCGGCGACCATACGCTGCCGGCCCAAAAGACGAACACCATCGCCCAGAACACGGCGGTGGCGGAGATATAGAGCTTGCGCATTATCTGAACTCGAAGTTTTCAAAGTGGATGTGCCGAGCGGTAATGCCCCGTTGGCGCAGCACGCGTTTCAAAGCGGCGACCAAGCCGGGGGGACCACACAGGTAGCACTCGCAGCCAGCAAGGTGCTGCGCCTCTGGCAGCAGATGCTCCAGGTCCGGCAGCGCGCTGCCGGTAGCGACGGCCAACAGGGACAGCAGCGGCGTTGCCGCCGCGATTGCGCGCAATTCCGGCAGGAAAGCCGCATCGGTCTCTGAGCGGTTGAGATAAAGCAGCGTCGTCGGCGCACTGATGCCGCCCGCGCGCAGCACGCCCAGGAACGGCGTCACGCCGATTCCGCCGGCCACCCACAATTGCGGTGCGGACGTCCGCTCGGCGAGGAAGTTGCCGAAAGCCCCCATCACCCGCGCCGCCACGCCTGGCTGGATGGACTGTATGCGCCGAGTACAGTCGCCAAGCGCCCTGACCCCGATGTGCAGCATGTGGTCGCGGCCGATAGAACTAACGGTGAACGGATGGAATTCGCCACAACCGCGGAAGTTCGGCCCGGCAAAGAAAGCCACCAGGATGAACTGCCCAGGCGCGACCGCGAGCGGATCGGCCAGCGGCCGCAGCGCGATCTCAACGGTACCTTCAGCGACCCGGCGGGCCGAAGCAACGACGTACGGCTGGGCAGCAAGCCCCCAATCCCCGCGCACGGCGCGCCAGCCCAAGATCAGCGCCGCGATCGCCAGAATGGGCAACACCGGTTCGTCGATGCCAAGCAGGATGAGGTGGTACAGGCCAAGCAGCACCGCGGCGCCGAGCGCAGCGTGCAGCCAGCGCCAGGCGCGGTACGGCATGCGCCGCAAGAAGGTGACGGCCAACCCGAGCATCAGGAGCACGAGTGCAAGCCAGCCCGACCACACCGGCCAACTCTCGTCCAGGGGCGCCAGGGTCTGCCACGCGACCGTGGGCGAATCCGCGAGGCCATCGGTGGCGAGCAGGAGCGGATGGGCGAGCAACAGCACATAGGCAGCGACGCCGGTGCGATGGTGCCAAAGGTACATCCGCTCCAGGCCGCCCAGCCAGCCGGCCAGCCGGGGTTCCCGCAACATCAGCAGAAGGTTGACGAGGAGCAGCCCACAGCCGATCCAGCCGATCACGATGGCCACCGTCCGGACTGGCGAAAGCCCCTCCGGGAACGCCCAGAAGGTAAAGCCGGCCGGCACCGCAAGGGTCAGCAGCGGAAGGGAGAGCCAGCGCAGCGCGGACATCTGGGTTGACCGTCCTGCTCAGTCCGCGCCCTGCGATGAGCCCTGGCCCTGCCTGAGGTGATCGCAGAAGTCCCGCCCGCCATCGGGCAGGGTCAGGCCGCGCTGCCGGGCGCGCTCGGCCATCAGGTCATGGTGGCGAGTGCGGTACGCTTGGCACGCCTCGAAGTCAGTGAAGCCGCGCACCCGCGCCTGGTGTTCGATCCGTTCTTCCGGGGTCATCAACTGCCACCCTCGCGTGTTCGACTGGCTGGCCCGCCATGGGCCACCTGCGTTAGCGGCTGCAACGCTGCACAGCAGCAGCGTGGCGATTAAGAGGCCGGCGTCAAACTTTTGCATACCCGCTCCGGCGCCGATGGCATGACCGCCTTCGAGCCCAGACCAGCTCTGATCTGGGTCAAACCAGATCAGTCAGCAGGTTGGGCAGCCCCAAGCAACGCGTCGACGATCCATGACTTCGTTGATTAGCCCGGCCACCTCGCCCCGGAAGTGATCCATCGCTTCCGCGCACTTCTCAATGGTGCAACGGCATGCGCCCTCGGGGGTGATGGTGATCACCTACTTACTCGACCCGGAACGCCGCATGGCAAGCCTGGCACCGAGCGGAGATCGCCCCAAGATTGTTCACGACGGTTTTCCAGGCTTCAGGGCCAGGCGGCACTGAGGCTGCTTCAGCCGCAGTGGAGAACTCGTTGGCGGCGCGATGCATTGCCAGGCCCATTTCGCGGAATTCCAGCGGCAGATAGCGGCCGAAGCCTTTGCCAGCGCCGACCTCCAGTTTATCGCGAGCGGTCTGGGCCGCGTGCTTGAAATCTCCAGTTGCAACTGCGGCGATGACGTCATTAAGCGCAACCATGTGGTGGCTCATGTGCTCAAGAAATTCGGTACGCATCTCAGGCGGCATCTTGATCACGACGCGCTCGTCCGCAGCGATGGCCGGCTGCGGTCCGGCGAATGCAACAAGGCCCGCCAGGACGAGAACTACGGCGGGGTAAGCTGCGCTTGTGCGAGGGGCAAACATAACTATCGGTCAGTCCTTTCTGCAAAGGGTTGCGGTGCCTGGGAGGCCAAGGCATGAGCGGCTTCTTCGATGGTGTGACGCATAACTAACTGAGATTCGCAGCTCGGCCGACGGACGGGGCATGCGCTCGCGGTTGAAGTCTTTGACGGCTGCGTGGATAGCATTAACAGTCCGTTGGTCAACCAATCGGAATCTGCTTAGCTCGGGCCGCACGCGGACTTGATGTAGCCGTCGTATTCGTTTCGCTGCACGGAATAGCCGTCCGAGCCGGGCGGGATGTCGGTCGCGTAGCGCAGCGATGCGGCCGAGCCGCCGGTATCGATGACCAGGAAGTCGGCCGTCGCCAACGCCATGGAAATGAAGCTGAGCAGATAGACCTCGACTGCCACGCCGCCGGCGAGCAAGCCGGCGCTCGTCACGTTCGCCGGCCCGACCAGTGGCAACACCACGTACGGCCCCGCCGGCACGCCCGCCGCGCACATCGCCTCGCCGAAATCGCCTTTCTGCCGTACCAGCCCAAGTGGTGTGGCGACGTCGAACAGTCCGGCGATGCCCACGGTCGAATTGATCACAAAGCGCCCGGCCGAGGTCGCGATCATGCCCGGATCGCGCCGCAGGGCGCCGTTCAGCACATACTCGACCTCGGTGAGGTTGTTGTAGGCGTTGCCAAGTCCGGTCACCACCGGCGCCGGGGTGTACGGCGCGACGGCGTCGACATTCGGATTGATCACGTAGTCCACAACGCCCTTGTTGAAGCCGTACATCGCGCGGTTGAAGGACTCCAACGGATCGCTGGATGCAGCCTCGACGGCGGGCGCAGGTGGCACCTCGGCATGGGCAATGCCGGCACACGCAAGCAGAACCGCGGCGACCGCTGCGGAAAGAGTCGGCTGGATCATGAGTTCTCCCTGGCCGAACGCCGATGCAGCAGCGGCGCACGCCGTACGTTAGGTTCTACTACCGATAGCCGCGCAGATAGAGGCGCTCGAAGGCACGCTTGGCCCAGTGCATGACGCGCAACGGCGGCAGCGCGACATTGAGGCGCTCGTTGCGGAACACCAGCACGCCGCCATCCAGCGTATCGACGATGCAGCTCAGTTCGGTGCGGAACCGCGCGGCGGCCGGCCGCCCGGCCAGCTCGGCGGCAATGTTGCGGGCAGCGGTTACGGCCTGCAGATCGGCCTGGTGCGCCTGTTTGGGCATCCAGTCCGGGCCGGGATAGCTGCCGGCGTCGCCCGCGACATAGACAAGCTCGCGATCCGGCACGCGGCACAGCGCATCCGCGACGACGAAGCCACCCGCCGAGCGCGGCAAATCGCTGCCATCGAGCCACGCCGGCCCGGTCAGGCCAGGCAGGAACAGAATCATGTCCGCATCAATCGCGCCACCTTCGGTGACGACCCGGCGCGGCTCGAGCCGCACCATCTTGTGGCCGAGATGGGTACGGATGCCGCGACGCTGCATCTCCGCCAACAGCCCCGCGACAGCTCGCTTGCCCAGGCGCTGGCCGGGCTCGGTCGATGGATTGAAGAAAACCAGTTCGAACGCCGCCCGCCGTCCCTGCCGGCGCAGCAGCGTGTCCAGCCCGAACAGGTACTCGAACATCGGCCCGCCGCGAACGGCACCGGGTTCGGCCGGATTGCTGGCGAAGCCGACGGCAATGGTGCCGCCCGACAGTTCGGCCAGCCGGTCGCGGATTGCCTCGGCGGAGCGCACGTCCTGGCATGGCACCAGGGCGTGCTCGATGCCGGGCAGCTTGCGGAGGAACCGTGCGCCGCTCGCCACCACGAGGACATCGTTGGTCAGGTCACCTGTGCTGGTCACCACACGCCGGCCACCGTCGGCGACCTGCTGCACCGTGCCCTGGTGCCAGGTGACGCGATGCCGGGCAAAAAACCCAGCCAGTGGCACATGGAGGTCCGCTGCCGTGCGCAAGCCCGGCGGAACCCAGATCAGGCTCGGCAGGTAGGTCAGCGAATCCTGCGGCGAGACCACCACGATCTCGGCATCGACGCCCTGCCGCCGCAGCTCGCGAATGGTCGTGAGGCCCGCGAAGCCGCTGCCGATAATGGTAATCCGGGTCATGGCGGCGTCCTTGCTGATATGGCCCGGAAAATCTCGCATATAACTATTTGCGTCAATAAGAAACTAAGATCGGGAAAGATCAGCCCTCTTCGACGGCCCGCGCCGCCGCATCGATAGCCGCGGTGATGGCATGGATCTGCGTCTCCTCGGCCGGTTGCCCTTGCAGCCGCAACCGCACCGCAGCGGCGAGGTTTTCCATCGCCCGCACCACCTGCGGCGGCGGGCCGCTACGCGAGGCCGCGCCGCTTTCCAGCCGTTCGAAAATCGCGTCGACCGCACGCTGGCTCACCGCCAGCGCCGTACGCCCATCCGGGGTCAGGGTGTATAGCTTGCGGCCGGCACGCTCATCCGTCACCGAGGCATGGCCCAGTTCCTCGAGCAGCGTCAGCGTGGGGTAGACCACACCCGGGCTGGGGCTGTAGCCGCCCCCTACCCGCTCCTCCAGCGCCTTGATGATCTCGTAGCCGTGGCGCGGGCGCTCGGACAGCAGTTGCATGACCACTAGGCGCAGGTCGCCGTTGTCGAACATCCGCCCGCGACCACGGCCGCCGCCGCCCGCGCCGGGACCACGGCCGCAGCCCCGGCGCCCGCAGCCGAAGCAGTCCCAGCTCGTCGGCCCGCTCAATGTTTCCGGCACATCGCGTCGCGACATGGAGTCTCTCCCGTTCAGGCAGACCTGTCGCGCACCGTGGCGGTGAGCAGCGGCGGTCAGCCGATGACGATCTTGGTGTCGGTCAGGAACGCGTAGTTCACAAGAGGCAGATTGAGCGGCGCCGGGCCTTTGCGAATGCGGCCGGCGGTGTCGTACTGGCTGCCATGACAGGGACAGAACCAGCCACCGAACTCGCCGCGCGGTTGGCTCGACTTGCTGCCGCCCGGCACGCAGCCCAGATGCGTGCAGATGGCGCTGACCACCAGCCACTGCTCGTGGCCCGGCTTCACCCGGTCGGCGTCGGTTGCCGGGTCGCGCAGCTCGGCCACCACGGCCTCCCTGGCCAGCTTGATTTCGTCCTCGGTGCGGTGGCGAATGAACACCGGCTGACCGCGCCACAGAACGATAACGCCCTGACCGAGCGCGATCGGGTTCAGGTCCACCTCGATGGTCGACATCGCGAGCACGTCGCTGGACGGGTTCATGCTGTCGACCATCGGCCAAACGATGGCGCCGGCCCCGACGGCGGCTGCGGCAGCCGCCGTCAGCCCGAGGAAATCGCGACGCGCCGGCTGGCTTTCGGCGTCGGGGCCAAGGTCGGAAGTGGTTGCGGTCATGAGTCGCTCCTGCTTTCTAGAGTGCCGATTGGCCGGCGGATGCCGGGCCGGTGGTGCGGGCCGTGCCCGAGGCAATGGCGGCAAGGGTGCGCCGGCAGCAGCGCGGCCGGTGGCGGCGACCCGCGAGCGGCGCGGCGTCGCGGGCTGCGTCGGCGGCATCAGCAAGGATGGCATCGGTCAGCAGATTTTTCGCGGCCAGGTGCGCGGCGCCCGCTTCGGTGAGCGCATAGACGCGGCGTCCGGCCTCGTCCCTGCTGCCGGAGAGAAAGCCGGTCTCCTCCAGCAGCATCAGGCCCGGATAGACCTCTGCCGCGCTTGCGGCCACACCGGCGCAACCGCGGGCTGCGAGGGCCTGAATGGTCCCCAGACCGGTGCGCGGCTGCTCGGCAAGCACCGCCAGAATCGTCAACTGAAGGTCGGCGGCATCCAGAATCTGTCCTTCACCAAATCCCCTGAAGCCCTGCCCGCGGCCCCCTTTTCGACCAAGCCCGAGGCCACGGCCGGAGCCGAGGCGGCCACGGCCAGCCCCATGCCCGGAGCGGCAGTCTTGGAACGGCATAGCGAGTATCCTTACAGAGTGCGTTATATCGTGCGATAAGATATATCGTGATGCGCTCCGCTTACAAGAGCTATCTTGCGTCACGGCAGAGTTCACCCGTTACCGCCGCCCGGACCTTGTTGGTGCGCGATGACCAGCCCTGGCAGCGTGGCGGCGGCGGTCGCCTGCCATGCCGGGCCGCGCGTAGGCATCGTCACCGAACTGCTGCATCGCGGCTCCGCATCGAGGTCCAAGCGCTCTCAAAACACCACGCGGTCGCCATTTCCCAGGAAGGCGTGGCTGCCCTTCGCCTGCGCGGAAATCTTGGGGTAGCTCAGATAGGCGTCGGTTCCCTTGATGATCGGCACGCCGTGGGTCGTCGCCTTCTCGGCCCACATCCAGCCGGTGCAATGGTTGCAGCCCATTCGCCGCAACCCCAGGCCCTTCACCGACTCGATGATGTCGTCGAACTCGGGCTTCCAAGTGTCGAAAATGCTCAGGTGCAGCCCGCCATAGCAGCCGTACAACCCCGGCGCCGCCAGCCTGTCCTTCGCGAAGCCGAGCAGCGTCATGATGCCGGGATGCCCGCAGCCGGTGACGGTGACGATGCCCTGGTCGGCCACGTTCACATACAGCACGTTCTCGCCGCGCACCTGCAGCAGCATCGAGGCGTCGAACATCCGCAACGCGACGCCGGGCTGCAGGCGGTAGATGCCGCTGCCGTCCTCCCCGCGTGTCTCGGTCAGCACCAGTTCTCCCTGGTGCGGGACGGAGTTGCGGCAGATCGACACTGCGCGCCCGTCCTCGTCGCGCACCTGGATGTCGGCGCCCTCCCGCAGCAGGGCGCAGTCCTCTTCCTGCCAGGTGGACGGCGCATAGATCTTCAGCCGCCTGTCGTGCCGCAGAGTCGATTCGATGCCCCAGAAATGGTCGAGATGCCAGTGCGACAGCACCATGCAGTCGATCTCACCGCGTTCCAGCATGCGGTCAACGCCGTGCCGTACGAACACATGGTCCATCCACGCATTGTTCCAGCCGGTGTCGAGCAGAATCCGGCTCTGCCCCCCATCGAGCGCGGTGATCGTCAGCAGCGCCGCATAGCCGCCGGCATTCGCGGCATCCCAGGCGATGCGGTACTGGCTCTGCGCGCTGCCACCATACTTCGTCATATCCCGGCGGAAGCACGCATCGTCGAACCAGCCGGTTTCCGTCAGCACGTCGATCTTCAGGCTCCTGACGGTGCCGATGTCGAGCGCTCCACCCATGACTTTTTCCTCCCTTGGATACCGTTGCCGCAGCGGCTGATCCACCGCGGTCCGTTACGCCGTTACCAACAACGCACCGGCCTGCGCGGCCTCCTCGGGTTCGACGTGGATGTTGACCACGGTCTCGCCCAATTCCTCCTGCAATGCCGTTTCGATGCGGTCACAGATCGCATGAGCTTCCCGCACGCCCATCGCCGCCGGCACGACCAGGTGGAACTCCGCGAATGTGATGCGCCCATACTGCCTGGCCCGCAGGTCGTGCGCCTGCAACGCGCCCGTGCCATGCATCGCGATCACATCCCACATCCGAGCAAGTACCAGAGGATCGGCGCGGTCCATCAGACCGTCCATCGCCTCGCGGATCATGCTGATCCCGGTCCAGGCGATATTCAGCGCGATCGGAACGGCGATGGCCGGATCAAGCTGCAGCCAGCCGGTCGCCGGCACCAGAGCGAATGCCGCCAGCACCCCGCCGGACGTCCAGACATCGGTCAGCAGATGCCGCCCGCTCGCCCGCACCGCCGGCGATTTCCAGCGCCGCCCCGCCTGAATCAGCCACCACGCCCAGACCGCGTTCATCGACGTGGCAACACCGCTCAGCAGCATCCCCAGCCACGGCGCCGAAATCGGATGCGGATTCGTCCAGGTCATAGTGACCTCGTGCAGGATCGCCGCCGCCGCCGCCAGCACCATCAGGCCCTCGACCATGGCCGAGACATGTTCCACCTTCTGGTAACCGTAGGGATGGCTCGCATCTGCCGGCCGGAGGCTGATCCACAGCGCCGCCAGTGCGGTGCAGGCACCCACGACGTTGATGACGCACTCCAACGCATCGGAATAAAGCGCCACGCTGCCGGTGCTCCACCAGGCCGCGAATTTCAGCCCGGCCACGGCCAGGCTCACGCCCACGCCGCTCCACGCCAGCTTCATTGTCGGATGCATCTACGCAGCTCCCGGTATCGGCCGTGGCCGATCTGTCTGGGTGAAATTTGCCGGCGCGCGGCCGAACGACCTGCTTGCGCTTCCGACTGGCTGTGATATATCGTACTACAAGATATATCGCAATACCCCGTCGCCGATCCGGCGCGGCATCACCCGAAAGCATTCCGATGAAAATCGCTGTTACCAGCCAGAACTTCCGCACCGTCACCGGCCACGCTGGCCGCGCACGGCGCTTCCTCATCTACGACGTGCAGCCCGGCGCCGAGCCTGTCGAGTCTTCTCGCCTCGATCTGGCGCTGGAGCAGTCCTTCCACGCAACGGGCGGCGCCGGTGCCCACCCGATCGACGGCGTCAACGTGCTCCTCTCCGGCAGTTTCGGTGGCCATTTCGTCCAGGTGCTGACGCAGCGTGGCATCCAGACTGCCATTACCGACAAGGAAGATCCGATCGAGGCGGTGCGCGACTTCCTGGCGCGGCACGCAGCAGGCACGTTGCTGCCGGTGACCGGCTGCGACTGCGGCGGCGAGTGCCACAGCGACGATCACGGCCACGATCATTCCCACGAAGAACCGCAGGAATCCCGGGTCGGCTGACCGGCGCGCCGATCGATACCGCCGGTATCGATCGGCCGTCCGCGCGATAGAGTGCGCTCCAGCGACAGCCCATGACCTTCAATGGTGAGACAGCACATGGACGAAGAATCCAGGCAACTGGCCAGCGCGGTGATCGATGCGGTTCGCCGCATGGCGGTCCATTACGGGCTGTGGTTCGCCAATTCCGCCAGCCGCTTCGGCATCGACGACGCCCTGGCCATGGAGAAGGAGGCGGGCGACCTGGCTTCGTCGATTGTCATCAATCGCCTCTGTGCCACGCTTGGAACAGCGACGGAGGATGGCCTGCCAGCACCGCTGGCCGGCATGGACGCCAAGCAATTGCAGGCGCTGCTCTCCGCCCTGGCGGTCAACTGGCTGGCGCTCGACGGGGTGTGGTTCCAGGCGGTGGAAAAGCGCGAAGGCATGGCTGCCGCCAAGGACGTCAATGATGCCTGCTGGGCCCATTTCGCGCCGCTGGAAGCCGCCCGGATCAAGGCTCTGAATGGCTTGCCGGACGCCGGCGGCCTCGCCGTGCTTGCGGCTACCTTTGCCCAGCGGCTTTACGGTGCCATCAACGAACAGCGCGTGTTTTTCGAAGCCGACGGATCGCTGGTCCTGGAGATGACGAAGTGCCGGGTCCAGGCGGCGCGTCAGCGCAAGGGACTGGCGGACTATCCCTGCAAGTCGGGCGGGGTCGTCGAATACACCAGCTTTGCCCGTGCAATCGACCCGCGCATCCGCTGCGACTGCATCGCCTGCCCGCCAGACGCCCATCCCGCCGAGTGGTTCTGCGCTTGGCGGTTCACACTCGAGGGTGCCGCATAACACGTCTTCCCGAACATTCGCGACCCTCGATGGTGGACGGGTCGCCTCCACGAGGTTGTTCCCGGACGCAGCGCTGGACGCTCATTTTGTCCGGCCGACGGCGCAGCTTGATGGGGTCCAGGCGGCAGCCTCCGCCCCATGCAGGCTTAATTTGCGTCCGGGCCGACCCGCACCAACGCGCCGTGACGAATTTCGTCGGGACCGCACAGGTCGGCGATTCCAGGCGCGATGTCGGTGGGCTGGCGCAGGAGGGATTGGTCCTCGCCCGGAAAAGCCGAGCGGCGCAGGCCGGTGGCAACCGGGCCGGGATCGACGAGGTTCACGCGCACCCGGAAGGTGCGGGTTTCCTCGGCCCAGCTCTGCACAAGGTGGTGCAGACCGGCTTTGGTGGCGCCGTATGCTCCCCAGTAGCCAATGGGTCGTTGCACGATCCCGTCAGTGACGAACACCGCCCGCCCCGCCTCGGCGGCGATCAGCAGCGGGCCGCACGTGCGGATCAGCCGCCAGGTGGCGGAGAGGTTCACCGCCACCACCTGGTCCCAGTCCGCCGGCAGGATGTGCGGCACGGGGGTGAGCAGGCCGATTGTGCCGGCGTTCGACACCATGATGTCGAGCCGGCCGAACCGCTCCAGCAGACTCGGACCGAGCGTGTCCAGCGCGGCCCCGTCCTTCAAGTCGAGCGGCAGCAACGTGGCCGTGCCGCCGAGGGCGCGGATGGTGTCGTCGGTCTCCTCCAGCCCGCCCTGCGTGCGGGCGGTGATGACGACGTGGGCACCCCGGCGCGCAAGTTCGATGGCGGCGGCGGCACCAATGCCGCGGCTGGCGCCAGTAACGACGGCGATCTTGCCGGACAGGGTCATTCAGCGATTTCCCAGACAAAATTCAGGACGACAGATGCATCGCCCGTCTGCCGGACCGTCATCCGGCCGGGTGGTTCAGCGCCTGGCGGTTCACAATCGAGGCCAGTGCAGATCGCCCAGCTCGATCGTAAACCGCCAGGCTGCACGGACGGCGAACGCAGCCGACGGCGACGCCGCCCATGCGGGGCCTCTATGGCTTCGGTGCGAAGGCACCGCACCAGCCGGTCGGAATGATCGGACCGGCAACAATCGCGCAGGAACCAGGCGGCTGCCAGTGCAGGCACTTGTTGCACTGCTGGTCGCCGTTCGGCTTCTCCTGGTACATCACCATAGACTTCTCGATCTTCTCCTGCGCCCTGGCTCCGGCCGCAGCGCCCGTGGCGAGCACCGCCACACCGGCCTGCAGCACGTTGCGCCGCGATGTCGTCCTCACGTTATCTTCGCTCACGAGTATCGGCTCCTCTTGCATCTTTACGGGGTCGTCCTGGAACGACAATCGTCTCCGCCCGCTCGTTCCGCTGCTCAGGACCGAGGCTGTGTGAAAACCCCCGGTCCTCTGGTACGATTCGGCCTGAGCGGGTCGAGGAGCCGGGTGGATGCGGGGTTTTGTTCGGGGCGAGGTGCGGACGCAACTGATCCTGCTGCCGAGCAGCCTGGACGACTACGTCACGGAGGAGAACCCGGTCCGGATCATTGAGGCGTTCGTCGACGGGCTGGACCTGACGGAGTTGGGCTTCGCGGGCATGGTTCCGGCGGCCACCGGCCGTCCCGCCTATCATCCGGCGACCATGTTGAAGCTTTATCTGTATGGCTACCTCAATCGCATCCAGTCGAGCCGTCGGCTGGAGCGCGAGACGCAGCGCAACCTGGAAGTGATGTGGCTGACCGGCCGGCTGATGCCGGACTTCAAGACAATCGCTGATTTTCGCCGCGACAACGGGCCGGCGATCCGCGCCACCTGCCGCCAGTTCGTGGTGCTGTGCCGCCGGCTCAACCTGCTGTCCGAGGCGGTGGTCGCCATCGACGGCAGCAAGTTCAAGGCGGTGAACACCCGCGACAAGAACTTCACGCCGGCCAAGGTGCAGAAGCGAATCGAACAGATCGAAGCCAGCATTGACCGCTATCTGTCGGCGCTTGATACCGCCGACCGCGAAGAGGGTGAGATCGCGCAGGCGAAGGTGGCGCGGCTGAAGGACAAGATTGCCGCGCTCAAGCAGCAGATGCAGCGGTACCGCGAACTGGAGAAGGCGGTGCAGGCCGCTCCCGATCAGCAGATTTCGCTGACCGACCCCGACGCACGCTCGATGGCCACGAGTGGCAAAGGCACCGGCGTGGTTGGCTACAATGTGCAGACGGCGGTGGATGCAAAGCACCACCTGATTGTTGCCCACGAGGTCACCAACGTTGGCCATGACCGCGATCAGCTCTCGAACATGGCCGGGCAGGCGCAGCAGGCCATGGGCCACGACGCTCTGACCGTTGTCGCCGACAGGGGCTACTTCAAGGGTGAGGAAATTCTGGCCTGCGAGCAGGCCGGCCATATTCCCTATATCCCCAAGCCGCTGACCTCGGGTGCCAAGGCGGAAGGTCGTTTTGGCAAGCAGGACTTTGTCTACATTGCCAACGATGATGTGTACCGCTGCCCCGCCGGGGAGCGTCTGACCTGGCGCTTCAACACCGTCGAGAAGGGGCAGACGTTGCGGTCCTACCTGGGCACTGGCTGCGCCACCTGTGCGATCAAGACGCAGTGTACGACAGGCAAGGAACGCCGCATCAAGCGCTGGGAGCATGAGGCGGTGATCGATGCCATGCAGCGGCGGCTGGACCAGGAGCCCACTTGCATGCGGGTGCGACGGCGGACGGTCGAGCATCCTTTCGGCACGCTCAAGGCCTGGATGGGCGCAACGCACTTCCTGACCCGAACATTGAAACGGGTCAGCACGGAAATGAGCCTTCACGTGCTGGCCTACAACCTCAAACGGGTGATCGCCATCTTGAGAGTGAAGCCCCTGATGGCCGCCTTACGGGCCTGACGAACCTCGGGACCGCTCGCCGACACGTCCAGGCGCCAATAGAGAGGCTCACTGACCGGTCGCAGCAATCCCGTCGCTGATCAGCGATCAACCGACCGGCCTCGCAGGCGGCGCTCTCAGCCGGCCACGAACCCATCCCAGGGCTCTGGTGCCCGAAAAAGCCAGCGTTCAGCGCTTTTCACACAGCCTCGACCCATTGCCGAGCCCGCGACCATCGCTTCACCCGCACGCGCTACGGTTCCAGGGAGTTCGCGCTGAACACCAGCGGCGCATCCGTTAGATGGCACTTGATATATCTTTCTGCAAGGTGGAAAATCAGCTCGCAAGCTGCCGCGTCACATCCCGGCCGGATGGCCACGGAGCACCGATGACGAAACCGAATCCAGAGACTTCCATGCGATCTCGCGCACCGGAACCGCGCCCATGGCGGCTCGGACGCGAGACCGCTCGGAAGCCTCAGGCGGCACCGACCGCGTCTTGCTTCGGCGATCGCCGAAGCAGCGCCACCCGCGACGCCGAGCGGCCGAAGAAGTGCTGACCCGAGCCGCCTTCCGCCAGCACGTCCAGGAACGCATCCGGCGCGGTGACGCGCACGCCGCCCAGCACATCCACGCCACGGCGCAGGAACGCATCCGGCAGCAGCCCGACCGTCGGCCCCACCACCACCACGCGCGCCTGCGGACGGGCGAGAAGCAGCAGATCCTCCAGCGTGCCGTTCAGCAACGTGCTGCCGGTCAACAACACCACATCGCCGCGCGGAATAACGTCGGCCGCCGCGTCCCCTGGCCGGAAATGCGGCACCTCGTCGGGCTTGAGCATGGTGGGGTTCAACTCCAGCACGGTATAGTCCTGTCCCATGCGCTTGAGTGCGCGCAGGAACGGAATGAAGGCGCCGACCAGCACGACGTGCTCGCCTGCCACTATCGCAGCAGCGTCGAACGCATCCATTTCCTCGCGCAGCACGATTTCGGGATGCGGGCAGCGCTGCCAGCAGGCATCGGCGAGCGCATTCAAGGTGGCGATGCCGACCGCGCGGCGCAGCGCGTGCGGCGACGATATCTCCTCCAGCAGGTCCACCGCTCGGCGGCCGCGCAGCGTGCCGGGCGGAATCACGGTGTCACCGGCTTCGGGGCAGCAGGCCGCGTGCAGCGTGGTCTTCGCGGGTGTCGCGCATACGCCAGCAGTGCCGGTGCTGAGCGCCACACCGGTGAAGTAAACGCCGACCACCGCACGCGTGACAGTAATGCCGGTCAGTTCCGGTCCAAGGATGGCAGCGACATCGGCTATGATGTCCGCGAGGATACGGTCATGTGCCATGGGGCGCTCCTCCTGTGTCAGGACGGATATACCGCTGTCGTGGCGCCCCCAACAGCGCCATCGCCCGCCAGGTAGACTTCCTTGCCCATACCGGTCCCCCGCTTGTTGGCTATCCCGATACCGCACGATCCGTTCAGGCATCGACAACACCGAATGAGCGCATCCCATGCCCTTTGCCATTCCGGATTCCGATCTCATGCGCCTCGTGCAGGAGGACGTCCCTTACGGTGACATTACGACGACCGGCCTTGGCATCGCCACGCAGCCCGGCCGTGCCACTTTTACGGCCGCTACCGACATGACAGTTGCCTGCATTGAAGATGCCGCGCGCATGCTCGAACTGTGCGACTGCCGCTGCACGCGCCATTCGAGCAGCGGCGCGACCGTCCGGCGCGACGCTCTGTTGCTTGAAGCCAGCGGTCTCGCCGGCAACCTGCACCGGGCTGGCAAGACAGCGCAGATCCTGCTTGAGCTGGCCTCGGGAATTGCCACCCGTGCCGCCGCCATCGTCACCGCGGCACGTTCCGCCAATCCGCGTGTGTCGGTCGCCTGCACCCGCAAGCACATGCCGGGCGCAAAGCGAATCGCGCTGAAGGCAATCATGGCCGGCGGTGCGGTGCCGCACCGGCTCGGCCTGTCCGATTCCGTCCTGGTGTTCGCCGATCATCGCATCTTCCTGGCCGGCGGTGCCAACCTGACCGACGCATTCCAACGCCTGCGGGGGCACGCGCCGGAGCGCCGGCTCAGTGCCGAGGCGGACAGCGAAGAGGAAGCGCTCGCATTGGTGGAAGCTGGCGTCGATGTGGTCCAGATCGACAAGGCTACGCCGGAAAGCGTCGCCCGGCTGGCCGCGGCGTTTCGGACGTGCCTGCCCCGCCCGCTGCTGGCTGCCGCTGGTGGAATCAACGAGACCAATGCGGCAGCCTTCGCCGCCGCCGGCGCCGACCTGCTGGTCACGTCCGCACCGTACTATGCGATGCCGCGTGACGTGAAGCTGCGGATGAGCAAAGTCATGGAATCGGATGGTAGCTTGTGATCCACCCCTGATGTTCCGCTTGCCCGTCTGCCTGCTGGCGACGCTGCTGCTGCTGTGCATCCCGGGTGTGGCGACAGCGACCGAGCCCGCCGCTGCTCCCACTGTCGCTGTGTCAGCAGGAACCGAGCCTTCCAGCGATGACCTGCTGAACGGCTACAACCACCTCATCTTCGCCCTCAATCGCACGGTCTACTGGCTTCTTGGCAGCGTGCTCGGCAGCGACAAGGCGGCCGCGAATGCGCCCGATTCGCCATCACCCGGCGCTCCCGCACGTGGCGCGCATGCGCGCGGCGAGGAGGTGCCGCCATCGCTCTCCCCTGCCGCCGGGCCTGGGCGGGTGATCTCCAACCTGGTCAACGAGCCGCTGACGGCGCTATCCAGCCTGGCGGTCGGCGACATGTCTACCGCCTGGAATGCCGTGCAGCGCTTCGGCATCAACTCCACGGTCGGCGTGCTGGGCTGGTGGGACGAAGCCAGCACCATGGGCTACGAGCCGGAGCCCGCGGATATCGGCCTCAGCCTGTGCCGCATGGGGGTGGGCGAAGGCGGGTATGTGATGCTCGCCTTCGTCGGCCCGCGCACCTACCGCGACGGCGTGGCGGACATCGTGCTGGTCAACGCTCTGATGTGGACCGCCACCGCGGCGATCTTCACCGGCGGGATGTCGCTGCAGACGATCATCATCGCCGAGACCATCGAACTCACCGCCGACATCGTTGCCACACGGCAGATCGACCCACGCGCCAAGGAGCTTGGCTATAACAACTACGAAAAGCAGCGCGCTGACTATCTGACGCAGCGCCGGGCGCGTTGCGCCGGCCACCGTCGGGTGGCAGTCGCCGAAACGCCCACCGCCCGCTGAGCCGCAGACAGGGCATTGGTCAGCAAGATGATGTCATCCGCCTCGCGCCGGGCCAGATGCCAGTAAACTGGTCGCGTAGGGTCCATTGGCGCAGCGCCAAAACTGCACGAGCTCATTGCATGCCCTTGGCCACTCCGGAATGCGATCTTCTGCACCGTGTGCGAGAGGCCCCGTCCGGCGACATCGCGACGACCGGCCGGCACTTCCCGCGCCAACGGCACCGTTTTCATTCTTGACTATATGATGATCTCCTAATATGCCGGTCGTGGGAGCGTCCACGACAACAAACGAGGTCCGATCATGGCCGAAGCACGTGTGTACCTTGTCGGCGCCGGCCCCGGCGATCCGGATCTGCTGACCGTCAAAGCCCTGCGCTTGCTACGGCTAGCAGATGTTGTGGTCTTCGACCGGCTCGTCAGCGACGCTATTCTCGATCTTGTCCCGCCCGGCACCGCGCGCGTCTTCGCCGGCAAGCAGGCTGGCTACCACCACATGCGCCAGGACGACATCAACGATCTATTGCTGCGCCTCGCCCGCGCCGGGCGCACCGTGGTTCGGCTGAAGGGCGGCGATCCGTTTGTCTTCGGCCGCGGCAGCGAAGAGGCCGAACACCTGGCACGCCACAACATCGCGTTCGAGGTCGTGCCCGGCATTACCGCCGCCGCCGGCTGCAGCGCCTATGCCGGCATTCCGCTGACGCATCGCGGCCTCGCCGACAGCGTCCGCTTCGTGACCGGCCATGGCCAGGATGAGGCCGGACCAGAACGTGATTGGGCCGCACTGGCCGATCCGGACACCACGCTGGTCATCTACATGGGGTTGCGGCGGCTGCCGGTGATCGTGGCCGGGCTGCTCGCAGGCGGCTTGCCGGACCATACCCCGGCAGCGGCAATCGAGCGCGGCACGACCGGCGCCCAACGTCACGTGGTTGGTACGCTGGCCGATCTGTCCGCGCAGGTGGAGGCAGCCGGCCTTGCCGCGCCAGCGTTGGTGGTCGTCGGTCGGGTAGTGTCACTCGCCGGCACGCTCGACTGGTTCGTGCCGCAATCTTCCGCCGATTACGCCGCCGCGTGTCACTCCGCCGTTGCCTGACCGAGTGCCTGTCGCAGCGCCGCTGCAAGCCACTCGACGGTAGCGGCGTCGAGATCGAGCATGGTGAAGCGATGGCCTTCGCGGATGCGCAGCCGCGCGAGCCGCATGCCGCTGTCGTAGGCGAGCGCCTGTACCACCAGTTCGCGCCCCCACGGGGCGGTCGTGCGTCCGATTTTAGTAATCTCCGCACTGCCGGATTCGTCCTGTGGATGCATTATCATTTCCTAATTTACCGCCTTGCCAACCAACTATCACGCGGTTATGAGGTTGCGTAAGGCCCCGGCAAACGGGGCCAGACGACCGGTCGGGGAAGCCGGGTCGCGCGTAGGGACGGACGTCCAGTCAACGCCGCCAACCGCGGCATGACTCCCGCGGGAGTCGCGCGTCTCATGTCTTCCCCTCGCCGCCCGTCCTGACCGTTCTGCAATCATCGCGGCGCCCGCGCGCCGTCGCGGGTCGAGGGAGACGGGTCGAATGTCCAAGGAAATGCCGGCGACGCCGATGCTCGATGAGCTCGAGAGCGGACCGTGGCCCAGCTTCGTCTCCGGCCTCAAGCGGCTCGCCGCGGCCGAAGACAAGCCGTACGCGCCGATGATGAAAGATCTGCTCGGACAACTCGAACGCTCATACGAGACGCGCAAGGGCTATTGGAAAGGCGGCACAGTCGGCGTGCGCGGCTATGGCGCCGGCGTGATCCCGCGCTTCTCCGAACTCGCCGGCGAGTTTCCTGATTCTGCCGAGTTCCATACGCTGCGCATCATGCCACCCGCGGGCATGCACTACACCACCGACATCCTGCGCCAGCTCTGCGACATCTGGGAGAAGTACGGATCGGGCCTGGTCGCGCTGCATGGCCAGTCCGGCGACATCATGTTCCAGGGTATTCGCACCGCGAACGTGCAGCCCTGCTTTGAAGAGTTCAATGCGCTCGGCTTCGACCTCGGCGGCGCGGGCGCGGGCGTGCGGACCTCGATATCCTGTGTGGGCGCGGCCCGCTGCGAGCAGTCTTGCTTCGACGAGGCGCGGGCCATGCGCATGGTCGTCAACGCCTTCCTCGACGAGATGCACCGGCCGTCGCTCCCGTACAAGTTCAAGTTCAAGTTTTCCGGCTGCGCGAATGACTGCGCCAACGCCATCCAGCGCTCCGACTTCGCGGTGATCGGCACCTGGCGCGATGATCTGCGGATCGACCAGGACGAAGTGAAGACGTACGTTGCGAAGAACGGGCGCAAATGGATGATCGACCAGGTCATCGCCATGTGTTCGACCCGCGCGCTGTCGCTGAACGACGACGACACGCTGGCCTTCGACGGCGAAAGCTGCGTGCGTTGCATGCACTGCATCAACGCGATGACCAAGGCGATCAAACCCGGCGACGAACGCGGTGTGACGATCCTGCTGGGCGGCAAGCGCACGCTGAAGATCGGCGACCAGATGGGCACGGTGATCGTGCCGTTCCTGCGGCTTGAGACCGACGAGGACTACGAGAAATTGCTCGACCTTGCCCGCCGCGTGGTGGATTTCTTCGTCGAGAACGCTCTGGAGCATGAGCGCATCGGCGAGTCCATCGAACGCATCGGCCTGGTAAACCTGCTGGAAGCGGTTGGGCTTGAGCTCGATCCAAACATGGTCAGCCATCCGCGCACCAACTCGTACGTGCGCACCGATGGCTGGGCGGAAGAGGCGGCGAAATGGCGCGCCCGCAAGGGCAGCGCCGAGGCCGCGGACTAGCCGCGCGACATCGACGGGAGGAACAGAAAAATGGCCGAACCACATATCCCGATCGAGAGCGGCGTCCCCGACCCGTTCCCGTACATGCACCCTGTGCTCAAGCGAAATTACGGCACGTGGCGCTGGCACGACCGCCCGCGGCCCGGCGTGCTGCGCCATGTCGCCGCCAGCGGCGAGGCCGTGTGGACGGTCAAGGCCGGCACCCAGCGCCAGCTTGACGTGTTCACCGTTCGCCTGCTGTGCGCGATCGGTGACGAATGCGCCGATGGATTCATGCGCTTCACCACACGCTCGAACATCGAGTTCATGGTGACCGACGAGGCCAAGGTGGCCCCGCTCGTGGCGCGGCTGGAAGCGGATGGATTCCCGGTTGGCGGCACCGGCAATTCGGTGTCGATGATCTCGCACACCCAGGGCTGGCTGCACTGCGACATCCCCGGCACCGACGCCTCCGGTGTGGTCAAGGCGCTGATGGACGCGATGATCCACGAGTTCCGGCATGAGGAAATGCCGAACAAAGTCAAGATCACCACCTCCTGCTGCCAGATCAACTGTGGCGGCCAGGGCGACATCGCGGTGAACGTCCAGCACACCAAGCCGCCGGTGATCAACCACGATCTGGTGGCGCAGATGTGCGAGCGCCCCGCGGTGGTGGCGCGCTGCCCCGTGGCGGCGATCCGGCCGGCGATGGTGAACGGCAAGCCGAGCCTGGAAGTGGACGAGAAGAAATGCGTCTGCTGCGGCGCCTGCTATCCCCCATGCCCGCCCATGCAGATCAACGATCCCGAGCACAGCAAGCTGGCGATCTGGGTGGGCGGCAAGCATTCCTCCACGCGCACCAAGCCGACCTTCCACAAGCTGGTGGCGGCCGGCATTCCCAACAATCCGCCACGCTGGCCGGAAGCGACCGACATCGTGATGAAGATCCTGCACGCCTACAAGGCCGGTGCCCGGCCGTGGGAGCGCATGTCGGAATGGATCGACCGCATCGGTTGGCCCCGCTTCTTCGAGGTCACCGATCTGCCCTTCACCAAGTTCCACATCGAAACCTGGCGTGGCTCTCGTGCGAGCCTGAACGCCTCCGCGCAACTGCGATTCTGAGGGACGCTTCGGATGAAGTTCGCCATCCTTGTCAACGAAGGCCCCTTCAACCACCAGGCGGTTGACACGGCGTATCAGTTCGCGCGCGCGGCGCTGGCCCGCGGGCATGAAGTGCTGCGCGTGTTCTTCTACTACGACGGCGTGCATAACGCGCATCGCCACTCCGCCCCGCAGGCCGACGAACGCAACATCGTCGCGCGCTGGTCGAAGCTTGCCGAGGAGCATGGCGTCGATCTGGCGGTGTGTGTCGCCGCCGGGCTGCGGCGCGGCGTTACCGAGGCGGTGATTGCGCCGGGGTTCCGCATCACCGGCCTCGGCCAACTGATCGAGGCGGGCATCGATGCCGACCGCACCATGGTCTTCGGCGATTGAGGGGGCAGCGATGAACGAGCAGGATACGGACGGGACGGTCACCAAGCGGTTCATGATCGTGAACCGCAAGGCCCCGCACGGCACGGTGTATGCCCTCGAAGTGCTGGAGATGGTGCTGATCTCCGCCATGTTCGACCAGGACGTCCACGTTGCCTTTCTTGACGATGGCGTCTGGCAGCTTCGCCGCGGGCAGATGCCCGGTGCGCTGGAGATGAAGGATTTCTCCAAGACCTACCGCGCGCTGGAAGGCTACGGCGTGGAGAAAATCTACGTCGAGGGCGAATCGCTCGCCGAACGCGGACTGTCCGAGCAAGACCTGGTGATCCCTGTCGAGGTCATCGCCCGCGCCGACATGGCGCGGCTGATGGACGGCATGGACGTCGTGCTGACCGCCTGAGGAACCGACATATGCTGCACACGGTCAACAAATCGCCGTTCGAACGCAACACGCTGGAGGCCTGCCTGAAGCGGGCGGTGCCCGGCGCGGCGATTCTGCTTATCGAGGACGCCGTCTATGCCGCGCTCGCGGGAACCACGCTGGCGGACGCCATGACATCGGCGGCGCAGCGTTTCGAGGTCTCGGTGCTCGGTCCCGATCTGGCCGCGCGCGGATTGGAGAATGCGGCACTGGTGGAGGGCGTGACGGTGGTCGATTACGGCGGCTTCGTCGATCTCGCGGCTGCCAAAGGTTCCGTGCAAGCCTGGCTTTGAAGGGGAAGACTGACATGGACGCAGCGTATCAGGTGGATGGCAAGACCGTCGCGCATGACGAGGAAGGCTACCTGACCGATATCGGCCAGTGGAACGAGGCCGTTGCCGGTATTATCGCCGAGGCCGAGGGCCTGCCGATGACGGCGGAGCGCTGGGAGGTGGTGAACTTCCTGCGCGAGTACTACCAGGAATACCAGATCGCCCCGGCGGTGCGCGTGCTGACCAAGGCGATCGGCAAGAAGCTCGGCCCGGAGAAGGCCAGCAACAAGTATCTGTACGAGTTGTTCCCGTACGGGCCGGCCAAGCAGGCCTGCAAGATCGCCGGCCTGCCGAAGCCTACCGGCTGCGTCTGAGACGGCAAGCGGGGGTGGCGTGACATGAGCGCGATCGCAGCGATCCTGCTGGTGCTGGCGACGGCGATGCTCGCCGCCGGCCTGGCGTATCGCCTCGCGCTGTGGCTTGCCGCCCCGGTGCCGTTGTCCATCCCGACCATGCCGGCGCCGCTGACGCGCGGCGGCGCTGCCATGCGGGTCGGCCGCGAGATGCTGCTGTTCCACAGCCTGTTCCGCGCCGACAAGCCGCTCTGGGCGGCATCCATGGCGTTCCATCTGGGCCTAGCTCTCGTGCTGCTGCGGCACCTGCGCTACGTGGTTGCGGTGCCGCCGGCATGGCTGGTGGCGATCCAGCCGGTCGGCCGGCTGGCGGGCTGGATGATGATGGCGGGGCTGCTTTTCCTCCTCGCACGCCGGCTTCTTGTCCCGCGCGTACGCATGGTGACGCGGACCGGCGACGTTGCCGTCCTGGTCCTGCTGCTGGCGATTGGCACCAGCGGGCTGGTCACAACATACCTTCTGCACACCGATATCCTGGCGGTGAAGGCGTTCCTCACCAGCATCTGGCGTGCCGCGCCGGAAGGGCTGCCGCCGGACCCGACGTTCCTGCTGCATCTGCTGCTGGCGATCCTGCTGCTGGCCATTGTGCCGTTCAGCAAGCTGCTGCACGCACCGGGCCTGGTGTTCAGCCCGACGCGCAACCAACCCGACGGGTCGCGCCGCTATCGCCGACCGGCGCGCTGGGCCCGCACGCTGGCCGGAGGCGGACAATGAGCGCGTTCGAGCCGCCGCCGCTCGCTGACGAGGTGGAGCTTGCCGCTCCGCCGGCTTTGGTCCCTGGTGCGATGGCGCACAGCCGCCCTTACGTCGCCGCGCCGGCGCACAACCAGGCGCTCGGCTTTCCCGGCGAACGTGTGCCGGACTGGGAGCGGCGCGCGGTTGAGAAACTCGGCGAATTGCTGGAGCGCTCGCGCGCGCTGCGGGTCTTTCTCGACTCCTGCGTGAAGTGCGGTGCCTGCGCCGACAAGTGTCATTTCTTCATCGGCACCGGCGACCCCAACAACATGCCGGTGGCGCGGCAGGACCTGCTGCGCGCGCTCTACCGCCGGCATTTCACCGTCGCCGGCCGGATGCTCGGCAGGCATGTCGGTGCCCGCGACATGGACGAGGCGCTACTGCAGGAGTGGTACACCTATTTCCACCAGTGCACGCAGTGCCGCCGCTGTTCGGTGTTCTGCCCGTTCGGCATCGACACCGCCGAGATCTCCATGGCCGCCCGCGAGATCATGGACGCGATCGGGCTCGGCCAGAAATACAGCAACGAGATCATCGGCAAGGTCCACAAGATCGGCAACAATCTCGGCCTGCCCGAGCCGGCGCTGGCCAACACGCTCGAAGGGCTTGAGGAGGATGTGCTCGAGCAGAGCGGGGCGGCGGTAAAATTCCCGCTCGATGTGCACGGCGCCGACGTGCTGCTGGTGACGCCATCGGCGGATTTCTTTGCCGAGCCGCATGTCGATGGCCTGATCGGTTACGCCAAGGTGTTCCACCAGGCCGGCATCTCCTGGACACTCAGCTCGCACGCGTCCGAGGCAGCGAATTTTGCCCTGTTCATCGGCTCCTACGAGCAGATGCACAAGATCGCGCAGCGCATCCGTCAGGCCGCGATCGACCTCGGCGTCAAGCGCATCGTCTTCGGCGAATGCGGCCATGCGTGGCGCGTCGCCTACGCATTCCTGAATACGCTGGCCGGGCCGTGGGACTTCCTCGACCCGGCCTATCCGGTGCCACAGCACATCGTGGAAGTGACGCACGAGCTGATCCGCCGCGGCGGCATCGTGCTCGACCGCGACACCAACGCGGGCAAGACGGTCACCTTCCACGATTCCTGCAACGTCGCTCGCGCCTCGCGTATGGGCGACGCACCGGGTGGCCAGTTCGTGCTGCCGCGCGAAGTGATCAAAGCCGCCGTGCCCAGTTTCGTGGACATGCATCCGGATACCACGCATGACCGGACGTTCTGCTGTGGCGGCGGCGGCGGGTTGCTGACCGACGATTTGCTGGAGCTTCGCATCAAGGGCGCGCGGCCGCGCATGCAGGCGTTGAAGGAAGTGGTCGAGCAGCAGGGCGTCACCCACATGGCGGCGATCTGCGCCATCTGTAAGACGCAGTTCGCCAAGGTGCTGCCGGCCTATGGCTTCCCGATGGAGATGGTCGTTTCGCTGCACCAGCTCGTCGGCCAGGCAATCCGGCTGGGCTGAGCGCAGGAGAGGAAAACAGCGATGAGCGAGCCCGCCGAGACGCACGCTTTTACCTTCCGTCGCTATCGCGACGGCGATCACGAACCGCCGCCCTGGCAGGAACAGATATTCAATGCAGGGACGTCGCACAAATGCCCGGTGTATGTGCATCGCACCTCTCCCTGCCAGGGCGCCTGTCCGTCCGGCCAGGACATTCGCGGCTGGCTCGCCGCGGCGCGAGGCCTCGAAAAGCCAGCGGACGGCATGAGCTGGCAGGAATTGGCGTTCCGCCGCATGACCGCGGCCAACCCGTTCCCCGCGGTGATGGGAAGGGTCTGCCCGGCGCCCTGCGAGGACGCCTGCAACCGCAACGAGGTCGAGGACCACGTCGGCATCAACGCCGTCGAGCACTTCGTCGGCGACTGGGCGCTGGCCAACAACATCTCCTTCCTGCCGCCCGACACTGAGACGGGCCAGCGTGTAGCGGTGGTGGGCGGCGGCCCGGCAGGACTGTCGGCGGCCTATCACCTGCGGCGACGCGGCCATGACGTGACGATTTTCGACGACCATGCGGCGCTCGGCGGCATGATGCGCTACGGCATTCCGGGGTATCGCACACCGCGCGGCGTGCTGGATGGCGAGATTGCCCGCATCCTGGCGATGGGCATTGAGACGCGCCTGTCCACCCGCATCGGCCGCGACGTGAGCATGGCCGATCTGCAGCGCGATTTCGATGCCATCTTCTGGGCGCTCGGCACGCATAGCGGCCGGCGGCTGCCGGTGCCCGGTGCGGATGCACCGAACTGCATCACCGGCATCGAGTTCCTCCGGGCTTTCAACGAAGGCCGGCTGGACGCGGTCGCGCATCGCGTGGTGGTGGTGGGCGGCGGTGATACCTCGGTCGACGTAGCCTCGGTCGCGCGCCGGCTCGGCCATATTACGCAGACGCATGCGAAGGACCACCCGGACAACGCGGTGCTTGGAAACACTGCGCACGACGTCGCCACCGCCGCGCGGCGTGAGGGTGCCACCGTGGTGCTGACCTCGCTGTTCCCGGTCGACCAGATGACCGCGGCGGAACGCGAAATCGCCGATGCGCGCGAGGAAGGCGTCGATATCCGCGCCGGTATCATGCCGCTGGAAGTGCTGAAGGACGCCGACGGCCGCGTCTGCGCGTTGCGCATGTGCCGATGCACCATGGACGGCATGCGGCCGATCCCGATCGCGGATACCGAATTCGAGATCCCCTGCGATCTGGTTGTTTCGGCGATCGGCCAGAGCGGCGATCTCGAGGGCCTCGCCGGGCTCGATGACGGGCGCGGCTTCATCAAGGCCGATCGCAGTCTCGCCGTGCCGGGGCGCCCGGGCGAATTCACCGGCGGCGACATCGTCCGCCCGCATCTTCTCACCACCGCGATCGGCCATGGCCGCATCGCCGCCGAGAGCATCCATCGCTTTCTGCGCGGCGAGGAATCCGGCCGCCGGCCGCGCGTCGATGTCGTGCATTTCGACATGATCGACCGGCTCGCCGCAGCCGGGCTCGCACCCGACCCGGCGCCGGGCCCCACCCGCGGTACCGCCGACTCCGACTTCGCCGTGCACAACTACGAGGACCGCGCGGCGCACGAAATCATCCCGCACGAGGCGCTGTTCCTCGGGCATTTCGCCACGGTTCTCCGCAACGAGCGCACGCATCGCAGCGTGGGCGGGGCGGTGCTCGGCGATTTCGGCGAACGCCTGGTCCCGCTCACGGCCGAGCAGGCGGTCGCCGAGGCGAAGCGCTGCATGAGCTGCGGCCTGTGCATGGAATGCGACAGCTGCATGATCTATTGCCCGCAGGATGCGATCACGCGGGTGCCGAAGGCCGAGCGGGCGCCGGGCCGCTACGTCGAGACGGACTACGCGAAATGCGTCGGCTGCCACATCTGCCGCGACGTCTGCCCGTCCGGCTACATCCAGATGGGGCTTGGGGAATAGCGTGCGGGGCGGACTCATCCTCATTGCGTTGCTGCTCACGCCGCTCGCCGTCCGTGCGGCGGAGTGCCTGGCTCCGCCCGCGGAGATGCGGCGCGTCCACATGGACCTGCTGGCGCACGACCGCAGCGCGGCGGCGCGGGAGGGCATCAGGCGTCCCGGCCACGGGCTGGACGACTGCATCACCTGCCACGTCGTGCGCGATGCCGGTGGGGCGGCGGTCGATGCCGCCAACCCGCGCTATTTCTGCACCAGTTGCCACGTGAAGGTCGCCGTGTCGGTGGACTGCTTCAGCTGCCATCGCGCAACCCCGGTGGAGGCCGCGCGATGAGCCCCGGCCCAACGCGCCGCGGACTGCTCGCCGCGGCAATCGCCGTGGCGCCCGGCCTGTTCCTGGTCGCCGAGGCTGCCCCTCGCGCGCCCGGCACCCCGGCGAGTGCGCGCACCCGATGGGGCCTGCTGATCGACGTCACGCGCTGCGATGCCGGCTGCACCGCCTGCGTCGATGCCTGCCGGCAGGAACAAGGCTGGGGCGGGGCGGCAAGCGACGTCCCCTGGATTCGCAAGATCGAAGCCACCGAGAGGCAAACCAACCGCAGCGTATCGCTGCCGGTCATGTGCCAGCACTGCGCCGAGCCGCCCTGCGTGGAGGTGTGTCCGACCGGCGCCTCGCTGCGGCGTGCCGACGGTATCGTGCTGGTAGACCGCCATCGCTGCATCGGCTGCCGCTACTGCGTCATGGCCTGTCCGTTCGACGCCCGCTTCTTCGTCGATGCCGAAGTGCACGACCAGCGCCCGTACACGCCGCGCGGCAAGGGCACCGCCGAGGGCTGCACGCTGTGCGTACACCGTCTCGATACCGGGCGCCTGCCGGCCTGCGTGGAAGCCTGCGGCGGCGCGGGCGGGGCCATGCTGTTCGGCGACCTGCTCGATCCTGCCAGCGAAATTTCGCAGGCGCTGCGGGCCCGGGCGAGCACGGCGTTGCGGGCCGAACTCGGCCTTGCGTCCGCCATCCGCTACCAGGGTTTGTGAAGGAGGGCACGCAGCATGGTTGTATCTGGCGTCACGCTGATGCCCTCCGCACCGCGCGCCTGGCCGGCGCTCGGGCTGCTCCTGCTGCTGGTCGCGCTAGGGCTTGCCTCGGCGTGGACAATGGAGACCCAGGGCCACCACATTACCGGCATGACCAACCGGATCGTGTGGGGCCTGCCGCATGTCTGCGCGATTTTTCTCATCCTGGCCGCCTCCGGCGCGCTGAACGTGGCCTCCGTCGCCTCGGTCTTCGGACGGAGCGACTACAAACCGCTGGCGCCGCTGTCGGCACTGCTGGCGATCGCGCTGCTGGCCGGCGGGCTGGGGGTACTGGTGCTGGACCTTGGCCGGCCGGACCGGCTGATGGTGGCCATGCTGCACCAGAACCCGTTTTCCGTCTTTGCCTGGAACGTGCTGCTGTATTCGGGCTTCGTCGCCGTGGCGGGCGTCTATCTCTGGACCATGCTGGTGCGGCGGCAGAACCGGCACACGGAAGCGGCGGGGGTGGTGGCACTGGTCTGGCGGCTGGTGCTGACCACCGGCACCGGCTCGATCTTCGGCTTCCTGGCTGGGCGCGCGGCGTTTCATTCGGCGATGATGGCGCCGTTGTTCGTGACCGCCTCGCTCGCCGACGGGCTTTCCGTGTTCATGCTGGTGCTGGCGGGCCTCGCCGCGCTCGGCGGGTCGGTGCCGGATGCGGCGATGTGGCGGCGGCTCGGCCGGCTGCTCGGCATTCTTGCCGCGGCCTCGCTATATTTCACGTCGGTGCTGCACCTGACATGGCTGTATGCGCCGGACAGCCGCGCCGTGTCGGGATTCCTGCTGTTGCACGGCGGTGTCTTTCCGCCGCTGTTCTGGGGCGGACAGGTGCTGCTGGGCACGGCAGTCCCGCTGTGGCTGCTGTTCCGGTGCGAGGGGCACGAGTTGCTGGCGGCTGCGCTGGTGGCGCTCGGCGGTCTCGCCCAACTCGGCGTGCTGCTGATCGGCGGCCAGGCGGTTCCGCATAGCCT
>CAIXDS010000296.1 GCA_903918195.1 uncultured Acetobacteraceae bacterium | reverse complement strand
GTGGACCGCCTTGGCGAACACCTCGCCCCCTGAGGCAAAGAAGTGCAGCGCCTGCACGTTGCGCGGCAGGATGTCATGCGGCTTGGTCTGGCCGCCATACTCGTGGATTGCCGCATAGGGCACGCCGCGAGAGGCGACGATCCCATAGATCGCATACTGGCTTTCCCGCATCTCGCTGGCGATGGAGTTGAGGAGCCGGCCGCTGCGAACCTGTAGCACGCCGCCGCTGAGCTTGCCGCGCACCCGGGCCGCGAGCTGCTGGGTATCCCGGACGATCGCCACGCGGAGCTGTGCACGTATCTGCTCGGTGAGCGCGTTGACGCGGACCGTGGCGTTGTCGACCAGCTGGACGGAAACGTCCATCAGTTACTCCCGCCGCCGTTCGGATTGGCGTTGCGCTCATTGGCCGGCATGGGCAGCGGCAGCGTCGCGTCCGTCATGCCGATGTTGAAGCTGGGCTGCACCCGGTCGTTGTTGGTGGTGACGTTGGTTTTGTCCGTGATGCTGATGCCGCCGACATAGGGCATCGCGCCAGCGCCGCGCGCCCGGGCCTTCGCCTCCAGCTGGGCGCTCATATCGGAATACTTCTTCGCGATCTCGCCGTACCGCGTCGACATGCCGCCCGGGCTGACGACGTCGGGCTTGCGGGCATACTGGTCAGCGAGCGCCTGGGCGCAATCCGCGGCGGCGCCGAGGACCGTGCCCCGGCCGGCGATGAAGTAGAGAATTTCCTCGTCGGTCATCTGCCAGTCGTTGGAGATCACATCGCCGATCCAGCGGCGCACCTGGTAGAGCGCCGACGTTGCGATGCTGGTGGCGTCGTAGGTGTAGGCCGGCTTCAGCCCGACCTGCATGCGGCCGACGGTGACCGTAGTGACGTTGGCCAGTGCGTCGATGATCTTGGCAATGTGGATGTAGAAGCCGCTGAGGGCGGCGGTGACCCCCTTGCTGAGGGTGACCTGGAACCGACCGTCGACGCCCGTGGTCACGAAGGCGATCGTGCCGCCGAGCTTCGAGGCGCTGGCGGCCGGCGTGCTGGCGTCGTCCTTCTGCGCATACCACTGGATATCGCTGACGGTGGAGATGTCGAGGATGTTGCCGCTACCGTCATAGACCGTGAAGATCGGGTAAACGTCATCGCCCGAATAGGTCGTGAAGTCCTGGTTTACCGACGCGGCCATCTACAGGTCCCCCAAGAGTTTCGCCGACGTGCTTGTGCCGTAGAGCGCGGGCGGCGCATCAGTGCCGATCATTGTGGGGCTTGTCGACGTGCCGAGCAAGGTCGGCTGGCCGACGATACGGAAGCCGGTGCGGATGATGACCCGCATCAGGTCAGGCGGTGGCGGCCGGATGGTGCGGAACCGGAAGTCGACATAGCTCCAGAGGTCCGCGTTGCCCGGATGGGCGACGGCGGCAGGCGGCTGCACTGGCCATAGAGGCTCTGCTGGAGGCCGTCGGGCCGGTTTGGGCGGCAACCCCCCGTCCACGGCCGCAAACCCGCTCACGGGCGAACTGGCTGCCGGGAATGGCCCATTGGCGAGGTCCGGCACCCTGAGGCGGATGCGCACCGGCTCCGGAAAGCTCACGGTGAAGCCGTTGGGCGGCGGGGTGACGGCGGGCGGCACTGCGAGCATAGCGGCCGGCTGGTCGGCGCGCGGCCGGCGCACCAGCGGGTCACCGGCGCCCCATGCCTGATACGCGATCGTCGGCACGCTGAGAGTGACAGGCGCGGCGTCCATGGCGGGCGCGCGGCGGGCGCGCGGCGGTTCGGCCGCGGTCTGCCATCCGTCTGGATAGGTGATGACCACCGAGGTGTAGGCGGCGAGCACCGGCTGGTCGGCGCGCTGCAGCCCGGCCGGGAAGCGCTGGCGCGGCGGCCCGTCCCAAGCGCTGATCCACGCCTCCGGCACAAACAACGTCGGCACCTGCTGCGCCGGCAGGCCGTCCTGCGTCTGCGCGCGGCTCCGGCGCGGCAGCACGATGTCGCCGGCCACCCACGCGGCAGACGGCGTTGCCACCTGCGTCAGCACCGGAGCCGCGTCGATTGGGCCCGGGCGGCGAGCAGCGGCCGGCGCCGGCATCTCCGAGCGCCAGCCTTCGGGATAGGTGACCGCCGCCGCCTGGTAAACCGCATCGGGCTGTTGGACGTCGCGGACCAGCCCCGGCGTCAGGCGCTTGGCGTAGAGGATCGGCGAGATCGCATCATAGCCTTGGGGCGTGACTGGGCTCGGCACCTGCTGAGGCGTGTCCGCCAGAACCTGCTGAGCCCGTGCCGGGAAGGGCGATCGAGCCGGGCCATCCCACGCGGTCACCCATGCCGAGGCAACGAAGAGCGTGGACACCTGCTGCACCGGCAGCGCGTTGTCCATCTGGGCGTTCGCTGGGAACGGCTTCCGCTGCACGCGCTCCGGCGCCACGCTCCACCAGCCCTGCGGCGTGATGGAAAAGATCGCCTGCCGGGGCAGCGTCTCGAACTGCTGAAGCGCCGGCTGAAGCGGTCGCTTGAACAGCACCGCCTGCTCAGCCTGCCAGCCCTGCGGCGTGATCGAGAATATCTGGCCTGCCCACCACGGGGCGCCATCGGCGACCAGCGCCAAATTCCGGGAGCGCTTCGGCAACGGCGGATCGGCCGCCATCCACGCCATCGGCGCCCCCGCCACCACGGGCGGCGCAAGCGGCAAAACCCTTTGCGGGTAAAGGATCGTCTGGACGGTCAACGCACGCGCCCCTTGGCATCATAGCCGACCATCCGCCGGGTTCGAATATTGGGAGCGAAATCGGAGAAGTTCCACGCCATCAAAGCCACCGGAGTGTACGTAACCACCGCAATGCCCT
>CAIXDS010000295.1 GCA_903918195.1 uncultured Acetobacteraceae bacterium | reverse complement strand
TGACGGCGCAGTTCTATGCCCCCGCCGAGATCATCATGATCGACCTCGACGACAACCGCCTCGAGGTCGCGAAGCGGTTCGGTGCCACGGCGGGCATCAACAGCGCCAATGGCCGCGCCCTGGAAACCGTCATGCATTTGACCGGCGGACGCGGCGTCGACACCGCCATTGAGGCGGTCGGCATTCCGGCCACTTTCGAACTTTGCCAGGACATCATCGCACCCGGCGGCACCATCGCCAACATCGGCGTGCATGGCGTGAAAGTGGACCTCCATCTGGAGCGCTTGTGGGACCGCAACCTGACCATCACCACGCGGCTGGTGGATACCGTCAGTACGCCGATGCTCGTCAACGCCCTGCGATCCAACAAGATCGACCCCAAACGACTGATTACGCATCGCTTCAAACTCAATCGCATTCTCGACGCGTACGAGACCTTCGCGCATGCTGCCGACACAAAGGCACTCAAGGTGATCATCGAGGTTTAGCAAAAACCGGGGCAATGCGAGTCCGTTTCTGCTTCCTAACAATGAGCAGAAAAACCTCCGACACTGTGGAACCCATGGCGTCGTATGGACAGGTCGAACTACCCGATCTCGGTGACGCGCCGGCCTTCGTCCGTGATGCGATCTAACCCATTATCGCTTTTCAAACAAGTGACCTGACGCCAGTGGCGGATTCCGGCGGGTCAGACGCCGGCAATGGCGGACGGCGCCGATCAGATCGACCCATCACGGAGCGGTAATTCGGTGCCGCGCGCCCATATTGTGTTTTCTGAGCAAAGGAGTCGGGGCGGGTCGATTGGATAAGTCGCCATGTTCGCCGATCGCTTCCTCAGCTTTCGTTTGGTTGAGACGGGCCCGTGCTCTGCGGCGCGCCAGTGGCGACAGCGAGATCGCCCTGCCGAATGATGCGGACATCCATCGCTGGTGCGCCAATACGAATGTCGAGACCCTGAAAAGTGTCCGCTATGCGTCGTAGCATCTCCGATTTCGCGCCAGGGGTCAGCGCAAAGCTGTCTATTACGAAAGCCAACTCGTAGTCCACGAGCGAGTCCGAGAATGCGCAGGCGTAGGCCTGCGCGATGGTGCCGTGCACGGCGTCCGGGCTACCGGTAGCCGCCGCTTTCAATGCCTCGATCACGCGCGAAGGCGCCACTGCGAGATCAACGCTGAGACGAATAACGCAGCGATGGGGACCTTTTGGCCGGCTGTGGTTCGTTACGATGGCCTTCGATACGAGGCTGTTCGGTATGACGACCACGTCATGCGACCATGTCCTGAGCCGGGTATCCCGCCAATTGACCTGCATGACCTGGCCGGAGACCTCATCAGCCAGGGTAATCCAATCCCCGGCTCCGAACGGACGGCCGATGTTGATCGCCAGGCCGGCAATGACGTCGCCGATAGTGTTCTGGAGCGCTAAACCGAGGACAATTGCCAGGACGCCGGAAGTCGCCAGGAAAGTTGAGACCGGTTCATTGAACACGGTGCCGACGATGCCAACGAAGGCAAGGACATATATGAGCCCCGATGCCAGATCCGCGAACAGGCGCCGCGCATGAGGCTCGTCATTATCTGGAAACAAAGTCCAGCGAAGCACCAGATCAAGCAGGCTCTTGAACAGCCAGGCACCCAGAATCCACCACACGATTCCGAACAATTCGCGCGGCAGGCGCGGCCCACCCCCCGTCGTGCTGAAGAGAAATTGTCCGAAAGGGTTGCCGGTCCGCGGAAATAACGCAGTTATCAGCAGTAACACGCCGCCGCCGCCAAAAAGTGGGCGGTAGGCCCGAAAATACGGCAGCGCACGAAGCAACAGAAGAACGGTTGCGATCGAGAGAAGTGAAATCTCAGGCCAAACAAACACTTAATTTTATACTCCTATTCCGAATTGCCGCTTCATTCCCGGCTTCGGACCCTTCAAATGAACTAATTTGGAGTGCCGCTCAGGGCACAAGAACGGCAGCGCCGTCGAAGCGGCCGGCACGGAGATCCGCCAGGGCCTGGTTCGCGTTCTCAAGCGGATAGGTTGTGGTGTGCGGCACGATGCCCATCTCCGGCACCTGGCGCAGGAAATCGATGCCATCTTTGCGCGTGAGATTGGCGACCGACAGAAGCTGACGCTCTTCCCAAAGCAGCGCATAGGGGAAGCTTGGGATATCGCTCATATGGATGCCGGCGCATACCACGCGTCCACCTTTGCGAACGGCCTTCAGCGCCAACGGGACGAGATCCCCAACGGTCGCGAAGATGATCGCAGCATCGAGTTCCTCCGCCGGCATCTCGTCGGAGCCGCCCGCCCATGTGGCTCCGAGTGTCCGGGCGAAGTCCTGGGTGGCGACGTCTCCAGGTCGGGTAAAGCCAAATACCGCTCGCCCTTGCCATCTCGCAACTTGCGCCACGATATGCGCTGCAGCGCCGAAGCCATAGAGACCCAGCTTCTTGGCATCGCCGGCGATCGCAAGCGACCGCCAGCCGATCAATCCGGCACATAACAAGGGGGCCAGCGATACGTCGTCACCGACTTCGCCGAGCGGGAAAGCGAAGCGCGCATCGGCAATCGTCGCTGTCGCGAAGCCACCATCGCGCGTATATCCCGTGAAGGCCGGATGGTCGCAGAGGTTTTCCCGCTGCATGCGGCAATAGGGACAAACGCCGCAGGTGTGGCCGAGCCACGGGATGCCGACGCGCTCGCCCATTGCCAGCCCTGTTACGCCAGGTCCGATCGCATCGATCCGGCCGACGATTTCATGACCCGGGATGATCGGTACCTGCGGGTCTGGAAGTTCGCCATCGACGACATGCAAATCTGTCCGGCAGACGCCGCACGCCGTCACCTTGACGCGAATCTGTCCGGGCCCGGGCTGTCGATCAGGCAGTTCCGTCCATTCGAGCGGAGTCCCGAGCGTATTCAGCACCATTGCCCGCATGGCGGTCTCCTTCGCTTGCTCGGTTCGCATGCCGTCGCCACGATATGAGCCGTCGGCGACGCTCTCATTGTAAGTCATAGAGGCGCTGAAGCACGCCCGGCAGCAGATCCGGCACATCCTCGGCCAGGAGTCCGGGTCCGAACGCGGTGGCTGCAGCGCCGTGCAGCCATACCGCCGCGGCTGCGGCGGTGAACGGCTCCATGCCTTGGGCGAGGAGGCCGAGCACGATGCCGCTCAGGACATCGCCCGAGCCCGCGGTCGCCAGGGTCGGTGGTGCATTCGTGTTGATGATCGCCCGGCCATCTGCGGATGCGATCACGGTGTCGGCGCCTTTCAACACGATGACGGCGCCGCTGCGGCGGGCGGCGGTGCGTGTGCGCAACAGCTTATCGCCGCTCGCATCGAACACGCGCTTGAATTCGCCTGCGTGGGGGGTCATGACACACGCGCCAACGATGGCCCGATCAAGTGCCGGAGGATCATCCTGAAAGGACGTGATCGCATCCGCGTCGAGTACGGTGGCCCGACCGGTGCCCAGCATGGCGAGCGCGCGGGATCGGGTCTCTTCGCCCACGCCTGCACCAGGTCCGATCAAGTGGGCCGAGATGCGACGATCGTCGAGCAAGCGATGGAAATCATCCGGTGCCGCGATGGGACGGACCATGATGCTGGTCAGCGCGGCCGCGTAGATCGGCAGGGCGATCTCGGACACCGCGATCGTCGTCAGCCCGGCGCCGGCACGCGCCGCGGCACGGGCCGCCATCCGGGCGGCGCCTGTCATCGGGTAGCCGCCGGAGACCAGCGCGTGCCCGCGCGAGTATTTGTTGTCGCCCTCCTCCGGCTGCGGGAGCTGCGCCAGCCAAATTGCCGGATCGTTCTCAAAAGTGTTGGGCGCAATCGTTTTCAGAACGGATGGTGGCGTGCCGATGTCGGTAACAACAACTTCGCCGCACAGCAGCCGGCCGGGCAACAAAACGTGACCCGGCTTCTTGCGGCAGAATGTAACGGTGAGTACTGCCGGGACGGCACCCAAAACGCCACCGGTATCGCCCATCACACCGCTCGGAACGTCGATGGCGACGATCTGCGATCCCATCCGGGCCGCGGCGGCCAACGTTTCCGCGGCCGGGCCCTCCAGCGCGCGGCTGAGTCCGGCCCCGAAGACCGCGTCCACCACCATTTCCGCCCCTTCGAGCGCGGCTGGCGCCAACGACTCGACCGCACCGGTCCACCGCTCCGCATGATGATGGGCTTCCCCCTTCAATCGCTCGCGCGGTCCGAGCAGAGCCAGACGCACGGTCCAACCGGCTTCGACAAGGTGTCGGGCGGTCACGAAGCCGTCGCCGCCATTGTTGCCTGGTCCACACAGGATGGTGACGCGACGCGGCGACCAGCGCCTTGCAATCGCACGCGCCACCGAAGCGCCCGCATTCTCCATCAGCACTGCGCCCGGCGTCCCGGCGGCAACCGTCAGGCGATCGGCTTCGCCCATCTGGCGGACGTCGAGCAACGCTGTCTTCAAATTCAGCATCGCTCCATCATTTCGTCCTTACGGCGCTGGACCTGGAGAAACCCGCGGGCCGTATTGCACCCGTAGCGCCGGCGAAAGATCACGAGCGCAACGCCTCTCGCGCCACATCAAGGAGCTGAGCCGTCGTTATGCTGGATAGATCGGCGACAGTTTCCCTCACAATACGCTGGTAGGTCTCACGGTGATGCGATTGCAGATATTCGGTCAGGTGATGCGCGGCATTGCTCTTGCCTGCTCCATGACCGACCACGACGATTTTTCCGCCGGAGGCCACGGCATCCGCAATCTTTTCGTAATACGCAGGCTCTTCCGGCGCCCGTTGACCCCGTTCCCGGGATTGGTCCTTGTGGACAAGATGATGCAGAAAGTGATGGGGATCGTAGGGTCTGATCACATGCTCCGCAGCGTCAGCAGACGTGACATCGACATGAAAAATTTTCGCCCCGTGATGATCCACAACGATCAGCAGACTTGGCGCAGCCGGATTGGGATGGGCGACAGGCTGCGACGGAAGCCCGGGCGAGAATCCAGCTTGCACGAGGAAATGCCGAACATCGCTCACCGCGGAACTCGTAAGATCCTTGGTGTGGGGTTTGCGCATGACGTGGCGCTTGCCGGCGACCTCAAATACAAACTCGCCGTTGGCCTTCTCGTGGGCTTCGCCAATTTCCCCGATTAGTCCGACAACGTCGTTCCATTCGAGGTTATGCGCCGACGGATGACGGAATATCGCTTCGAGCGTGCGACGGTGCGAGCCTGCTATGGATGAGAGATTTCCGGCCTCGGTGCTGGCTTCATCGTCGGTGTGGGCTGTTTTCATGATGCTTCCCTGACCGGTCGACAGCGCCGCCGGTTCGCCTAAGGCAGCGGCGAGATTCCGCCGCCATCGATATCTCAAATTACAACCATTCGGTTCGCCGACTGGCTCATCAGTTTCGGAAGATACCTACACGCCCAGCTTGGCTGACAGTGCTGTCTGACGGGTCCTGCCCACGCAATCGGCGGCGGGTCGAACAGGCGCCCCGCCGCCTCAGGCCGGGGCCTTCTCGCCCACCCGTATTGCGGCGCGGTCGCGCTTGGCGGTCGGGTAGTCGGTATAGCCGTGAGCGCCGCCGCCATAGAACGTTTCCTGTCCCATCAACTTGTTGAGCGGGGCATTGTCCCGCAGGCGCTCCACCAGATCCGGGTTGGCGATGAACAGCCGTCCAAACGACACCAGATCGGCGCGGCTGGTCGCCACCGCGTCGATGGCCATCTGGCGGTTATAGCCGTTGTTGACCATCCAGACGCCGTCAAAACGGTCGCGGAGCGCGTCATAGTCGAACGCGATACTGTCCCTGGCGCCGCCGGTCTCGCCTTCCACCACGTGCAGATAGGCCAGACCAAGGGGGCTGAGTCCTTCGACGACATGATTGAAGAGCGCCTGTGGGTGGCTGTCGTGCGAGTCACCGGCGGTGGACACCGGGGATATCCGAACGCCTAGTCGATCTGCGCCGATGGCCCCAGCACAGGCCTTGGTGACCTCGAGCAGCAGTCGCGCGCGGTTCCCGATTGAGCCGCCATAGCCGTCGATGCGATGGTTGGTGCCATCGCGCAGAAAGGCATCGAGCAGGTATCCATGGGCGCCGTGCAACTCCACGCCGTCGAATCCGGCCTCGATGGCGCGGGCGCAGGCGTCGCGGAAGTCCTCGATAATGCCGGGGATCTCGTCCAGTTGAAGCGCGCGGGGCATCGATACGTCGACGAAGCCCTGGCCGGCCACGAAGGTCTTGGTGTTCGCCCGTATAGCGGAAGGGCCGACGGGCGCCTGGGCATCCTTCTGGAAACTGGTGTGCGAGACACGGCCCGTATGCCAAAGCTGAACGACGATGGTTCCGCCCTTGGCGTGCACGGCGCTGGTGACCTTTTGCCAACCCCGGACCTGATCATCCGTGTAGCAGCCCGGCGTATCGGCGTAACCTTGCGCCTGCGCCGAGACCTGTGTGGCCTCAGCGATGATCAGGCCGGCCGAGGCGCGCTGGGCATAATATTCAACAGCGAACGGCCCCGGGACCAGACCTGGGCCGGCACGGTTCCGGGTGAGCGGCGCCATGACGATACGATTGGCGAGCTTGAGGGCACCCGCTTGGGTGGGTTCGAACAAAGCCCGGGCAGAACGGGTTGGATAAGGTCGCGTCATGATGGGACTCCTGGAATATCGATTACGTGGTGCTCGTGAAGTATCGCGCCTCGCCAATAATCTGGTCCGCCATGCGGTCAATATGGGTTCTTTCGGCCTTCGACAGATTGCCCTTTTTGAACTCCTCGGCTGCGCGCGCCTTGGCATTGCGGGCATGGCTTGCATCAGGCATCGGATAGGCCCGCTTGCGCGGCAGACCAAAAATTCCACCGGCCAGTCCGTTCCGCTCGTCCGTCGTCAAATTCGTCATCTGCCCCTCGTCCGTTTGCTAGTTATTGCAATGAATATTTGTCATTTCGATTGCGATCTTTGTTGGAAAGGCCGCTGCCGCCACCTTGCGAAGTCCCGGCAGCCTCCCCTCATCCATGAATATCGTGCAATGCTCTGAATACCTTGTAGAGAACGCGAGGATCGAAAACCCCCTTGTATATGGCGGGCGGTTTGCGATCCAGGCCGAGCAGCGCATACACGGCGACCTGAGCCGAGCGGATCGAATATTCGACGGTGAACACTACATCGTCCGGCAGTTCACAGAACTGGCCCATGAAGGCAAGATTGTGGTTTCCTTGTGGAACGATATCCGCTCGGTCGCCCGGCCCGCGCGGGAGAAACTGGCTGGTGATGAAGGGCATCATGCAGGGAATGCAGGTGGTGGTTTCCAGTATCCTCGGCGCGTCGGCGCCGGCATGCAGATGACCCAACACTTCGGCGATGATCTCACGACCGCTGCAGGCCGACATCGGCTTTTCGACAAAGTTGCCAGCCGCATCGACAGCCAGCCCGTAGCCCCAGAGGATGCTTACCTCGGCGGGCTGGCCGATGAAATGCGGCTGGAACGGAATGACGATAGAGGCCAGCCAGTTTGAATTCGGGAAGGTGATCAGGCCCCCCTCGCCTGGCACATTGCCGGTAAAGTCGCGCACGAGGTGCAGGAAGGTCGGGTCGCGCAAGGTTGCGGTGAACGACTCCCATTTGGACTGATCGACATGGTCCGCGAAATTCGCTGGGCGCCCAAACCCGGGCCTGCCAGCCGCGATCTTCTCCCAGAGCGTCCAGGCACCGCCATCCGTGCGGCCCTTGAGCACCGGTGCGGTGTCGGTGTTGCCGAGGCTCGAAGCCTCGGTCATCGACCCGAGGGTGACGAGCACATAATCGGCGGCATCGACTGCGATCTCCTCTGCGGTGCCGTTTCGCTCGATGGCGATGTGGGTCACGGTCGTTTCGCCATCCTGCTCGCGCAGGCCGAGATCGGTGACACGCGTGTTCAGTTCAAACCGGACGCCACGTTCGTCAAGCCATTTATGCAGTGGCCGCACCATCGAGTCGTACTGATTATAGACGGTTCGCATGATGCCATGCAGCCGGTTGAAGCCATTGACCAAGTGGGCGAACCGCACCAGATAGCGCTTGAACTCAACCGCGCTGTGCCAGGGCTGGAAGGCGAAGGTGCTACACCACATGAACCAGAAATTGGTCTTGAAGAACGCCGTATCGAACTGATCGGCAATCCGGGTCCTTCCCAGCATTGCTTCCGGCTCGATCGCGAGGCGCTCGATGGTCAGGATGTGGGCTTCGCTGAGACCGAACTCGGGCGCGTCTTCCCGGTTGCCGTCGCGCACCAGGCGCGATTTCGAGGATGTCTGGATCGTCTCGTTCCAGGCGAAAGTTTCTTGGGTAACTGTCCATTTCCCATCCAACGTGGGGATCGATGCGAACAGCCCGAAGGTGCAGACGTATTTACTTTCCAGCATCCGTCCGCCGCGCAGGACATATCCGGTCTCGGCCGACCCTGAGCCATCAAGGCTGCCGCCGATCTCGTCGAGTTCCTCGAAGATGGTTATGCGATGGCCAGGAATATCGCCGTCGCGGATCATGAAAACGGCGGCAGCCAGCGAGGCAATTCCACTTCCGACCAGATAGACCCGGGGCGCGCTGGGATTGGCATTTTCGCGTGGCATGGCGGACGAAGCGGCACGGGCCATTATTGTTCTCCAGGTTTCATGGTCCCGCGATCGACGCATTGCTCGCCGACCGGGGGGCGCGGTGCCCGGTCGACGGCAATGGAGCCGCGGCGATCGCGCGACAAACTACGCTGGCTACATCAACCGGCGGCTCGGACCAGCAGGTCCGTCGGCACCACTCCCGCCGCCGCACCAGCATGCACATTGAGACGAGTTGGGCGCTCAGTGCCGAGGATTGCCTTGGCGCGGGCCACTTCCTCCGCCGAGCCGTGCGCGATCACCAAGAAATCGTCGGCCTTCACCGCCGCTTCGTATTCGATCACGCTGTCCTTCGGGATGCCGATACTGTAGAGTGCCGCTCCGAGCGCGCTGAGCCCGCCGACCACGATCGCACTTTCGATGCCGGAAATCAGCGTGGCAGCCAGGTATCCCAGCACGACGACATGCCCGACGACGGGAATGACCAGAAACATCCCACCGAAAAACAAGCCCCACAGTCCGCCCCAATAGGCACCACGACTGCCCCAGAACTTGACCCTGTCGCCAATGTTGTAGAACCCGACAACTTTCTCGTCGGTATGGTAGCCTTTCCCGATGACGCTGAGGTTCTTCATCGCAAATCCGGCAGCAGCCAGTTTCTTCACCGCCGTTTCTGCTCCATTGTGATCGGTAAAAACCGCGACGACCGAGTCAGGTGCTGACATGTGATTCTCTTTCGTGATGCGCTGACGGGACGAGCCCGTGTTACATTATTGACTTATTATGTCGTCTGCTGGCACGCGGATGGGCGCGGAGGGGTTACCCGCGGAGAGGGCGTTGATCCTGCGCGTCGTCCCACCGAAGCGACAATACCGGCCGGCGATCTTGTGATGGCAGGCACGGAAACTACTTACATCAATGACCCTCGAGTTTGAGCTCGTCTCAGGCACCGTTGACACCGCCCGTGCACCACGACAGTCAGGATGGTCAGCACCCTGACTGTCGCGCTCTGGAGAGGGCGGTCTATGGCGTCCTGGGCACGGAGCGACAGGCATCACCCACGAAATGCGTGAACGACACGCACCTGGCAGCGACGCCCGGAGCGACATCCACTCTCTCAGCCCGCTTTGATCGGGCGGCTGCCAGCGTGGTGCCAATCGGCGGCAGGGCCGGAAGGGACAGAGCAGCGGAGCAGAACAACATCCCCGGGACGGCGCCATGAATGGAAACAACGGTGCCCGTGTCGGGGACTGGCGCCGGGCCATTGTTCAAGGTGCCACATACCTTTCGAGGATACGGAGGTAGCTGGCGCGGTCATAGATGCCGCGATCCTTGCTGCGCTGCCAGCTCAACATGCCGCGCATTTCGACCAGCGCGGCGAATTCGCGCTCCTCCATCCATCGGTGAAGGCCGTTCACCAGGTTGCGCATCTCCTCAATGCCACCATGCAGAATGGCGGAGGTCGTCATGACCACGTCGGCACCGGCGAGAATGCACTTCACGACGTCGGCGGGAGTGGCGACGCCGGTGGAGGTGGCGAGGCAGGCTTGGTTCGTGCGGCCGGAGAGGATGGCAGTCCACAGCAACGGCAGACGCAGCTCGGCTGGGGTGCTGAGTTCCAGCGTGTCGGCCAGGCGCAGCCGCACCAGGTCGATGTCGGGCTGCAGCAGGCGGTTAAACAACACAAGCCCGCCGGCGCCACACCCGACCAGCGTGTTGGCGAAGTGGCCGATGGAACTGAGAAAAGGCGTCAGCTTGATCGAAACCGGCAGGCTAACCGAGCCGCAGATGGAACCAACGATCTCGGTGTAGCGGGCCTCAATGTCGCGACCGGATTCCGTGAGGTCGGTCGGCACGTGGTACATGTTCAGCTCCAGCGCCGCGGCGCCGGCCTGCTCGATCAACGTCGCGTATTCGACCCAGCCGGCGATCGACGATCCGTTGAGGCTGGCGATGACGGGGATGTCGACCGCCGCCCGGGCGCGATGTACCAGCTCCAGGTAACGCTCCGGGCCGAGGCCATAGGGACCGCTGATGGCATGCGGGAAGTAGGACTGCGCCTCGGGCGAGCTGTTCGCATAGGCACCCATCAGGCCGCCATGCAGCTCCGCCTCGGCCTCGATCTGCTCCTCGAACAGCGACGGCAACACAACAGCGCCGGCGCCGACGTCCTCCAGCCGGCGGAGGTTGCCGATTTCCCGGTTCAGCGGTGACGCAGATGCCACCAACGGGTTCTTGAGTGACAGGCCGAGGTATTGGGTCGCCAGAGAAAGTGTCATGGCCCGCTCCCCACGGGGCGGGCCGCAACCGGGTGGAACCTTGTGCCATCGAAGCCGGCAAGTTCCTCATACTGGAGGTATTTTGCCGTCACCGCCGCCTGCGCGTGGGCCAGCAACTCGGCCGCGTCGGCCGGCCGGGTGCTGGCGAGCGAACGATACCGCAGTTCGTTGTAGGCATAGGATTTCAGAGGAATGTGCGGGCGCGGGCTGTCGAGGCGGAAAGGGTTTTCGTGCACCGTCCGCATTTCTGGATTGAAACGAAACAGCGGCCAGTAGCCGCTGGCGGTCGCCAGGTCCTGCTGCTTCATACCCAGGCGCATGTCGATGCCATGGGCGATGCACTGGCTGTAGGCGAGGATAATCGACGGCCCGCAATAGGCCTCGGCCTCGCGGAAGGCCTGCAACGTGTGCTGCGGGTTGGCACCGATGGCGACCTGGGCGACGTACACGTTTCCGTAGGCAATCATCTGCAGCCCGAGGTCTTTTCGGGGGGTGCGTTTGCCGGCGGCGGCAAACTTCGCGACGGCCCCCAGCGGCGTCGCCTTGGACGCCTGGCCGCCTGTGTTGGAATAGACCTCGGTGTCGAGCACCAGCACATTGACGTCGCGGCCGGTGGCCAGCACATGGTCGAGGCCGCCATAGCCGATGTCATAGGCCCAGCCGTCGCCACCGACGATCCATATGCTGCGGCGGACGAGGCTGTCCACGACAGAGAGCAGATCAAGCGCCGCTGGCCCCTGCATCGACAGAAGACGGGTTTTGAGCTGTGCGACCCTGATCCGCTGGGCACGGATGTCGGACTCGCGGATTTGCGGTGCCTTGGCGATGGCTTCCGCCAGATCGACGCCGACCGTCGGGGCCAGAGCGGCAAGCTGGGTGAGAGCGATTTCCAGGTGCTTGTCGGCGGCCAGCCGAAAGCCGAGGCCGAACTCGGCATTATCCTCAAACAGTGAGTTTGACCAAGCGGGTCCGCGGCCCTCGGCATTCTTCGTCCAGGGCGTGACCGGCAGGTTGCCGCCATAGATGGACGAACACCCGGTGGCGTTGGCGATCTGCAGTCGGTCGCCGAACAATTGGCTGAGCAGCTTCAGGTACGGCGTCTCGCCACAGCCGCCGCATGCACCGGAGAACTCGAATAACGGCTCCAGGAACTGGACGCCGCGCACGTCGCCAAAATCAACCCGAGCGCGGTCATTCACCGGGAGCGTCTCGAAGAAGGCAATGTTGGCACGCTCTGCATCGAGCATCGGCGCCTTGTCCTGCATGTTGATGGCGCGGGTATCGGCCTCGCGCGGACTGAGCGCCGGGCACGCCTCGACGCAGAGGCCGCAGCCGGTGCAATCCTCGACGTAGAATTGCAGGGTAAAGCGCGCCTCAGGGTAACCGCGGGCATTGACCGGGGCGGAACGGAAGCTGGCGGGGGCGCCGGCGAGTTTGTGTTCATTGTAGTACTTGGCGCGGATGACGCTGTGCGGGCAGACGAAGCTGCACTGGCCGCACTGCACGCACAGATCCTCGCGCCAGGCCGGTACGCTCTCGGAGACGTTGCGCTTTTCGTAAGCGCTGGTGCCGGACGGGAACGTGCCGTCGGCGGGGATCAGGCTGACCGGAATGTCGTCGCCCAGGCCGGCAAAAATGCGGGCGGTGACGCTGCGGACGAATTCCGGGGCATCGGCCCGGACCAGGGATGCCAGCTCGCAGGTGGCGGTGACCTGGGACGGGACGGTGACTTCGCTCAACCGCGCCAGGGTGCCATCGACCGCGGCGAAATTCCGGTCCACCACGCTCTGGCCTTTGTGCGCGTAGGATTTGCGGATGGCTTCCTTGATGTGCTTGATCGCCTTGTCACGCGGCAGCACACCGGAGATGGCGAAGAAGCAGGTCTGCAAGACGGTGTTGGTGCGGGCGCCAAGCCCGACCTCGCGTGCGACGGAAGATGCGTCGATGGTGAACAGGCGCAGCTTGCGGTCGATGATGGCCTGCTGCACCGGCCTGGACAACTCGGCCCAGACCTCGGCGGCGGAGAACGGGGCATTCAGCAGCAAGGTGGCGCCGGGTGCGGCCAGGCGCAGCAGGTCCTGGCGCTCCAGCGCAGCGAACTGGTGGCAGGCCACGAACCCGGCCTGGGCGATCAGGTAGGGGGCGCGGATCGGCTCCGGCCCGAAGCGCAGATGCGAAATGGTCTGCGCGCCGGATTTGTGGCTGTCGTAAACAAAATAGCCCTGGGCATAAAGTCCGGCGTCCTCGGCGATGATCTTCACGCTGTTCTTATTGGCCCCCACCGTGCCGTCGGCGCCCAGGCCGTAGAACACGGCGCGGGTTATGCCGGCCGGCTCGATCATGAAGCCGGCGTCGAGCGGCAGGTTGGTATGCGTCACGTCGTCGGTGATGCCGAGGGTGAAGCTGGTCCTTGGCCGGTCGGCCTGCAGCTCATCAAAGGCAGCCTTGGCCATTGCCGGCGTGAACTCCTTGGAGGACAGGCCGTAGCGTCCGCCGATGATGCGTGGCATGGCCGCGCGCTGACCGCTGGCCACGGCGCCTGCGAGTGCGGTGACGACATCCTGAAACAGCGGCTCACCGATGCTTCCCGGCTCCTTCGTGCGGTCGAGTACCACAATGCTGCGGACGGTGGCGGGCAAGGCGGCAAGCAGGTGAGCAACGGAGAACGGGCGGTAGAGGCGCACCTGCAGCACGCCGAGCTTTTCGCCGGCCACGCGCAAGGCCGCGGCGGTGGCGCGGGCGGTCTCGGCGCCCGACCCCATCAGGATCATGACACGGTCGGCGTCGGCGTCGCCCTCGTAATCGAACAGGCCATAGTGTCGCCCGGTCACGGCACCAAGGCGCTGCATGGCGGATTGCACGATGCCTGGCACACGGTCGTAATAGGCGTTTACCGCTTCCCGTGCCTGAAAGAAGGTATCGGGGTTCTGCGCGGTGCCGCGGATGAACGGGTTCTCAGGGGTCAGCCCGCGGGCGCGATGGGCGCGCACCTGGCCATCGTCGATCATCGCGCGGATCTCGGCGTCGCTCATCAGCTCCAGCGTATTGAGCTCATGCGAGGTGCGGAACCCGTCGAAGAAATGCAGGAACGGCACCCGGGATTCCAGCGTCGCCATCTGCGCGATCAACGCGCCGTCATGCGCCTCCTGCACCGACCCCGAGCAGAACAGCGCGAAGCCGGTGGGGCGCACAGTCATGACGTCGGCATGATCACCGAAGATCGAGAGAGCAGAAGTCGCGAGCGCGCGGGACGCCACGTGGAACACGGTGGCGTTCAGTTCGCCGGCGATCTTGAACATGTTCGGCAGCATCAGCATCAGGCCCTGCGAAGCCGTGAAGGTGGTGGTGACGGCGCCTGACTGCAGCGCGCCGTGCACCGCCCCGGCGGCACCACCCTCCGCCTGCATCTCCTGCACGACGGGGATGTTGCCCCAGATGTTTCGAACGCCTTCCGACATCCACTGGTCCGCCAGGTCCGCCATCGGCGACGACGGCGTGATCGGGAAGATCGCGCAGACCTCATTGGTCCGGTAGGCGACGTGGGCGACGGCAGTGTTGGCATCCATCGTGGTGCGTGTGCTCACAGCGCCTGCTCCCTGGTTCGCGCTGGCGCGGTCTCGGGCACCATTTCAATCGCGTGGCACGGGCACTGCTCGACGCAGACCGAGCAGCCGGTGCAAAGCGTCATGTCGACAGTGTAGCCACGGGTGCGGCCGAGTTTCGCAATCGCCTGCTCCGGACAGGCAGCAAAGCAATTGTCGCATTCGAAACAGTTGCCGCAGGACAGGCAGCGCTGCGCCTCGCGTCGCGCGGCGGCCTGGCTCAGTCCCGCGGCAACCTCGGCGAAACCCCGGCGCTCGGCGGCTGGCACGTCCACCTCGCCGAACACAACGGCGTCGCTGTAGATCGGCAGGCGCAGATCGGCGAAGCTGACCACCTGGTGCTGCACCTCCGGCACAAACGCCCGGCCGGACAGCCAGGCGTCGATGTGGCGCGCGGCCTTCTTGCCGTGGCCGGTGGCGGTTGTTACCGAGCGGAGTCCGGGCACCATGTCGCCGCCGGCGAAGATGCCGGGATGGCCGGTCATCATATCGGGGCCGACGACAACGGTGCCGTCGGGCTTCACCACGATGCCGGGGATGCCGGCGAGAAAGCCGCTTTCGGTCTGCTGTCCCAGCGCAAGGATCACGCCATCGGCCTGCAGTGTCTCGAACTTTCCGGTGGGCTGCGGGATTCCCTTGTCGTCGAGCGCCATCAGTTCGACCTTCAGCGCCTCCGTGCCGATGTCGCGGATGCTGCTGAGCCACCTGACCTTGACACCTTCCGACAGCGCTTCTTCGGCGTCGAAACTGTGCGCCTCCATGTGCGCGCGATCGCTGAAGAAGACGATCAGCGCTTCGGTGGCGCCCAGCCGCCTTGCGGTGCGGGCGGCGTCCATCGCGGTGTCGCCGGCGCCGTAGATCACCACATGGCGGCCGATCTTGGGGACCAGGCCGGCGCCCAAATCGTGCAGCAGGCTCACGGCGGTCACGACATGGGCGGCGTCACGGGCGGGGATGCCGATGTTCCGTCCGGCCTGGGCTCCGATGGCCACAAACACGGCATCGAAATTGCCGGCGCTTTCCTCGGCCAGGAGGTCTTCAACCCTGTGGCTGAGTACAATCTTCACCCCCATCGCCGCGATGCGCGCAATCTCGTGCATGAGCACGTCGCGCGGCAGGCGGTAGGCTGGGATGCCGAATTGCAGCATGCCACCGGGCAGCTTGCCGGCCTCGTGCACCTCGACCTCGTGGCCGAGCCGCGCCAGGTGATAGGCAGCCGACAGCCCGCCTGGCCCGGCGCCGACCACCAGCACGCGCTTGCCGCTGGGCTTGCCGGTGATGGCCAGGGGCCAGTTGCCGGCGGTGGCGCAGTCCCCCAGATAGCGCTCGATGCCGTGAATACTGACGCCGCTGTCCAGCTCTGCTCGGTTGCAGGCGGTTTCGCACGGGTGGTAGCAGACCCGGCCATGCACGGCCGGCATCGGGTTGTCGCGCACCAGGTGTTCCCAGGCCGCGCGCTCCTTGCCGGCCTGCGCCAGGGCAAGCCAGCCCTGAATGTCCTCGCCGGCGGGGCAGGCGTGGTTGCAGGGCGGCAGCAGGTCGACATAGACGGGGTGAGTGGTCCGCGCAGGGCCTGTCTCGCGGCGCCGGGTCATGTCGACCGGCGGGCTCATGTCGGGATGGCGGCCGCTCATGACAGGGGCTTTGCGGTTGACGCCACCACGGCGGCCGGATGTGCCTTGTGCCCGGTCTCGCGGATGAACAGGGCCATGACGAGC
>CAIXDS010000294.1 GCA_903918195.1 uncultured Acetobacteraceae bacterium | reverse complement strand
GCGATCCGGGTGTCGCTGCCCTGGTGCGCCGTCCCCTCCGATGTGGACGCCTTCCTGCTGGCCTACCGGGCGATGGCGGAGCGGCTTTCACGCCGGGCGGCCTGACCCTACATTTGTTAAATGGTCCCCCGCCCGAACCAGCCGGTCTACTTGGACAATCAGGCAACCACGCCGTGCGATCCGCGCGTGCTCGCCGCCATGCTGCCCTGGTTCACCGAGCAGTTCGCCAACCCGCACAGCGCCGAGCATGCGATGGGCCGGCAGGCCGAGGCCGCGGTGGAGCAGGCGCGGGCGAAAGTGGCGGCGCTGATCGGGGCGGAGCCGCGCGAGGTGGTGTTCACCTCGGGGGCGACCGAGAGCAACAACATCGCCATCAAGGGCGCTGCCCGCCACGCCGCCGCTGCCGGAAATCCGCGGTGGCGCGTGGTGACGGTGGCGACCGAGCACAAATGCGTTCTGCAATCGGTCACCGACCTGCGGGCCGAAGGGTTCGAACCCGTGCTGCTGCCGGTGCGGCCCGACGGGCTGCTCGACCCGGAATTGCTGGCCCGCGCGCTGGCGGTGCCGACGCTGCTGGTCAGCGTGATGGCGGTCAACAACGAAATCGGTGTGGTGCAGGACCTGGCCGCGCTGGCCGCGCTGGCCCGGCAGGAAGGGGCGCTGTTCCACACCGACGCGGCGCAGGGCTTCGGCAAAATCCCGCTCGATGTGGGAGCTTTGGGCATCGATCTGTTGTCGATCAGTGGCCACAAGATTTACGGCCCGAAGGGTGTGGGGGCGCTGTATGTGCGCCGGCGGCCGCGGGTACGGCTGGCGCCGCTGTTCTCCGGCGGCGGCCAGGAGCGCGGGCTGCGCGCGGGCACGCTCCCGGTGCCCTTGATCGTCGGGCTGGGCGAGGCCGCCCGGCTGGCGCAGGCCGGGATGGCGGCGGAGGCGCAGCACCTGGCCCAACTGCGCGAGCGCCTGCTGGACCGGCTTTCGGCATCGATGCCAGGGCTGCTGATGAACGGCAGCCAGGTGGCGCGCATTCCGGGCAATCTGAACGTCACCTTCCCGGCCGCCGCCGCCGCGGACCTGATGGCAACGGCGACCGGGCTGTGCGTCTCTACCGGTTCGGCCTGCTCCTCGGCCGAGCTGGAACCGTCCTATGTGCTGCGCGCATTGGGGGTGTCGGATGCCGCCGCTGCACGTACCTTGCGGATCGGGATCGGACGCTTTACTTCCCCGGCCGACATCGACTTCGCGGCGGAGGCCCTGGCCCGCGCACACGCGAAGCTCGCGCACGCACAGATCGAGGCCTGACGTTCCATGCCCACCATAACCTTCGTTGAACGCGACGGCACCCGCCGCGAGGTGGATGCGCCGCTCGGCCTGTCCGTGCTGGAGATCGCGCACAAACACAGCGTTGACATCGAGGGCGCCTGCGAGGGTTCGCTGGCCTGCTCGACCTGCCACGTGATCGTCGAGCCGGCCTGGTTCGGGAAGCTGGCGCGGCCGACCGAGGACGAGGAGGACATGCTCGATCTGGCCTTCGGGCTGGAGAAGACCTCCCGGCTGGGCTGCCAGATCGTGATGACCGAGGCGCTGGACGGGCTGGTGGTGCGGCTGCCGGCGGCGACCCGGAACGCGTTGGGCGAATAAGAAGCCGGGGCGCAGCCCCGGACCCCGGCAGGGGCTTTGCCCCTGCACCCCACCAGGGGGCGAAGCCCCTGGACCCCGGAGTGCGCAGGATGCGCGTGCTGGTGGCGATGTCGGGCGGCGTGGACAGCAGCGCGGTCGCCGGGCTGCTGGCCGAGGCCGGCCATGAGGTGATTGGCGTCACCCTGCAGTTGTACGACCATGGGGCGGCGGTCGGCCGCAAGGGCGCCTGTTGCGCCGGGCAGGACATCCACGACGCGCGCCGGGTGGCCGATCATCTCGGCATCCCCCATTACGTGATCGACGCCGAGACGCGGTTCCGCGACGCGGTGATTACCGATTTTGCCGAGTCCTATGCGCGCGGCGAGACCCCCGTGCCATGCGTGCGCTGCAACCAGACGGTGAAGTTCACCGACCTGGTGGCCCTGGCCGACGATCTCGGCGCCGAGCGGCTGGCCACCGGCCACTACGTGCGCCGCGTCGAGGGGCCGGAGGGTGCGGAGTTGCACCGCGCCGCCGATCCGGCGCGCGACCAGAGCTGGTTCCTGTTTGCCACCACGCGGGCGCAACTGGCGCGCACCCTGTTCCCGCTCGGCGGCATGCCGGACAAGGCGGCGGTGCGGGCGGTGGCGGCGCGGCTGGGCTTGCCGGTGGCCAGCAAGCCGGACAGCCAGGACATCTGCTTCGTGCCGCAGGGCAGCTACGCTGAATTGGTGGCCCGGCTGCGCCCGGAGGCGGCCGAGCCGGGCGAGATCGTCACCACGGCGGGCGATGTGGTCGGCCATCATGCGGGCATCGCGCAATACACGGTGGGACAGGCGAAGCGGCTGGGCGTGGCTGCCCAGGAGGGCGGGGTGCGGCGCGTCGTGGTGGCGCTGGACGGCGCGCGGCGGCGCGTGGTGGTGGGTCCGCCCGGTGGCGGTACGCGGCTGATGGCGCTGCGCGAGGTGAACTGGCTGACCGGGCGGCGGGCGCTGCGCTGTGCGGTGAAGCTGCGGGCGCGCGATTCGCTGCACGCGGCGGAGGTAGTGCCGACAACCGGTGGCGCCGAGGTGCGCCTCGATGTCCCGGCCCTGCCGGCGCCCGGGCAGGCCTGCGTTTTCTACGACGGCACGCGGGTACTGGGGGGGGGCTTCATTTGTCCGCCGGCCGCGGGTTGCGATTGACGGCGGAGGGAGGGAAGCGGTATGTCCCCGCCCCTCCGCGATGGGATGGCGGCGTAGCTCAGCGGTAGAGCAGGGGAATCATAATCCCTTGGTCGGTGGTTCAAATCCGCCCGCCGCTACCATCCTTCACGGCGCGTTCAGGGCGTCGAGGGTGCGTTTGTCCCCCTCCGACCTGTGAACGCGACAGGACGCCGCTCGCTTTGGTTCAGCACCGATGGCGTGCTTGCGCAACAGCCCGGCTCGGAACTTCCTCGCAACGCCTGTGGCATCACGAAGAACTTCCGGGACGAGCGTTGTCATCGCCTCCTGCAGGACTCTGCTCGCGTATCGTAATAACCGGGCAGTTATGGTTTAGCGCCTGCCTGCACCAATGTGGATCTGACCCTGGCGTCACTCGTCACGCTCAGCGCGGTCACGCCGCCGCTCATCACGGCATTGACCTCGACCCTGCTATTGCTGATCAGCAAACGCACCACGTCCTGGTGGCCCTTGGAGGAAGCCAGCATCAGCGCGGTCGCACCGTCGCTCCTCCTCGCATTGATCTCGGCCCCTTCGGCAAGCAGCATGCGCACCATATCCCAGTGGCCTTCCTGGGCGGCCAGCATCAGTGCGGCCACGTGGTCGCCCATCCTCCTGGCATTGACCTCGGCCCCCTTGGCGAGCAGCGCCTGGGCAACGTGGCAGTGGCCCTCCTGGGCGGTCAGCATCAGCGCGGTCACGCCGTCGTTCGTCCTGGTGGCATTCACCTCGGCCCCGTCGGCGAGCAGTGCCCGCACGACATCGAAATGGCCGGTTTCGGCCGCCACAATCAGCGCGGTCCCACCGATCTCGTCCTTGGCGTTGACCTCGGCCCCATGGGTCAGCAGCGCCCGGACCACGTCACAGTGGCCGAACATGGCAGCCAACATCAGCGCGGTCACGCCGTTGTTGTTCCTGGCATCGACCTCGGCCCCGTTGGCGAGCAGCACGTTCACAACGTCGCGGTGGCCGTTGATGGATGCCTTGTGGAGCGCGGTCTTGCCGTCCCTCATCTTGGCATTGACATAGGCCCCCTTGGCGAGCAGGGCCTGCACCACATCGCGGTGGCCGCTCTCGGAGGCCAGGAACAGCGCGGTTGTGCCGCTGCCCGCCTTGGCATTGACCTCGGCCCCCGCGTCGAGCAGCGCCTGCACCACATCGCGGTGGCCGTGCAAGGCGCCCGCGATCAGGGCGGTCACGCCATATTTGGTCTCCTTGGCATTGACCTCGGCGTGCTTGTTGAGGAGCATTTCCACTGCACCGCGGTGGCCGTTAACAGCGGCCAGCATCAGCGCGGTTCTGCCCTCTGTATCCTTTTCATGAACGTTCGCGCCCCAGTCGAGCAGCACCCGCACCACATCGCGGTGGCCGTTCTCGGAAGCCACCATCAGCGCGGTCACGCCGCCATGGAGCGTCCTGCCGACATTGGGATCGGTCCCCTTGTCGAGCAGCGCCTGCACCACATCGCAGTGGCCATTTTGGGACGCCTCAAGCAGCGCAATCAGGTCCGCGCTATCGTGCTTATGGATCTCGGACGCCTTGTCGAGCAGAGCCTGCATCAAAGTGCGGTGGCCGCTCTCAGAAAATAACTGCGTGGTCAAGCCATAACTGGTTTCCTTGGCCTGAATATCGCCGCCCTTCTCAAGATTCTGCAGGATTTTTGCTGCTGCTTCAGCCCGTTCTGCTGGCGCGATCTTTGTTCCCGTACTTGCCAGTGGGTGCCACCAGTTATGGCTCATGTCCGTTTCCTTCCCGAGCTTATTGCCGCATCCATTTTAAAATGTAACAGAATGTTTCCCGACCCCATAATCAATTCGGGGTGACAGTCTGGCGCCTGACCGCGCTACGCTATTGGCCCCAAACGCTCGCCACGCGACTGCGGCGGAAGCAACAGCGTCTGAACGGCACCCTGGCTGCCGATACCAAGAGGCGTAGTAGAGGCTTACCAGCCGGAGCCGCGACCTGTCGCCAGACCATTATGCGCAACCCATATGACCCGATGAGGGAAAAAGGGCTGAAACTTGTGGACCCGATCGAACCTGTCATCGGCGACGCCGACCTCACCACCTGCGACCGCGAGCCAATCCACATCCCGGGGGCGATCCAACCGCACGGCGTTCTGCTCGTTCTCGCCGAGCCCGACCTGCGCATCCTGCAGGCCAGCGCCAGCCTGCGCACCCAGGTCGGCCTCAGCCCCGCGGCGATGCTCGGCCAGGCGCTGGCGCTGCTGCTCGACGGCCCCAGCCATGACATCGTCCGTGGCAGCCTCGCGCGGGATCTTGCCGAACCGCAATATCTGCCGGCGCTCGTTACCAGCACGGGCCGCCGGTTCGAGGCGCTGATCCACCGCACGCCGGCGGGACTGATCCTGGAGCTGGAGCCGCATGCCGGCGAGGCCACGCTCGATGTCACCCGCGTCATTCGTGACACCCTCGCCGAGGTGCACCGGGCCCCCACCCTGGTTGCCGTCTGCCAGGCCGCGGCGGAGCGGCTGCGTGAGCTCACCGGCTTCGACCGCGTGATGGTCTATCGCTTCCGGCCGGACGATGCCGGCACCGTCATCGCCGAAGCCAGACGCGACGACCTGCCGCCCTATTTGGGCCTGACCTATCCGGCGACCGATATTCCCAAGCAGGTGCGCCAGTTGCTCCTGCTGAACCCGCTGCGCGTTCGCAAGGGGGGAGAGGATACATGCTCCCCCCTCGTCCCGGTGCTCAGCCCCGCCACCGGCGAACCACTCGACATGAGCCGGTGTGTGCTGAGGGCGACCTCACCGATCCATCTCGAATACCTGCACAACATGGGCGTCAGCGCGTCGCTGACGCTGTCGATCGTGCAGGGCGGGCAGCTATGGGGGTTGTTCGCCTGCCACCATATTGAGCCAAAATATGTGCCGCATGCCCATCGGCTCGCCTGTCAGGCGCTGGGGCATCTGCTGGCGCTGCAAATCGAGGCTAAGCAGCAGGCGGAGGAGGCCGCCGGCCAGTTGCGCAGTCACGACTGGCTGCTCCGCGCGCTCCATACCGCCGCCGGCAGCACCTGCCTGACCGAGGCGTTGCTGCGTCTCGGCCCGTCCTTGTCGGGGATCGTGAACGCCGATGGCGTCGTCATCCACTCGGGCGGCCGGTCGGTGGCGTTCGGGACCACGCCCGACCAGGGGCAGGTGGCCGGGTTGATCGCCTGGCGGGTTCGCGAGCAACCGGATAGCGTGTTCGAGACCAGCGCGCTGGCCCGCCTGTTTCCCCCGGCCGAGGCGTTTGCCGATCGTGGCAGCGGCGTTCTGGCGCTGCCGCTGTCGGCGGATGCCGGGGACTGGATCGTCTGGTTCCGCGGCGAGCTGGTCCGGACGGTGTCCTGGGCGGGCGAACAGCACCACCCGACGCCCGATGAGGCGAACGGCGACCGGATATCCCCGCGCAAGAGCTTCGCGGCATGGGCGGAGGCGGTGCGCGGGCAGTCGGAGGCGTGGACCACAGCCGAGATCGCGTTCGTCCACGCGCTGCGCCGGGCGCTGCTGGACGTCGTCGCGGGGCGGAGCGGTCAAGCCGGCACGTGAACGGGGTCTGCCGCACGACCGGCCGGGCGCGCGGCCGGAAGCTCAGGCGGTTTCGCGCTTCAGGAAAATCCAGCAACCGCCGCCGCTCGCCGGCACCACGCGCACGCGCAATGCGCGCTCTGCGCTGCCGAAATCGCCGATCCAGCCGAACTCGATGTCTGCATTGCCGGCGGCGAGGGCGCGTTCAATCCGATTATGGAACGATGATTTGTCCATGCAGGGCGCGATCTGGGTGAAGAAATGCCGACCCAGGGCGGGCCGGTCGCCGTATCCGGACAAACGTTTCTCAGACCCACTGAATACCAGAACGTCTCCGTCGGCATTCAATCGGATCGCGCCAAAAGGCAAGGCGTCGAGATCTTCGGCCGGCAGCCGCTCGATCGCCGCGGAAAGGTCATCCTGATCGAAGCCTGGCAGTTCGTCGGCCATAGCTGCGTCCCTATACGTCGACCAGAATATTCACGAACAATGCGATGCCCGCAAGATGGGTCAGCGTGCTGCCGTCATCGGACAGCGGCAACAGCAAGCGTTCGAACAGCACGGGCGCCTCGTCGCCGATGCGGTAGCGCGCATACTCATAGGTTGGCAGACCGCTGCGGACGCAGCGGCGATAGCCGTCCTCCAACGAGCCAAGCGAATCGTCGGCGGCGGCCAAGGTGCCTGCCACCGCCTGGCCGAGCCGGCTGGTCAGCGCCGGGCCAGCGGAAACATACCTGAACGCAGGTCCGGCGGGCGTTGCCGACACCGCGACGAGGAAGGCGTCGGTGCTCGCCGACAGGGCGGACAGGTCGAACTCTGCCCGGCTGGGCAGCCGGCCGGCCTTTCGGGCCCGGTGCCAGGCCTGGTAGGCTTCGCGCAGCTTCGGCGTGCGCAGGCGCGCGGCCAGCAGGGTTTCCGCCGGGGTTCCGCCGCCACGCCCCAGGCACTCCAGCACCCGCCGGCCCAGTTCGGCGCTGGTGAACGGCTTGGCGAGCACCGACTCACCCTCGAGCCTGGAACGGTCGGCATGGCCGGTCACGAACAGGACCGGCAGGTCCGGCCAATCGGCGCGCAGCCGTGCCGCGAGAGCAGGACCGTCGGCACCCGGCATGACGACATCGGTAACCAGCAGATCCACGTTCCCGGCCGCATGGGCCAGAACCTCGGCGGCTTCGGCATTTGCTGCCTCGATGACCGTGTAGCCGAGTTCGCGCAGGAAGCCGGCGGTGACGGGCCGGACCTGATCGTCGTCGTCCGCCACCAGCAGGGTGGCGTCGCCGTGCAAACGCGGGTCGATCGCCGGTTCCGTGGCCTCATCCTGGGCCATCCGGGCCACGGCACGGGGCAGCCAGATATCCACCCGCGTGCCCTCGCCGGGGCTGCTGTGGATGTGCAGCGCGCCGCCGGACTGCAGAGCGAATCCGTGCACCATCGCCAGGCCGAGACCGGTTCCGCGGCCGGCCTCCTTGGTCGTGAAGAAGGGCTCGGTCGCGCGTGCCAGCACCTCGGCCGGCATGCCGGCGCCGGTGTCGTGGACGCCCAGCACGACATAGTCGCCCGGTTTCAGGCCGGGCGGGTGGGGCTCGTCCGCCTCGCTTTCTCCGGCGTGCACGTTGCGGCTGGTGATGGTGAGCCGTCCGCCGTCCGCCATCGCGTCGCGCGCGTTCACCGTCAGGTTCAGCAGCGCGACCTCCAGCTGGTGGAGGTCCGCGACAATCGGCCAGGTCTCGGGCGCAACCTCGAGCGCATAGAAAACCCGCGGGCCGGCCGCGTGGCGAATGAGCGAAGCGTTCTCATGCAGCAGGCTGGCCGGCTCGATGGTGACGGGCGTGAGTTGCTCGCGGCACGCGAAGGCCAGCAGCTGGCGCACCAGGGACTCGGCACGGCGCGCCGCCCGCTCGCCGATGTCCACGAAGCGGCGCAGCCGCTCGTCGGTGATCCGCGCCGACAGCAGATCGAAACTGCCCAGGATCGCGGCGAGCACGTTGTTGAAATCGTGCGCCACGCCGCCGGTCAGCTGGCCCAGCGCCTCCAGCTTCTGGCTTTGCAGCAGCGAGGCCTGCGCCTCTTCGCGCCGGCGCATTTCGGCCTGCAACTCCCGGCCGGCCTCGGTCAGTGCGCGGGTGCGTTCGGCGACGCGACATTCCAGTTCGGCGTTCGCGTCGCGCAGGATCGCCTCGGCGCGTTTGCGCTCGGTGATGTCGAACATGACGCCGATAACGCGGGTCGCCTCTCCGGGCGGCCCGTTCGGCCGCCCGTATCCTTCCATCCAGCGTTCGGCTCCGTCGCTGGCGCGGCGAATCCGGTAGACCGCGTGGTAGGGAACACCCTCCGCGATGCACCTTCGCCTCGCCTCATCGGTGGCCGCAATGTCATCGGGGTGAACGCGGTCGCGCCACATGTCGAGGTGCGCGCGCCCGTCCGGCGTCGGTACGATGCCGAGCAGGGCGAACTGCTCGGCGGACCAGTTGACCTCGCCGGTGGCCATGTCCACGTCAAAAATACCTAACCCGGCGGCTTCCACCGCCACACGCAGCCGCGTCTCGCTCTCGCGCAGCACCGTTTCGATGCGGCGCGCTTCAGTCACGTCGCGGAAAAACACCGTCAGGTTGTCCTTTGAAGGATACGCATGCGCCTCGAACCAGGTCTGGAACGCGACGGAGTAGCCGACCGTGTGCGTGGGCACGCCGCTCTCCATCGCCTCCCGATAGCCCGCGGCAAAGATGCTATCGGCTGTCCCGGGCAGCGCGTCCCAGACGATCTGGCCCACCAGGTCGCGGCCTTGCGCGACGTGCGCCTTCGCGCGCTCACTGAGATAGGTGATACGCCAGGAACGGTCGAACATCATCACGCTGTCCGTCGTGCTCTCAAGCGCGGTCTGCAATGCAACCTCGACGCGCCGGCGCTCGGTGATATCGACGGCCGCGCAACTCACCCCTGTCGTCGCTCCGCCGGCGTCCCTGAGCGGCTCGACCGACAGTTCGAAGAACCGGTCCGATCCCTTGTGCCGGACCCGCACTTCCTGGCGCAGCCCCTCGCCGCTGTCGATGACGCGCCGCTTGAGCGCGGTGAGAGCGGCGGCATCCTCGGCGTTCTCGAAGATGTCGGCGTCGGTGCGGCCGATGAGGTCCTCCGGCCGGTTGCCCAGCGCCGGATTGTCGATCCAGGTGTAGCGCAGATCGAGGTCCTGCTCGAACACGATGATCGGCGGCCCTTTCAGCGCGGTGCGGTAGCGCTGCTCGCTGACCCGCAGGGCTTCCTCGGCCTGCCGCCGGGCGGTGACAAAGGCCGAGACCAGAACGGCACCGCCGATCGAGCCGTCGGGACGCCGCCAGGGCGCCATTTCCCACTGCAGCCAGTCGGTTTGCCCGTCCGGGCGCGGGAATGAATCCATGTCGGACGCCAGCGTCTCCCCGGCCAGCACCCGCCGGTGCACGGCGCGCCAGCGGTCCGGGACCTCGGGGAACACCTCGTAGTGGCTGCGGCCGACGAGCGCGCCCGGCGCTTCCAGGCGGAGGCGAAAATCCGCCACGTAGCGGCGGCTGGCGGCCAGGTAGCACATCTCGGTGTCGAAAATGGCGATCGCCGCCGGCATGCTCTCGACGACGTCCCGCAACCCGCTCGCGGCAGGCGGTTCCTCCGCAGTGCCGGTGACGCGGTTGCCTGGCCTGTTCTGGAGCCGGTCGCTCAGGTCAGCCACCAAGGCGGCCGTTGCGGCAGCTTCCCGTTGGGTCTCCGCGCGGCGCGCCTGCCCGGCCGACCGGTGCGTGGCCAGCAGATAGAGGCCGATCGATGCAAGCAGGACGCTGCCAGTGGCGGGAATCCACAGGGGCACGCTGCCCCCGGCGGCCCGCAACGCCGCGACCGTGGCCAGGACACCGACCGAAAACGCGGCCGCGACCAGCAACGGCAGAACAACACGTCTTCGCATCGCGACGCCTTGATGTCCGGGCACAGCAGAGCGGACCGGGAGTCGCCCGCCGGCGAGACCGTCCGGAACCTGGGGGGATAACGGGACCATGCCGTCACGCCGGCAGGTGGACAGGATGGGGCTGGCCGATCCCGGGCCAGTTATCCGGCATGGCCGCCGGGCCGCCGGGCGTGTTCAGCGCCTGCTCCACCGCTTCGACGATCCGTTGCTGCCAGAAGCTGACGAGACGCAGCGCCATGCGGCCCGCCTGGCTTTCAGTGGCGGCATGAAGTCCCGCGGCGGGCACCAGGGCGACCGACACGATCAGCAACAGCCGTGACAGCAGGGTTTTCAAGGTCAACCACGCACCGGTCAGCTCGCGATCCTTTTACCCTGTCTCGGGCCTGCGCATCGATATGTGTCAAGGCCGGATGGAGAAGTATTGTAACCGATTGTGCGGTCACGACTCTGTGAGCGACACATGTTTCGCGTGCGTGATGTCCCGTACTGTCCTGCGTGGCGCTCCCCGCACGGGTCCGGCACACCCCCCTGCAGGAAACAGCCGCGCCGCGGCGCGCTCCCGAATCACCTGAAGGACATCGAACATATTCGAACACGGAGGCCGTGACATCCGATATTGGGAGACCACCAACGCCGGACAAGGCGCGGCGCCCACGCCACGGAGCCGGCAAGCGACGCGGTGGGGTATCATGGGCGTCTATCGGACGGGATGGCCCGGCCGGGAAACGGAGAGCAGTTCGATGGCGGAAACGGCTGGTTATCTTCTGGCGGACAGCACCAAAATTTGGGGTATCGGCGAGACGATATGGAAGGCGCGGTGTGACGCGCGCACACAAGGCCGCTATCTTGACCATGATGGTGAGGAGCTTGACGACTGGCTTGATGACCTGCGGGTCCTGCCTGCCACCGCCGCCTTGATGGAAGCGGCCCGGGAAGACAGGTGGACTCGCTACAAGAAACTGTCCGGCGGATTTTGGGGCAAGGAGGTTTGGGGCACGCCGGAGGAACACAAGGCGGAGAGATGAGTCGATGGCATCATTATCGAGCCATCCGGTCAGCGCATAACGATCCGGTAGAAATTCTCCAATTCGTTATTCTTCCGTAGAAGGCAACCGTTATGCTCGACTAACTCTGCGCGGGTCCGAATCCGGTGCAGAATCAGCGATATATGTTCGGCGACTTGGCGGAAGATGCCCGCCGCTTGCCGTATTCAATCCGCACTTTGAACGCAGCCGCAATCGAAAAGGAACGGTCGCCCCCGCGGCGCTTATCTGCGGCCCGGCGGTTGCTCCGCGACCGGCAGGATGGCCGCAATGGCAGCGAGCAGCGCATCTGGCACCGCGCCCTGTTCCGGCGCACCAAAATCACGTGCGTCCAGCAGGCGACCCGACGCCGTGTACAGCGACACCTCCACCCGGCCATTGACGATCCGCGGAACACAAACCAGAGCCTCTTCGCCCGCCTCGCGCGCCGCGATCTCAACGAAATCCCGCACCTCCTCCGCCGACGATCCCGTCGCGGCGTCCTCGTCTTCGCCCGCATCCCCGGCGGCGTCCTCGAGGTCAAAGGCGAGTTGGGACGGAATGGTGGGCAAACGGATGTCGATGATGTCGGGGTTCGATGCGAGCAGGACATCACACCACGCGTCGAAGGCGGCGTCGCGCATGCTCTCCACCGGGTCCAGATCTTCAACCGGTGGCGTGTGGTCGGCGTTCTCTTCCTCCCCGGCAGCCTCTTCCCAGGGCATGGGATAGGGGTCCGCCGTCACGCCGAGCAACACGACCGTCCCGTGCGGGGGCGGCCCGGCAAGCGGTTGCAGCCCTGCAGGCATCCGGCCGCCCGCCAGATCGCGCAAAATCCGGCGCAAAGCGCACGCCGGCATGGACGTAATCGCGTCTGGGTCGAACCACGCCGGCAGGATGGCAATGTCGCACCCGATAGAAAAGTGGCCGGAGGCTTTCATGCCCGCGGCGATCGGCGCCGGGTCGGGCATTTTCGCCAAATCCGGGTTGACGAGTGCCGCCACCACGAACAGCGCCGCCCAACTGCCGGTTTCGGCCTCCGCAGCTTCGGCCTCCTCCAGCAGCATCATCATGAAATCCTCGGCCTCTTCGTCCACATACGTCTCGGCCACCTTGCGGATGGCCATGTCGAGGATTCCCTGGCGCCCGTCCTCCAGCAGCGGACCAAGTATCCGGTCGAGCCCGGGATCGTTGTCGAGCCAGGCGCGCACCAACCGGTCGGCGGGGGTTCCCTTCCGCTCACGCAATGCGGGCGGCTTCGCGCGCGGCCGGACCGCCGATGCTGGCACCCCGAGCAGGTCCAGGGCCGCCACGCCGCGCACCAGCCGTGCCGGGTCGCGGTAGCCGGTGCGCCAGGCCCGGGTGCTGTCGCGGCCGCCGAGCCAGCTCAGATAGGCGGCCCGGTCCACCACCTGAACCACCACCTCGACCCCGTTGGCGACGAGTTCGGTCGCAATCGCGGTGTCGAGGCGGGTCTGCAGGCCGTGGTCCGGCTGCTCCGGCAGCACGATACGCTGGGTTTCGGGGTCAGGACAGTGCAGGAGGAATACCCGGTCGAACTCCGCCGCCACCTTGCGGGCGTGCAGGACCGCTTCCTGCACCCGGGCATCGTCGCTGTTTTCCATGCCGGCCACTCCCTTCACGGTCGCAGGGAAGTGGCGCGGCCCTGGGCGTCCCGTCAAGACAGGGCCGGCCATCGCCCTGGCCTTCCTTCACCCGATTGCCCCGGTCATCGCCAAGAATGCGCCACACTCTCCGCGCAGGTTCCGGGCGAACCGAAAATTCCGCAACGATGCCGGCTGCGCGATGCGTAAATCCATGTTGCTTGTGCTATAAGGACAAATCCGTTGCCTGCTCGCGCGCCCGGGGCGCTGACAGTGTTGCCTTTGGTTCTTCCGGTTCCGATCAGGTCCGTCGTCGCATCGTTATCTCGGGGGGTGCCCTGGTGAGCATCGCACGCGCCGCCGTGGTCGTCCTGGCTGCCGTTTGCGCCGGATGCACCAGCTCGCAGTATGCGAGCCATTGGGATGGGCGGCGCGGCTATGATGGCAGCGGCGATTATGGCTACGACGTCGCGGCCTCGCGGTCGGAGGCGGGCAGCTACCGGGCGCGGGCGGCGCGCAGCTATCCCGTACCAGGAACGCCGGATGATCCCTGGGGCCCTTATATCCGCGCGGCCGCCGCCCGCTTCCAGGTGCCGGAGCGCTGGATTCGCGGGGTGATGCGCCAGGAGAGCGGCGGCCGCCTGTACGAGAAGGATGGCTCGCTGATGACCTCGTCGCCCGGGGCCATGGGCCTCATGCAGGTGATGCCGCGCACCTACGACATGCTGCAACGACGGTACGGGCTGGGCAGCGACCCGTACGAGCCGCGCGACAATATTCTCGCCGGCACCGCCTATATCCGCGAGATGTACGACCGCTACGGGTCGCCGGCCTTCCTTGCCGCCTACAATGCCGGGCCGGACCGTCTGGACCGCTACCTGTCCGGCGGGAATCCCCTGCCGGACGAGACGGTCAACTACCTGGCCAGCGTGGCGCCGCGCCTCGGAACCGAGGTGCCGATGAGCGGACCGCTTGCCGTCTATGCGGGCGGCGCCGCCGGGACGGGCTACAGCCAGCCCCAGCCCTATGCAGCGGAGGCCGACCGCGCCTATGCGGGCGGCGGGATGACCGGGCAAGATTACGCCGCCTCGGGACAGGCGGCTCCGGCGGAGGACGATCCGTCCGCCCGGGCCTTCGAGGGCGGCGGGCTGGTCACCGCCGACGCACCGACCGGCATGTACACGTCGCAGAGCAGGCCGGTCAGCGCACCGATGGCGGCCCCCGTTGCGCGGCCGGCGAGCGTGGACCGGTCCTTCAGCTTCTTTCCTCTGGTGTCGCCCGCGCAGGCCGCCGAAATCAGCCCCGGTTCACGTGTGGCTTCGCAACCATCCCCGGTACTGTTGCCGGTCGCCGTTGCGGCGGCGCGACGGGGTGGTTGGGGCATCCAGGTCGGGGCGTACCCGGACCCGGCGAATTCCCAAAGCGCCATTGCCACCGCCCGCGCCCGTGCTGGTACCCTGCTGGCCGGTGCGCAGCCGACCATCGTGCCGGTTCAGCGCGCGGGAACCCTGTATCGCGCCCGGCTGGTCGGTTTGTCGGCCGAGAGCGCCGCCGCGGCCTGCGCGAGGCTTGCCGGGCAGGGTATGGATTGCTTCACGGTGCCCCCCGGGTCCTGATTCGGGGGGCTGGCCGCATTTCCTACACCTCCAGCTCCACGCTCACCGGCACGTGGTCGCTGGTCCGCGGCCAGTCGCGGGCCTGCTTCAGGATCGTCTGCGCGCGCAGCCCGTCGGTCAGGTCACGGCTGACCCACACATGGTCCAGCCGCCGGCCGCGGTCGGAGGCGCGCCAGTCGCGGTTGCGATACGACCACCACGTATAGAGTTTCTGCTCCGCCGGCACGAAGTGGCGCACCGCATCGTGGAAGCCTTGCTGCAGCCAGGCGGTCAGCCCCTCGGTCTCCGGCGGCGTGTGGCTGACCACGTCGAGCAATTGCTTGTGGCTCCAAACGTCGTGTTCCAGCGGCGCGATGTTGAGGTCGCCCACCAGCACGGTGTTCGACAGGGCGCGCCGGCCGGCGAACCACGCGGTTGCCTCGGCGACGAAATCGAGCTTGTGGGCGAATTTCGGGTTTGTTGCGCGGTCTGGCACGTCGCCCCCGGCCGGCACGTAGAAATTGTGCAGCTCGACCGGACCCGAGCGCAGATCAAGCGCCACCGCCAGATGCCGGCAATCGCCTTTCGCGCACCAGTCCGGCGCGGTGTCGAGCGGCTGCAACGGCAGGCGCGACAGAATCGCCACACCATTATAGCCCTTCATCCCCCGCCAGACGGCGAACGGATAGCCGAGTTCGGCCGGCGCGCCGGTCGGGAACAGATCGTCCGGGACCTTGGTTTCCTGCAGGCAGATCACGTCGGGTTGCAGCGCCTCGATCAGCAGCGGCAGCAGCGGCAGGCGCAGCCGCAGCGAGTTGATGTTCCAGGTGGCGATGCGCAGGCGTTCGGTCATGCGATCACACGATGCGCGTGCGAACCGTGCCGACACCCTCCACCACGCCTTCCAGCAGGTCACCCCGCTGCACCGCCGCCACCCCTTCCGGCGTGCCGGTGAAAATCAGGTCGCCGGGCGCCAGCCGGACCAGACCGGACAGGAAGGAAATCGTCTCGGCGACGCTCCAGATCAGCGTGGACAAATCGGATTCCTGGCGGAGCGTGCCGTTCACCGTCAGGGCGATGCGCCCGCGCGTCGGATCGGGCAGACGGGCGGCGGGGACAAGGTCGCCGATCGGCGCGGAATGATCGAATCCCTTGCCCATGTCCCAGGGTTTTCCCTCCTTCTTGGCGGCGTTCTGCAGGTCGCGCCGGGTCATGTCGAGCCCGGCGGCATATCCCCATACGTGGCGCAGTGCGTCGCCGGCATCGATATCGGCGCCGCCGAGGCCCAGCGCCACCACCAGCTCCATCTCGTGGTGCAGGAGATTGGTGGCGGGCGGATAGGGCATGTCGGCGCCGCCGGTCAGCACGGCATCGGCCGGCTTGGCGAAGAAGAACGGTGGCTCGCGGTCGGGGTCGCCACCCATTTCGCGCGCATGCGCGGCATAGTTGCGACCGACACAGAAAATCCGCCGCACCGGGAACGCTCCGCCGCCGGCGACCGGCACCGAAGCGGCCGGCGGTTGGGGGATCACAAACGCGGACAAAAACGCGGACATGCGGGCCGGCCATCCTGCCTGGGGCTTATGCATCGTTTAGGCCGCGAAAAAAACCTTGCCGTCAAGCTGCCGGACCAGGGCTATTCAGCATTAACCCGTCAGGGACGGGGATTAAGATAGGCGAGGGTATCGCGTGATCGAGGCCAGGCAATCCAAGTCGCTGTATATCCAGGTACTCATCGCCATCGTCATCGGCGTCGCGCTGGGTCATTTCTACCCCACGATCGGGGAGCAGATGAACCCGCTGGCCATCGGTTTCGTCAAGCTGGTGAAGATGGTCATTGCGCCGATCATCTTCGTCACCGTGGTGGTCGGCATCGGCAAACTCAGCGACACCAGTGAAGTCGGCCGCATCGGCCTGAAGGCGATCATCTACTTCGAGGTCATGACCACATTCGCCATGCTGATCGGTCTGATCGTTGGCCATGTGGTCCAGCCCGGCACCGGCGTGAACGCCGATCCGGCCAGCCTCGATGCCAAGGCGGTTGCGCAGTACACCACGAATGCCGTGCACCAGTCGGTCCCCGAGTTCCTGCTTAACATCATCCCCGACTCGGTGGTCGGTGCCTTCGCCAAGGGCGATATCCTTCCGGTACTGTTTTTTGCCGTGCTGTTCGGCATCGCGGTGGCCAAGCTCGGCGACCGTGGACGTGCTGTCGTGCGTGTGCTCGACGAGGCCGGTGCCGCGCTGTTCGGCGTGATTAACCTGATCATGCGGGTAGCGCCGCTCGGCGCCTTCGGGGCGATGGCGTTTACCGTCGCGAAGTACGGGACCGAGTCGCTGCTGCAGCTCGGCTACCTGATGTTCTGCTTTTACCTGACCTGCTTTCTGTTCGTCGTTATCTGCATGAACCTCATGGTGCGTGTCACCGGCCTGCGCCTGTGGCCGCTGCTGCGCTACATCAAGGAGGAGTTCTTCATCGTCCTGGGCACCAGCAGTTCGGAGCCAGCCCTGCCCAGCCTGATGGCGAAGCTGGAAAATCTGGGCTGCAACCGGCCGCTGGTCGGGCTGGTGGTGCCGCTGGGCTACGCATTCAACCTCGACGGCACCTCGATCTATTTCACCATGGCGATCACCTTCATCGCCCAGGCGCTCAACATCCCGCTCTCCTGGGGTGACTATCTGCTCATTTTGAGCGTGCTGCTGCTCACCTCGAAGGGCGCTGCGGCGGTCACCGGCGGCGGCTTCATCACGCTCGCGGCCACGCTGGCAACGCTGAATGGCAAGGTGCCGGTGGCCGGCATCGTGCTGGTGCTGGCAATCGACCGCTTCATGAGCGAGGTGCGCTCCGTCACCAACCTGTTCGGCAACACGGTGGCCACCGTGTTCGTGGCCTGGTGGGAGGGCCAGATCGACCTGGACCGCGCCCGCCTTGTGCTCGCCGGCAAGGTGCCCGCCGTTGCCGCCGAACTGCCGCGGCTGGCTTAGCCGGACGGGGGGAAAGAACGCCCGGGGCTCTGCCCTTGGCCTTGCTTCCCCCGTGGCCGAAACGCTCCGTCGCTGCTACCTCTCGCCCCGGCCAGAGGAGGGTTGCACGTGGCGGGGCTGCGGATCGGGGTTGTCGGTGCCGGGCATTTCGGACGGTTTCATGCGCTGAAGGTTGCCACGGGGCAGCGTGTCACGCTCGCCGGCGTGCACGACCGTGACACCGCCCGCGCCGCCGCCGTGGGGAAGGAGGCCGGCGCTCCGTCGCTCGACTGGCCCGCCCTGCTGGCTGCCTGCGATGCGGTGGTGATCGCCACGCCGGCGGAAACCCATTTCTCCCTGGCATCCGAGGCATTGCAGGCCGGACTGCACGTACTGGTGGAAAAGCCGATCGCCGCCACCCTCGCCGAGGCCGACGCGCTGGCCGTCCTCGCCGCCGGGCGAGGCCGGGTGCTGCAGGTCGGCCATCTGCTGCGCTACTCGGCCGAGCATCAGGCCATCAGCACCCGCATGCAGCGTCCGCTGTATATCGACTGCGTGCGGATCGCCCCGTTCAAGCCGCGCGGCACCGATGTGTCGGTCATCCTCGACCTGATGATCCACGACCTGGACCTCGTGCTGTCGCTGGTGGACAGCCCGATCGAGAGCGTCGATGCGGTCGGCGCGCCGGTGGCGAGCGTGCACGAGGACATCGCCAACGCGCGGGTACGCTTCGCCAATGGCTGTGTCGCCGCCATCACCGCCAGCCGGATCAGCCTGAAGACTGAGCGCAAAATGCGGCTGTTCAGCCAGGAAGGCTACATGTCGGTCGATTTCGCCGCCCGCAAGCTGATGATGATCGGCCGCGAGCGCGGCTTGCCGCTGCCCGGCACCGGCGGCGGGCGGATCGACGAGATCACCTGGAAGGAACACGATTCGCTGGAGGCCGAACACGCCGCCTTCGCCGCCGCGATCCTCGACGGCGCCCCGGTGGTAGTGGACGCGCAAGCCGGCCGCCGCGCCCTGGAAGCGGCGCTGGCGGTGACCGACAGCATGGCCGCCAGCCGTGCCCGGGCGGAGGCGTCGGGGCTGATCCGGTAGGCGACCTTATCGGATCAGCCCATCGCTGCCGTGGGCGGCGCTATGCGACCGGCCGGAGATCCTCGGCCACCAGCTTCGGCAACTCGGCGGTCAGGCGCAGCTCCTTCATCAGTTTGGGCTGCTCCGACATCATCTTCTTGCGTACCGCGGCGATCTCCTCGTCGGGCGGGATGGTGTAGACCACGCCGTGCTCGTGCAGCCCCGCCAGCGCCCGCTCCTGGGCCGCCAGCATCTGCGTGCGGAAGCCCGCGATGCTCTGCTGCCAGGTGTCCACCACCAGCGCCTGCAGGTCCTTCGGCAGCGCGTGCAGGAACGCCTCGCTGACCATCGGGATGTAGTTGTCGACGTTCTGGCGATCCTGCAACGAGGATTTCAGCCCGGCCTCCCACAGCTTGGCGGAGAAGGCGCTCTCGTTGGTGGTGATCAGCCCGTCGAAAGTGCCCTGGCTGAGCGCCAGCGGCACGTCCGGCCAGGCCGTGGTGTTCGGGTTGGCGCCGAAGAAGCGGGTGCGCCAGGCCATGGCGGCGCCGCCGGTGATGCGGATCTTCATGCCTTTGAGGTCGGCCAGCGCCGTGATCGGCCTTGTCGCCGAGCACCAGTGCTGAAAGCCCAGTTGCAGCCAGAGCCCGAGCACCTGCGCCCGCAGCTTGGTGTGCAACTGCGTATTGACGTGCGCGCCGGTCTTGCCGTCGGTTACGCGGCGGCAGATTTCGATCGGCTGGCTGTACATCACCGGCAGGTTGACCATGTCGCAGTCCGGCACGAAGCCGGTCAGTACCCAGGTGCCCGGGCAGGCCATCTCGACCTGGCCCTGCAGCAGGGCCTTCGCCACGTTCACGTCGGCGAACAGCGCGCCGGCGTGGAATAGCTCGGTCTTGATGCGCCCACCTGATGCCGCTTCCAGCTTTTGCAGGTAGTCGCCGATGGAGATGTTGCGCATGTGCGTCGGCGCGGTATCGAGCGAGCAGCGCAGCCGGAACGGCTCGGCCGCACGGGCGACGTAAGGCGAGGCGAGAGCAGCGGCCGCGGTGACCGCCACGAATCCGCGGCGGCTGAGAGGCTGTGTCATAGACGTGATTTCCTCCGGCATGCGGCGGTGGCGCCGCGTAATCAGCAAACCCTACATCACGGACGGACGTTGCGCATCAGGATCCGCCAGCACCGCCAGCACTTCCCGCGCGGCCGACTCGGCGGGCGTGCCGGACGGCGCCCGCAGCCGTTCGGCCACTTCGCGAAAGGCGGCGCGCTGGGCCAGCGCCGCGGCGGGGTCACCGAGCAGCCGCTCCACCGTTTCGGCCAGCCTGGCCGGCCGGCAATCCCGCTGCAGCAGTTCGGGCACCGCGGCGCGTCCGGCCAGCAGGTTCACCATGGCGACGTGCGGCACCCGGATCAGCCGCCGCGCGATCGCGGCCGTCAGCGGGTTCACCCGGTAGGTCACCGCCATCGGCACCCCGGCGAGCGCCAGCTCCAGCGTCGAGGTGCCCGATTTTGTCAGCGCCGCGGCGGCGGCGGCATAAGCGTCGTGCTTGTCGGCCAGTTCGGTCACGATGATCGGCTGCACGGGCCAGGAAGCCGCCGCGTGCCGCACGGTGTCGGCGACCGCGGACGCCACCGGCACCACCGGCACCAGCCCGGGAACCCGTTCGGCCAGCAGCGCCAGGGTGGCACCGAATACCGGCAGCAACTGCGGCACCTCGCTGCGCCGGCTGCCGGGCATCAGCACCAGCACCTTCGCATCCGCCGCCAGCCCGTGGGTGGCGCGGAACCGGGCCGGGTCGCCGCGGTCGGCGCCGGATTGCAGCACCGGATGGCCGACGAACGTCGCGGGCAGGCCATGGCCGGCGAAGAAATCCGGCTCGAACGGAAGCAGGCAGAGCAGGCGTTCCCACAGCCCGGGGAATTCGCGCACGCGGTGTTCCCGCCAGGCCCAGACCTGCGGCGCCACGTAATGTACCCGCCTGATGTCCGCGCCCGCCACAAGCCGCAGCAGGCGCAGCGTGAAGCCGGGGCTGTCGATGGTTACCAGCACATCGGGATGGCGCGCGCGCACGTCCTCCGCCGCCTGGAGCAGGCGGCGCCTGAGATGACGGATGCGGGGCAACACCTCCAGCAGGCCCATCACCGCGAGATCCTGCATCGGAAAGATCGGATCGAGTCCCTGTTCCACCATGCGCGGCCCGCCCACGCCAGCGAAGCGCAGGCCCGGCCGGGCCGCGCGCAACGCCTCCATCAGGCGCCCGCCGAGGACGTCGCCGCTTTGCTCGCCGGCGATCAGGTAGATGAGGGGTTCGTAACGGGCCGATTGGTGCATGTCCCTCCATAGGGGAGGGCGTCTGCAGCGTCCATCAAGGAGGATTCAGTCGAGCCTGCGTGGTTCGGTGACACGCTCGCGCCGCGCCACCGCATGCCCGGCGGCTTCCAGCACCGCAACCATCTCCGCCACGGAAACGCCGTCGCTGTCCATCACCAAACGGATCAGCGGATCCGTCAGGAATGTCTCGAACGTGAGGCCCCCGCAGCTCTCGGCTTGCACAGTTTCCACTCCCGCTTCAAAGGGGCATCATTCGCGTTACAATATGCTACGAAACGTAAGCTGGCGTCTACCGTCCTGATGCCCCGATTCCAGGAATTCTGCGGACTCACACACACCTGTGACGTGGGGGCGGCGTCAGTCTGGCCCGGCGGCCTGCTCGAAGGCGCGCAGGCCCTCGGCCACCGTATCGCGGTCGAGGTCGCGGGTGATGAACACCAGCCGCGAGCGCCGGTCGTCGCCGGGTGGCCAGGCCGGCAGCAGCAGCGGCTCGTGGAACAGGTGCTGCACGCCGTGGATCACCACGGGTTGGTCCTGACCGGCGAGGTTTAATATTCCCTTTACCCGCAGCAGGTTTTCGCCGCGCGTGGCAATCAGCATCTCCAGAAACATGCCGATGCCCTGCCAATGCAAGGGCCGGTCCCAGGTCAGGCAGAACGCCCGGATGCGGTCATCGTGGCGGTTCACGTCGGGATGGTGGTGCCCATGCCCATGCCCATGTTCGTGCCCATGGTCATGATCCGGCGGACCAAATGCCTCGGCGTCCAGCCAGGCGCGCACATCGGCGATTTTTCCGTCCGACTCGAACAGGCCGCAATTCAGCAGGGCGGCGGGATCGACCTCGCCGCGCAGCGCTGTCAGCAAGGGGGCCGACGGGTTCAGCCGCCGCAGCCGCGCGGTCAGCGACGCCACCGACCCGGCCTCCGCCAAATCGGTTTTCGACAGCACCAGCCGGTCCGCCACCGCCACCTGCCGCACCGCTTCGGGCTGCGCGTCCATCTGCGCGGCGGCGTTCACCGCATCCACCACGGTCACCACGCCGTCCAGCCGGTAGCGTACCGCGAGGGCGGCATCGCCCATCAGCGTGTGCAGTATGGGGGCCGGGTCGGCGAGCCCGGTGGTTTCAATCATCACCCGCCGCACCTCGCCGGCGGCCACCCGCGGCTCCAGACCGCGCAGCGCACGCGCAAGGTCGCCGCGCACGCTGCAGCACAGGCAGCCCGCATTGAGCAGAACCGTGTTTTCGTCGAGCGTCTCCACCAGCAGGTGGTCGAGTCCGATCTCACCGAACTCGTTGATCAGGACGGCGGTACCGGCAAGCTCCGGCCGGCGCAGCAGCCGGTTGAGCAGCGTGGTTTTTCCCGCGCCGAGAAAGCCGGTAAGCACCGTCACCGGCACGGTGTCAGCCACCGGTGCCGCCGTACAGCTTTGCCGGGTCGATCTCGGGGGCGGCGATTTCCACCAGCTCGCCGTCGCGTACGGCGCGGTAGAAACAATTCCGCCGCCCGGTGTGGCAGGCCACTCCGTCCTGGTTCACCAGCAGCAGCAGTGCATCGCCGTCGCAATCGACCCGAAGTTCCACCAGAAGCTGCACCTGCCCGGAGCTTTCGCCCTTGCGCCAGAGCCGGCCGCGGCTGCGGCTGAAATAGCAGACCCGGCCGGTGGCCAGCGTTTCCGCCACTGCCTCACGGTTCATCCAGGCCAGCATCAGCACCTCGCCGGTGTCGTGTTGCTGGGCGATCGCGGCCACCAGCCCGGCGGCGTCGAATCGGATGGCGTCCAAGAGGGCTGAAGTGGTGGTGTGCGTGTGCATGCCTGTTATCCTGCCACCTTCATGGTGCAACAGGGAAATCCATCGGACGGCTCGATACGCACGGCAGATCTGCTGGACCGTGCCGCGGCGCTGTGCGTGCAACGCGGCGTGCGTCTGACCGAGCTGCGCCGGGACGTACTGGGGCTCATTCTGGACTCCGGGGCGCCGGTGGGCGCCTATGACCTGCTCGACCGGTTGCGCGCACGGCGCGGCGGCGGCGCCCCGCCCACCGTGTACCGGGCGCTTGAGTTCCTGCAGGAGCAGGGATTCGTGCACCGTCTCGAGCGGCTGTCGGCGTTCGTCGGCTGCATTGACGTGGACGGCACCGCGCATGCCCATGCGCGCCACGAGCCAGCACAGTTCCTGATTTGCCGCAGTTGCGGCCGGGTGACCGAGATCGAGGACTCTGACCTTGCCCGCGCCCTTGCTGTGGCGGCGCGGCGGGTGGGGTTCACCGTGGCGGGGGCGACCATCGAGGCCGAGGGGCAGTGCGCGGCCTGTAAGTAATGAAGGCCAGGGGCAAAGCCCCTGGCCTTCATTACTTCGCGCCAAGCACCGCCATCGCCTGTTCCAAATCCGCGGTCAGGTCCTCTACTGCTTCCAGCCCGATATGCAGCCGCAGCAACTGCCCGCCGAAATGGCCGGTGCCGGCGGTGCGGGTGACGAATCCGTTGGTCGGCAGGGCCAGGCTCTCGAAGCCGCCCCAGGAGGCGCCGATGCCGAACAGCTGCAGCGCCTCGGCGAAGGCCCACACTTCGGCCTGGCTGTACTGCGGCTGGAACACCACTCCGAACAGGCTGCAGGCGCCGGAGAAGTCGCGCTGCCACAGTTCGTGCCCACGGGCGCCGGGCAGGGCAGGGTGCAGCACCTCGGCCACCTCCTGCCGCGTGCGCAGCCAGGACGCGACGGCGATGCCGGAGGCCATCTGCCGCTCCAGCCGCACCGCCATGGTGCGCACGCCGCGCAGGGCCAGCCAGCAATCGTCGGGGCTGGCGAACTGGCCGAGCGCCAGGGCGGTGCCGCGGACAAGTTCCCAGTCGGCTTCGGTATTCACCGTGATGCCGCCAAGCAGCAGGTCGGAATGGCCACCGGCGTATTTGGTCAGCGCCTGGATGGAGCAGTCCACGCCCTTGCTGAAGGGCTGGAAGAAATGGATACCCCAGGTGTTGTCCATCAGCACCTTGGCGCCGCGCGCGTGTGCGACCTCCGCCAGAGCGGGAACGTCTTGCACCTCGAAGGTATGGCTGCCCGGGCTCTCGGTGAACAGAACGGTGGTGTTGGGGCGAAACAGGGGAAAGAGGCCGGCGGCATCGGTGCAGGGGTCGTAATAGGTGGTTTCCACCCCGTAGCGCTTCAGCATGCCGTCGCAGAAACTGCGCGTCGGACCATAGACGGAATCCGGCATCAGCAGATGGTCGCCCGCTTTCAGGTAGGCCAGCAGCGGTGTGGTGACGGCGGCCAGGCCGGACGAGACGATCTGGCAATGCGTGCCGCCCTCGATCTCGGCAATCACGTTTTCCAGCGGCCAGTGCGTGGGCGTGCCCATCACGCCGTAGATGAGTTTCTGTTCGAACCGGTGCGCTCCGGCTCCGCGGCGGTCGGCCATGCTGGGGTACAGCACGGTGGAGCCGCGATGCACGGGCGGGTTGACGAAGCCGTGCACATGGGTGCCGGCCCGTCCGGCATGCGACAGGCTTGTGTGCAGGCGCGGGTGCAGGGGGCGGCGGGGCGGCGGCACGTCGTCGGGCATCGGCCTCAGCTCTCCAAGGGGGTATCGGGGCGGCCGCCCCATTCGCTCCAGGACCCGTCATAGACGGCGCCCGCGGGCAAGCCGGCCTGCACCATCGCGAGGGTGAGGATGCAGGCACTCACGCCGCTGCCGCAGGAGGTCACGATGGCCCGGCTGCCGTCTACCCCGGCCTGCGCCAGCCGGGCGCGCAGGGCCTCCGGCGGCAGCAGGGTTTGGTCGGGGGCGAGCAGTGCGGTGTAGGGCAGGTTGGCGGCGCGCGGGATATGGCCGGAGCGCATGCCGGCGCGCGGCTCGGGTATTTCGCCGGTGAAGCGGCCGGGGGCGCGGGCGTCCACCACCAGTTCGCCGCGCGTGTCCAGATTGGCCAGCATGTCACCGATGCCGCGCAACCGGGCGGCCCGAAAATCCGGCCGGAAAGTCGCGGGCGTCGCCGGCGGCGCGTCGCCGCTTTCGACCGGGTTGCCATCCGCGACCCATTTCGGCAGGCCGCCATCCAGCACCGCGACGCGGTCATGGCCGAACAGGCCCATCAGCCACCAGCCCCGGGCGGCCGAGAACAGGCCCTTCTGATCGTAGAACACGACGAAGCTGGCATTCGACACGCCGAGCGCGCCGATCAGTTTGGCGAACCGTCCGGGCGTTGGCACCATGTGCGGCAGGAGGGTGTCGGGATCGGACACCTCGTCGATGACGAAGCGCCGTGCCCCGGGGATGTGGGCGGCGCGGAACTCGGCCTCGGCATCCTTCGCCTCGGTTGGAAGGTACATGGTGGCATCGAACACCACGAGGTCGGGCTCGCCCAGGTGCTCGGCGAGCCAGGCGGTGGAAACCAGGGTCTCGGGCATGCTTGCGTCCCTTTCAGGTCAGGGCGACGGTGATGCGGCGGTTCTGCCGGCCCTTGTTTTCGATCTTTTGCACCACGACACGGCCGATCTCGGCGGTGTTGGCCACATGCGTGCCGCCGCAGGGCTGCAGGTCCACCGGCGGGTCGCCGGCGCCGATGCGCAGCAGCCGCAGCCGCCCCAGGCCGCGCGGCGGCTGCACCGAGAGGGTGCGCACCAGCGCGGGATTGTCGTCCAGCACCGATTCGTCCACCCATTCCGGGTGCACCGCGTGGCCGGCGGCAATCACCTCGTTGAGCCGGTTTTCAACCTCCTCCTTGGCCGGCGGGTCCGGCAGGTCGAAATCCAGGCGCGATTTGTCGGCGCCGACGCTGCCGCCGGTCACCGCGATGCCGGGCAGCACAACGCAGAGCAGGTGCAGCGCGGTGTGCATGCGCATCAGCCGGTGCCGCCGCGCCCAGTCGATCTCGCCCTCCACCGTCGCGCCCGCCTGCGGCAGCGCGGCCCCCGGGGCCGGGACGTGCAGGATGGTCTCGCCGTCTCCCTTGATCGTATCGGCGATCGCCGTCTCCCCGCCGGCCCAGCGCAGCACGCCGACATCGCCGGGCTGGCCGCCGGAGCGGGCGTAGAAAATCGTGCAGTCGAGCACGATCGCCGCGGGCGCGGCCGACAGCACGCGCGCCTCGGCGCGGCGCAGCGTCGAATCGTCGAGGAACAGGCGCTCGGTCATGCCGGGTCCTTCCACAGATCCCGCAGCATCGGCCGTTTCGCGGCGAGCCAGAGCAGGGCGATGGCGGTGACGGAGTTGGGCATCTGTCCTTCCAGCGCAGCGTCGATCGCCCGCGTGGCCGGCCAGACCCGCACGCGGATGTCCTCGGCCTCGGACTCCAGGCCGGTGAGGCCGACCAGCCCGTCCGCATCGCAGGGCGGGGCGGTCAGTTCGGCCACGTGCAGCGACACATGCTCGTCGCAGCCGCCCGGCGTGAGCAGGAAGTCGCCGATCGGCAGAATGCGCCGGGTCGGCACGCCCAGTTCCTCTTCGGTCTCGCGCGCCAGGGTGGTGGCGATGTCCTCGCCGGGGTCGCACAGCCCGGCCACCACCTCCACCATGACCGGGTCGAGTCCGGCGGCCAGCGCGGGCAGGCGGAACTGCTCGATCAGCACTACCACGTCGGCGATCGGGTCATAGGGCAGCACGGCGGCGGCCCGGCCGCGCCGCCACAGCTCCCAGGTGCGCGGCGCGTTCATGGCGCCATCGAAGCGGCGCTGGCGGAAGCGGATGCGCTGCAGGGGAAAGCGGCCGTTCCAGACGGTTTCGTCTGATTCGACGATGAGGTCAGGATAGGCGGGCAGGGGGGCGGGGCGGGGCATCGTGCCACCATAGCCAAGCCCCGCCGCGCTGCCCACCCGATTGCCCACCCGATTGCCCACCCGGGGCGCGTCTTCGCGCGATGGCGCGCCCTGGCGGGCTGGGTTACAAGCCGGGCGCCGCAGCCAGGGACATTCACAATGCACCCGATTCCGTCACGGTCCCGCACCGCAACTCGCACCGGCAAGTTGGCCGCCTTGACCCTGCTCGCGGCCTGTTCGGTGTTTCCGAAGGTTGTAACCCTCGATCAGGCCCGCGCTGGCCTGACCGGTATGACCGGGTCGCAGGTCACCAGCTGTTTGGGCCAGCCGGGCACGCAGCGCACGGCAGAGGACGGTCGGGCGGTCTGGACCTACACCCCCAGCCTGGATGCCATGAGCATGCCCGCGCCGGAGACCGACCCCAGCCAGGCGACGTTCGGCTATTCTCCCTTTGGTGGCGCGGTCGGGAACCCGTCCATGGCGGCGGCCGTGGCGCCGCCACCCCCGGCGAGCTGCATGCTGGTGCTGACCTTCGGCAACGGGCGGGTGGCCGGCGTGGACTTTACGGGTCCCAACGGCGGCCTGCCGGCGCAGCCGGAGGCCTGCGGCGCACTGGCCGGACGCTGCGTGCCGTAAGGCGGTTGATGCCCGGTAGGAAGCCCGCTCAGGACGCCCGGTGTGCCGCCACGATCTCGCGCAGCTTCGCGGCGCCGGCGGCGCCTTTCAGCGCCTCCTTCCACAGCCCCTCGGCCACCCGCTGGTGCGCCGCGATCGCTTCGTCGGCGCCGGTGATCATCGCGACGCCGGTTGGCGTGCCCGGAACGGTGTCCGGCCGGAACGGGTTGATGGCCAGCATGGCGCGATCACGGGCGCGGAGGATTTTGAAGTTGCCGGTCAGCTCGGTGCTGGTCAGCAGGCCGAACTGCAGCCCCATCGGCTCGGCCTCCATCAGGGCGGCGATGTTCAGCACCTCCGACGCCGCCACCTGGCGGCCGAGCCGGCGTGTTCGCTCCGACAGCGGCGCCGCGCCGGCCACCCCGGCCTCCAGGAACCGGGTCAGCCGGATCGCCGAGATGATGCAGATGATGGCCGGTTTGCGCCGCGCATACAGCCGCTTGCGGGCGGCCAGGATACCCTGCGCCTGGTCGGCATTGGCACGAAACTGCGCCCGCTCGGCACCGGCTTGTTCGGCCAGGTCCTCCAGCGCCGCCGCCAGTGCCGCGTCGTAGGCGTCCGACGTGACCAGGTAGCACACTGGCCCATCGACCTGCAGAATCTGGTCCGCGGTCTCCTCGACCTGCCGGATGCGCTCGAAATAGCCCACGGTCCGGTGATAGTACTCGACGCCGATCCCCAGCAGCGACAACGGCGAAATCTTCAGCAGTTCCGCCAGCCGCTTGATGGTGTCGAGCTTGATGACCTCACCCTTTTCATAGCGATACAGTGCGGCGCGTGATACCCCGAGCCGGGCCGCGATCTCCTCGGCCCGCAGCCCCGATTCGAGGCGGTAGGCTCGCAGTTGCTGGCCGATCTCGGTAAAGCGCATGACGGATTTATCCAGGGTTGAACGCCTGTCCCGTTGCGGGCGTCAGCGTCTCAGTTTCGATGGGTTCATAGTCTATTTGCGATTCGTCCGGAAATCCACGCAAATTGCCGCCCGCAAGCGGGCCGCCGTTGCGGCGATACAACCGTGCGGAACCAAAGCCGACCCGCCAGGGCGGAAGCCGTTTCAGACGTTATATTTTTTGCGCCAAGCCAGGCCCGTCACCGTGTCGCCGGCGGGGCGGTACTCGCAGCCCACCCAGCCGCCATAGCCGAGCGCATCGATGCGGCGGAACACGTAGTCCCAACCGATCTCGCCGGTGCCCGGCTCGTTGCGCGCCGGCACGTCAGCCAGCTGCATATGGGCGATGATCGGCAGGTGCGTCTCGATGCGCCGGGTGAGGTCGCCCTCGGTCACCTGGCAATGGTAGATGTCGAACTGCAGGCCCAGCCGGTCGGCGCCGATCGCCGCCACCACGGACGCCGCCTGCGCCATGGTGTTGAGATGAAAGCCCGGCATGTCGCGGTGATTGATCGGCTCGATCACCAGCTTCACCCCCGCTGCCTGTGCCTGCTCGGCCGCCCAGGCCAGGTTGGCCGCATAGACCGCGGCCGCGGTTGCGAACGGCACATCGGCAGCCGGAATCCCCGCCATGCAATGCACCAGCCCGCAACCCAGCGCAGCCGCGTAGTCCAGCGCAAGCTGCACGCCGTCGCGGAACTCGCCCTGCCGGCCGGGCAGAGCGGCCAGGCCACGCTCGCCGCTTGCCCAATCGCCGGGGGGAGTGTTGAACAGCACCTGCCGCAGCCCATTTGCGGTCAGTCGTGTCTTCAACTCAGCGGCCGGGTGCGCGTAGGGGAACAGGAACTCCACCGCCGTGAAGCCGGCCCGGGCGGCCGCGTCGAAACGGTCGAGGAAGCCGACCTCGTTGAACAGCATCGACAGGTTTGCGGCCAGGCCCGGCATGGTACCCTCTCCCCAGGACCACGCGAACCCTAGCCTTGGCCCGGCGGTCTGGCCAGATTGCGGCCCAGCCTCACCACGGAGCGACCCCCACCCGATGTCGACCCCAAGATGATCGCCGAGCGCGTGCTCATGGGCCTCCTGCTGGGGGGCATCGCGGTCGGCTGCGTGCTGGTGCTGTGGCCGTTCTTCTCGGCCATCCTGTGGGCGGCCATCCTTACCTACACCACCTGGCCGATCTACGAGTGGCTGCGCACCCGCGGCGGCCTCGGCCATTTGGGGGCGGCGGGGGTGATGGTTTTGATCGCCTTCGTCACCGTCGTGCTGCCGATCGCCCTGGCCGTGCCCGGCGGTGCCGACGATGTGGACCAGTTGCGCCACGCGCTGCAGGCGGCCGTCGCCGCCGGGCTGCCCGGCTCGCCCGCCTGGCTGCCGGAAATTCCGGCGGTCGGCCCCACGCTCGCCGGGCTGTGGGATTCCTGGGCCGAGGACCTCACCGTCATGGGCGAGTTCTTCAAACCCTATTTCGGCATGGCCGCGGAGTTTGGGTTGTCGCTGCTGCTGGGGCTGGCCAACGGCGTGCTGATGTTCCTGCTGGCGCTGGTCATCGCGTTTTTCTTCTTCGCCTCCGGTGACCGCCTGGCGGCCCGGATCCGGTTCATCCTCGGCCGCATCGCCGGCTGGCGCGCGCCCCGGCTGATCGAGGTCACCGGCGCCACCATCCGCGGCGTGGTTTACGGCATCCTCGGCACCGCCGTCGTGCAGGGCATTCTGACGACCTTTGGCCTTTGGCTGTCCGGCGTGCCGCGGCCGCTGCTGCTCGGGCTGGTGGCCGGCGGCCTGTCGGTGCTGCCGATCGGCGCCCCCGTGGTGTGGATTCCGGCCTCGCTCTGGCTGCTGGCGCATGGCCACACGGCCTGGGGCATCTTTCTGTTTGTGTACGGCATCGTCGCCGTCAGCGGCGCCGATTCGATCATCCGCCCGTTCTTCATCGCCCGCGGCGCGCAACTGCCGTTTCTCCTGACCATGCTCGGCGTGCTTGGCGGGGCGCTGGCCTTCGGGTTGCTGGGCATTTTCGTCGGGCCGGTGCTGCTGGGGGTGGGGTTTACCCTGGTCAGCGAATGGTCGGGGTCGGCTGAACCTGGGCCGGCGAAGTAAGCAAAGGCCAGGGCTCTGCCCTGGACCCGCCAAGGGCCGAGAGGCCCTTGGAACCCATTCATTCAAGCGTGCTGGGTTCCTGGCCTTGCTTTCGCCGGCGACGGTCTTTGCAACGGTCGGTTGCGTGGCTTATGTTTCCACCGCTTCTGCCAGCGGGAGACCGAACCGGCACGATGTTCGCCTTCATCATTTCGCGGCTGCTGCAGGCGATCCCGGTTCTGCTCGTGGTGGGCTTCATCGCCTATGCCATGTTCGCCTTCGTCGGCGACCCCGTCACCATCATGCTGGGTCAGGACACCACCGAGGCGCAGCGTGCGGCACTGGTGCACCAACTCGGCCTCGATCAACCCTTTCTCGTGCAATACGCGCACTTCATGTGGGCGGCGCTGCACGGGCAGTTCGGCATTTCGTACCGGCTGGCCCGGCCGGTATCCGACCTGATTTTTGAGCGGCTGCCGGCAACGGTGGAACTGTCCCTCACCGCCGCCGTGCTGGCGCTGCTCGTGGGGGTGCCGATGGGCGTCTACACCGCGATACGGCGCGACGGTCTGCTGGCGCGCGCGTTCATGATCTTCTCGCTGGTCGGGGTGTCGTTGCCGACCTTCCTGATCGGCATCCTGCTCATTCTCGTCTTTGCCGTGCTGCTGGGCTGGCTGCCCAGCTTCGGCCGCGGCGAAGTGGTGCGGTTCTCGCACTGGAGCACCGGGTTCCTGACCATCAGCGGCTGGCGCTCGCTGGTGCTGCCGGCGATCACGCTGGGGTTGTTCCAGATGACGCTGATCATGCGCCTGGTGCGGGCGGAGATGCTGGAGGTGCTGCGCAGCGACTACATCAAGTTCGCCCGCGCGCGCGGCCTGCCGGAGCGGGCGATCAATTTCGGCCATGCGCTGAAGAACACGCTGGTGCCGGTGATCACCATCGTCGGCCTGCAGATCGGCGGCCTGCTCGCTTTCTCGATCGTGACCGAAACGGTGTTCCAGTGGCCAGGCATCGGGCTGCTGCTGGTGCAGTCGATCGGGGTGGCCGATATTCCGGTGATGTCGGCCTATCTGCTGCTGGTCGCGCTGCTGTTCGTGGGCATCAATCTGATCGTGGACCTGCTGTATTATGCGGTGGACCCGCGTCTGCGCGTCGATCGTCGGGCGCTGACGGGGACCAGATGAACCGCATGATCGCGCGCGTCTGGGACAGCGATTTTTGCTTTTCTTTTCGTCGTTCCCCGGTGGCACTGGTCTCGGCGCTGCTGCTGCTGCTCGTGGTGGCAGGCGCGGTGTTCAGTCCGTGGCTGGCGCCGCACGACCCCTCCGATCTCGCCAGCCTGAGCGTGATGGACAGCTTCAGGCCCCCCGCCTTCATCGGGGGCGCGGATTCCGGCTGGGCCTGGCCGCTCGGCACCGACGACCAGGGCCGCGACCTGCTGTCCGCCATCATGTACGGCACCCGCATCAGCCTGGCGGTGGGGGCGCTGGCGATTGCGTTTGCCCTTGCGGTCGGCATCGCGACGGGTTTGGTCGCCGGCTATGTGGGCGGCGTCGTCGATTCCCTGCTGATGCGCATTGCCGATATCCAGTTGACCTTCCCGGCCATCCTGATCGCGCTGCTGGTGGATGGGGTGGTGCGCGCGGCGTTGCCCCGCGACGTGCACGATCGTGCCCAGGTGTATGTGCTGGTGTTCGCCATCGGCATCGCCCGCTGGCCGCAATTCGCCCGCACCGTGCGCGGCTCGACGCTGGTCGAGCGCGGTCGGGAATACGTCATGGCGGCAAGGGTGATCGGTTTGCCATCGTGGCGGATCATGCTCAGCCACATCCTGCCCAATGTGCTCGGCCCCGTGCTGGTAATTGCCACCTTGAATCTGGGCCTGGCGATCCTGGACGAGGCGACGCTGTCGTTTCTCGGCGTCGGCCTGCCGCCGACGCAGCCATCGCTGGGCACGCTGATAAGAATCGGCAACGATTTCCTGTTTTCCGGCGAATGGTGGATCACTGTCTTCCCCGGCGCCACGCTGGCCGTGCTGGTGCTGTCGATCAACCTGCTGGGCGACTGGCTGCGCGATGCCCTGAATCCGCGTCTGCGATGACCCTGCTGGAAGTTGATGGCCTCACCGTCGAGTTTCCCACCCGCCGCGGCCTGCTGCGGGCGCTTGACCAAGTGTCGTTCAGCATCGGCGCCGGCGAGGTGTTGGGCGTGGTAGGCGAGAGCGGGGCGGGAAAATCGCTGACCGGCGCTGCCATTATCGGTCTGCTGGAGCCGCCCGGGCGGATCGCCGGCGGGCAGATCCGACTGGACGGAAGGCGCATCGACACGCCCACGCGCGAACAGCTGCGCCCTATCCGCGGCCGGCAGATCGGCGCCATTTTCCAGGACCCGCTGACCACGCTGAACCCGCTCTATTCGATCGGCCGCCAGCTGGTGGAAACCATTCAGACGCATCTGCAGCTGTCCGATCGCGATGCGCGCGCGCGGGCGGTGCGCTGGCTGGAGGAAGTCGGCATTCCGGCTGCGCGGCAACGCATTGGCGCCTATCCGCACGAATTTTCCGGCGGCATGCGCCAGCGCGTGGTGATCGCGCTGGCGCTGTGCGCCGAGCCGCGTCTGCTGATTGCCGACGAGCCGACCACGGCGCTCGACGTATCGGTCCAGGCGCAGATCATCGCCCTGCTGAAGCGGCTGACCCGCGACCACGGCACCGCGGTGATGCTGGTGACGCACGACATGGGCGTGATTGCCGAGGCCGCCGACCGTGTGGCGGTGATGTATGCCGGCCGCATCGCCGAGATCGGCCCGGTGCGCGCCGTGGTGCAGCAACCTGCGCATCCCTACACGCAAGGGCTGATGGACAGCATTCCGTCACTGCAACATCGGGTCGGGCGGCTGCGCCAGATCGACGGCGCCATGCCCCGCCTGACGGCGATTCCCGCCGGCTGCGCCTTCAGCCCGCGCTGCCCGAAGGTTTTTCACCGGTGCCGCGTTGAGCGGCCCGATCTGTTCGATGCCGGCGACACGCGGGCCGCCTGCTGGTTGTACGATGCCTGACACACCGGTGTTGCAGGCGATCGGTGTCACGCGCAGCTTCGACGTTTCAAAACCCTGGCTGCAACGCACGCTCACCCGCAAGGGGCGGCTGCTGTTGCGTGCCGTTGACGACATCAATTTTTCCATCGCGCGCGGCAGCACGCTGTCGCTGGTGGGCGAGAGCGGCTGCGGCAAGTCCACGGTGGCCCGGCTGGCGGTCGGGCTCTACGCGCCGAGTGCGGGACAAATCCTGTTCGAGGGCAAAGCGCTTTCGGCGGCGCGCGCCCAGCCGGCGCTGCGGCGGCGCATGAACATGATTTTTCAGGACCCCTACGCCTCGCTGAATCCGCGCTGGCGCGTGCGCGACATCGTCGCCGAGCCGATCCGCGCGTTCGCGCTGTTATCGTCGCGGTCCGCCATTGTGGAGCGGGTTGGCGCGCTGCTCACGCAAGTCGGATTGTCGCCGGCCGACGGTGAAAAATTCCCGCACGAGTTCAGCGGCGGACAGCGCCAGCGCATCTCGATCGCCCGCGCCTTGTCGAGCGAGCCGGCGTTCCTGGTCTGCGACGAGCCGACCAGCGCCCTCGACGTGTCGGTGCAGGCGCAGATCCTCAACCTGATGCGCGACCTGCAGATGCGGCTGGGGCTGACCTATCTGTTCATCAGCCACAACCTGGCGGTGGTGCGGCACATGTCGGACCGGCTGGGGGTGATGTATCTCGGCCGCATCGTCGAACTCGGCCCGGGCGAGGCGGTGTTCCGCACGCCGCGCCATCCCTACACGCGCCTGCTGCTGGAGGCCATTCCCGACCTCGCCATGACCGGCAAGCCGCGCACGCCGGTGGGCGGCGAGGTGCCGAGCCCGATCGACCCGCCGCCGGGCTGCAGCTTCCACCCGCGTTGTCCGCTGGCGAATGCGCGCTGCCGCATCGAGCGGCCGGCGCACACATTGCTGGCCGACCCGCAAGGCGAGGTGCTGGTGGCCTGCCACGCGGTGGAAGAAGGCCGGCACGCTGCCTGAGACCTTGTCTTCCCGCTGTCGCCGGTCCGATCATCTCTCCCAGGCGGGGACACGCCCCGTGCGGGACTCGTGGAGCAGCCGATGGACATCTACCATGTCTGGTGCGACCTCAAACCCGGGGTCCGCGACATGCATTTCCATGCGAACGTGACACGCTGCATGACCAACTTGCGGGCCGGAGGGCTGATCGAATCCTGGAGGCTGACGCGCCGAAAGCTGGGTTTCGGGCCATCTTGCCTGGGCGAGTGGCACCTGATGATCGAACTGCGCGATCTGCGCCAGCTGGAGGACGCCTTCCATCGCATGGCCACCCGCGCTGAGCCCGAGGAGGAACTGCACCACGGCATGAACGAACTGGTGACCAACGCGTCGTTCGGCCTGACCCGCGACTTCCCCGACCCGTTCCGCCAGTGCGGCCAGGAACGGTTCTGAGCGGCGCGGAAATCGTCACGAACGCTGCAACCAGCCTCGCGGCACCGGCCGGGTCCATGATGTCGGAGGTCTTCACGCCGTTGCGGGGTTGCTGACCAGGTTGCCTGCGGCGTCGGACGCCACCTCTCCGAAGCCGGATTCGCCTATCTCCGGGGCGCGCCTTACTCTCTTGCAGCCTCACAGCGGACCACGGTCGGAAGATGCGCATGCATGATGATACCCCTGAGGCCGTTATGATCGCCGTTCCTGCCTGCCATACAGGGCTCCATGGTGATTGCCGTCCTTCCGCCGGACAGCAGCGGGGCGCGCGTGGTCGCGTTTCAAGCATTGCTCTGGGCGGTGCTCTGGCGCTGGTGGTTATGACCGCCGCCTGTCAGCAAATCGAACCGCCGCCGGCGCCACCGGTTGAAGTCGCGTTGCTGCCTGTCCCCCCGCAACCGCCACCGCAACCCGCGCACCGTATCCTTCGGCTGGCGTGGTCGTTCCAGACGCGGGCGGATCATTGCATTGCGACGGCGGCGGGCGACCGGGCGGCCGTCACGATCACCATCCGCAGAAGCAAGGGCGTCAACTTCCACGTGGCTTTGCCCGCCTCCGAGGCTTCCCGCATCGCAACCCGCTCCCTGGTAAAGGTCCGGTTTGGCGGTCCGTCAGGCAACTGGAAATTGCAGGCGAGCGGCGATGCAAAGCACGGCATCGATGCTCCGTCCGCGCAGGACGAGGTCTCGCTTGGCCGGATTCTTATTCTGCTCGGCGGCGGCACCCTGGACTTTGCGGTGCCCGCCGGCCTGCCGTCGCTGCTGATCCCGCCCGCAGGTCCGGAAGGACAGGCATGGTCCGATTGCGCCCACAGCCAGATGATCTGATGCCGGCGGTATCAACTTTCTTGAGGGAACAGCTTTTTAACCGATAATTAACTACCGATTGTTAAGGAGATAACCACGCTCTGTTATTCATCTGCAACATGAAAATCCGGTGCGCCGTACATTGAGGGCAATCTATCGTATTCGACGCGCCGTGGTTCCCTTTGTCGGGGTGGCAGCGCTTGTCACGGCCGCTGTCATGTGGCTCGCCACCACGTCGAGCGGGACCGAGGAAAACGCGACACGAAACCTGACGATGACCGCACAGGCTCTGGCGGCAGTCATCGATGCGCCGCTCGCTCGGTTCGGTCAGTTGACCGAAGGCTTCCGTCCGGCCGACTTCACGTCGACCGACCGGCTGGCAATGACGGCACGGCAAATCCGGCTGCAGGGCGCGGTCCCTTACGCCAGTTCAACCTTCCTGGTGAACGCTGCGGGCAGGGTCGTGGCCGCTTCGGTCCCATTTTCCCCCGGCGAGGCGGACGTCGGGCAGTTGAAGTGGTTCCAACACGGAACTGAACAACAAGCCGGAGCCCTCGCGCTGCAGCGGGTTGACCCGTCCTGGCTTCGGGCCGGATCGACGGCGGTGGTCACCCGCAACGTGCTCGACGATTCCGGACATTCGGTCGGACTGGTCGGCGCCATCTTCCGCCTTGAGGACCTTCGCGGACTCGTCCGACCCGGCTGGATATCGTCGGCGATGTCCTCGGGGCTGATCGCGCCAGACGGCTCGGTGCTTATCCAGACTGACGCTTCGCCCGCGGAGGTTCCGCGCGACGGCTTGCTGGCGTCTGATTTGTTTCCCCGGTTGCTGCTTGCCTTTGACCGTCTGACGGGCAAGCCGGCAACCCTGACCGCGGCAGCGGAGGTGCCCTCCATTCGCGCGGCGGTGCGGACGTCGCTCGCCTCAGACGTTGATATTCGCGCCGCCTGGAGCGATCCCTCGGCGGCCAGGCTCGGCATCTTCCTCGTCGCCAGCGCGGCCGTGTGCCTGCTCCTCATGGCGCTGCCAACGGGTCGCAAGTCCGGTCACGTCACGCCGTCTGTGGCAGTCTATGGGGCGGACTGGAGCTTCGACCTGGACGACCAGGGCAGGCTCATCTCCACTGCGGGGTTCGCGCCCGACCTCATCTGCCGGGGCCTCGGCCAGCCGTTCATCGACGTTCTCGGGCAGACGGCCGGAGAGAGCGATCCCGCCTGCAGGCGCATCGCCGCATCCCTCAAAGCGCGGGCGCGGCTGGACGCACTCGACATACAGGTCGGGACCGCCGGGAGCGGCGATCTCATGCATCGGCTGAGCCTCGCGCCGCTGCCGTCCGGTGGCTTCCGCGGAACGGCACGCGACGTATCCGAGGCTGTTGCGTCCGGCTCGCGGGCGGACATGGCGGAGGCTGACGCCGCCCTGCTTCGCGAGCAGGTGAAGGCGGTTGCGACGGATCGCGACCGGGTCCTCGCGGCGGTTGGCCACGATGTCCGGACGCCGATGAACAGCATTCTCGGTATCTCTGCGCTTCTGCTGGAGGAAGGCGGTCTCGAGGCCGCTCAGCGCAGCTGGATCGAGCGGATTGGCGCCAGTTGCGAGGCGCTCCTGGCCATGCTGAATGGTCTGCTTGAGGTCGCGAGCGGCGTTGGCGGCGCGGACCTGCAGCCCGCCGAGGTCGATGTCGTGGGGTTCGTGGATGAGGTTTCGGACGTTCTGGCTCCGCAAGCGCATGACAAGGGGCTGGATATCAGAACGCGCTTCGATGATGCCGTGCATGGCCGCTGGATGGTTGACCCGACCAGATTGCGGCAGGTGCTGTTCAATCTGGCGACCAATGCGATCAAGTACACCGGCAGCGGTTCGGTCGAGATCCGTGCCTCTGCCATTACGGATGCCGATGGCCGTACGTCGATTCGGCTCGTGGTGTCCGACACCGGCCCAGGCATCGTGCCGGAGGACCGGCCGCTGATTTTCGAGCGATTCAGAAGGGGCCGCGGCGAGGTATCGGAAGGGCAGGAGGGGCTTGGGCTCGGGCTCGCACTGTGCCGCGAGAACGCCGCTCTGATGGGCGGATCGCTGACCGTGGAAAGCACCGTCGGGGTGGGCAGCGAGTTCACGTTCGAATTCCCTGCGGAGCGCCCCGCCCCCAAATGGCAGGGCGCGCCGTACGCCGGCCGCACCGCTCTCATTGTCGGCTTCGACGAGGTTGCGGGTCGCCGCCTGGCCAGCCATCTGACCCGGATGGGCGTGGCCGTCGAGATGGCCGAGGATGGCTTCCTCGCCATCGGCCTGGCGGAACGGATGGCTTCACGCTGCGGCGCTGTCGACGCAGTGGTCGTGAACGCCGAGATCACGGGAATGCCGCCGGAAGCACTGTTCACGCGCCTGCGAACCACGGCTTATGGGCGTCGGTCAGCCATTGTCGTGCTCGGCACGCTCGTGAACGGCGCTTCGATGGCCGACGCGATCCTGCCGCCGACAGCCGACGGGCGGCAGGTGGCGAGCACTGTCGCCACCTTCCTCGGGGCCGTTCCGGCATTTGAGTGCATTGATCCCGCGGCACCACTGCCCGGCGCCGCGCGCGTCCTCATCGTTGAGGACAACAAGGTGAACCAGTCGCTCCTCTCGGCAGTGCTGTCGCGGCGCGGGTTCACCACCGTCGTTGCGGATAGCGGAGGAGCCGCGGTCCGCCTGGCCGCCAGTGTTGCTTTCGATGCGGTCCTGATGGACCTTCAGATGCCTGGCATGGACGGCTTCGAGGCCACGCGACGTATCCGCGCGATGGGCGGCCGCATGGCCTCGATGCCGATCATCGCTTTGACCGCCCTGACCGGCGCGGTCATCCGCAAGCGTTGCACCGAGGAGGGGATGACAGCCAGGGTTGTGAAGCCGGTCAATCTCGATCGCCTGGCGGCAGACCTGCGGGGGTGGATCGATGCCGGCAGGGTCGGCGCACTCGACGGCGGGGCCGATGGCGAGGGCGCCGACGCGAAAGAAGGCAAGTCCGCGGATGGCACCGCTATGGTCTCGCTGCTGTCGCTGCAATGCATGGTCGCAGACATTGGCATCGACCGGACCCAGGCCTGCGTCCGCGAATTTTTGATCGACCTCACGGCACGGTGCTCGCGCCTCGGCGAACTCCTGCCTGGCTGGGAGGCCGACGCGATTGAGCGCATCTGCCTCGATATTGGTGGCCGCGCGCGGGAGCTTGGGGCTGTGGGCCTGGCGAAAACCATGCAGGACCTGGCCGAGCAGGCAGAACGAGGGGACCAGGACGGTGCGGCGCGGACGGTTCGTCGGATCGATGCGTCAATCACGGGGATTGGCGTCTCCATGATCACGACCTTGGCGCGCCTGGGACCGGAAGGTCGCGGCGACGACCGCGAAGCGGCATAGAAGACGGCCGGGTGAAGGAAGGCCAGGGCTCTGCCCCATAGGCTCTAGGTTAAGCGATCTCATTGATTAAAAAAGGTAAAATCCAGGCGGCCAGCAACCTCCCAATCCCTGGCGGGTGTGGATCGCGTCCGGCATCCCAGTGGTGAGGAGCCTTCATGGAAGGCGCCGCTTCCCACACAGCTCTGGCCCTTTTATTTTGCCAATTAAATCAATCGGATATCTTAACCTAGTGTTGCGACTCCAACGCTTGCTTTCCACGGCGGACCTTGGCGAGGATGTCGGCGGCTCTGGCGGTCCAGACGAAGGGCTTGGGGTGCCCGTTGTGCTCGGCGAGGTAGCTATGGATGGCGACCTCCAGGTCGGTAACGCTCTTGAAGACACCGCGGCGGATGCGCT
>CAIXDS010000293.1 GCA_903918195.1 uncultured Acetobacteraceae bacterium | reverse complement strand
GTTCTACGCCGGCATGGTGCGTAAGAAGAACGTGCTGGCGACGATGATGCAGTCGTTCATCATCACCTGCCTGGTCACGGTGCTTTGGTTCGTGGTCGGCTACAGCATCGCTTTCACCCCCGGCAACGCCTATTTCGGCGACTTCTCGCGCGTGCTGCTGAACGGCATCGCCGACAAGTGGGACCAGCCCTTCGTCCTTGCCGCCGGCACCGACGTTGCGGTCACGAACACGATCCCCGAGACCGTGTTCATGATGTTCCAGATGACTTTCGCCATCATAACCCCGGCCCTGATCGCCGGCGCGTTTGCCGACCGCTTGAAGTTCTCGTCGTTGCTGCTCTTCATCACGCTGTGGTCGCTGTTCGTCTACGCGCCGATCGCGCACTGGGTGTGGTCGCCGACCGGCTGGCTGAACGGCCTCGGCGTAGCCGACTTCGCCGGCGGCACGGTGGTGCACATCAACGCCGGTGTGGCCGGTCTGATGTGCGCGCTGGTGCTGGGCAAGCGGCTCGGCTACGGCACCGACAACATGGCGCCGTACAACTTGGCCTTCGCAGTGATCGGTGCCTCGTTGCTCTGGGTGGGCTGGTTCGGCTTCAATGCCGGGTCGGCGACCGCGGCCAACGGGCGCGCCGGCATGGCGATGGCGGTGACGCAGATCGCCACCGCCGCGGCGGCACTCGCATGGGCGGGGGCCGAGTGGGTTACCAAGGGCAAGCCGTCGGTTCTGGGCGCGATTTCCGGCGCGGTGGCGGGGCTGGTGGCGATCACCCCGGCCTCGGGCTTCGTGTTGCCCGGCGGGTCGGTGGTCATCGGCGTCGCGGCTGGCGTGCTGTGCTACTGGGCCTCGACCTGGCTCAAGCACCTGCTGCGGTATGACGACAGCCTGGACGCCTTCGGCGTGCACGGCATCGGCGGTATCGTTGGCGCCTTGCTGACCGGCTGGTTCGCCTACGGACCACTGACCGCTGACAAGGACCATCCGCTCGGCATAACGATCGGCAGCCTGGCGCAGGTGCAGACCCAGGCGATCGCGGTCGGCGTCACCATTGCCTACACGGCGGTGGCGACCCTGGTGATCCTGCTGGTGGTCTGGCTGGTGCTCGGCCTGCGGGTGAGCGAGGAGGAAGAGCGCGAGGGTCTCGACGTGGTCCTGCACGGCGAGCGCCTGGGGTAACATTGCAGACACGGTGCCGGGCAATAATGCCCGGCACCGTCGTTCGCCTGCAATATCATGTCGACGCCGTTGCCCCTTCCGCGCATCTTGCCGGTCGTTGCTGCAAGGACAATCCCATGACTAGAACCCGATATCTACTGATTGCCTCCTCGGCCCTGTTTGCCGCGGGGCTGCTGGCCGCACCCGCGCGCGCCGACAACACGACCGCCCCGCCGACCGCCGCGCCGGCTGCTCCGGCGGCGCCAGCCGCGCCAGCTGCCTGGTCGGACAACATCAAGGTCGGCCTGCAGATCGAAGGCGGCGTGAGCTTCAACCCGGCGACCCCGAAGACCAACTGGGGCCAGCTGTTCACCGACCATCCGAACCAGGCGACGCTGAACCAGGCGCTGGTGACGTTCTCGCGCGACATCCCGAAGGATGTCACCGACTTTGACGTCGGCTTCCATTTCACCGGCCTCTACGGCTCGGACGCGCGCTACACCCACTTCCTCGGGGTGTTCAACTACGCGGTCGACGAGCGCTACCAGTTCGATATTGTCGAGGCCAGCGCGTCGATACACATTCCGGTGCTGGCCGGGGGCCTGGACGTCAAGGCCGGCCTGTATCCGACGCCGCTTGGGTTCGAGACGATCGACCCGTCGACCAATCCCTTCTACTCGCACTCCTACATCTTTAACTTCGGCATCCCCCTCAAGCACTCCGGCGTACTCGGGGTGCTGCATGCGACCGACTTCCTCGACGTTTATGGTGGCGTCGACACCGGCGTGAACACCACCTTCGGCGACCAGGCTGGCGACAACAACGGCACGGTGGCCGGGCTGTTCGGCCTTGGCTTCACGGCGCTCGGCGGCAACCTGACCGGGGTCGCGTTGACGCATTTCGGTCCGGAGAACCCGTCATTGGGCCCGAACCAGCCGTTGGGTCTGTACAATGCCAACCACTACAACCGCTATGAGAACGACGCTTACGCGACCTACAAGTGGAACGACAAGCTGTCGACCACGACCGAGCTGAACTACATCAAGGACGAGAACCCGCTGACCAATGCCGCCGAGGGCTGGGGCATTGCGCAGTACGTATCCTATGCGGTGACGGATACCATCACCCTGAACGGCCGCGGCGAAATCTTCCGCGACGGCAAGGGCTTCTACGTGAACTATTATCCGGGCAACCTCGACTACGTTAACGTGCAGTACGGCAAGTACAACACGGCTGTCGTGGGGCCGCACACCACCTATGGCGAGATCACCTTCGGCGCCACCTGGAAGCCGGATGGTCTGCCCAAGCCGATCAGCGGCCTGCTGATCCGTCCCGAACTGCGCTACGACGCGGCGCTGGGCACGGTGTCGGGCTATGAGAAGCCGTTCAACAACGGCAAGGACAATGGCAGCTTTACCATCGCCAGCGATTTCGTCCTCGGTTTCTGATCGCCTGCTGCCCGCCTGCGTTCCATCCGGGGCGCAGGCGGGCATCGCCTGCGCGTCCCGCGCGGGCGCGCCAGCCGGGTGAGAAACGACACGAATAGAAGCTACAGAAAAATCGAGGGCCGGCGTCCGTGTCCGGCCGTCAGGCCCGCTCGATCGCCGGTGCGGGGCGGCTGACTGGGTGGCCAAGATATTCCGACAACACCGCCTCCGCGGTCCCATCGGCACGCACCCGGCCCTGGTCGAGCCAGATCACCCGCGTGCACCAGCTCAGGACCACTTCGGTCGCATGGCTCGACAGCACGAGGATGTCGGCGCCGCGCACCATGTCTTCCAGCCGCACCCGCGCCTTTTCCATGAAGGTGGCGTCGCCGGCCAGGAACCACTCGTCCATCAGCAGGACCTGCGGGCGAATGGCGGTGGCCAGCGCGAAGCCCAGCCGCACCACCATGCCGGAGCTGTACACCCGCACCGGCAGGTCGAGGAACTCGCCGAGCTCGGCAAAGGCGGCCACGTCATCCTCCAGCTGGCGGATGGCCGGCAGCGTCAGGCCGCTGTAAAGGCCGCGCAGCATGATGTTCTCGCGACCCGTGAGCTCGGGGTTCATGCCGAGATTGGGGTCGAGCAGGGCGTTCAGGCTGCCCCGCACCAGCACCCGACCCGCCTGCGGCTCATAAATGCCGGCGAGCGTGCGCAGCAGCGTGGTTTTGCCGGCACCGTTGCCGCCGATCAGGCCCAGCCGGTCGCCGTGGCGGAGCCGGAAGCTGACGTCGCGTAACGCCTGCACAACCACCCGGTTCTTGGTGTCCGGCGCCACCCGGCCGGAGACGGTGCGGAACACCATTTTCTTCAGGCTGCGCGCATTGCCGTGGTAGAGCGGAAAATCGACGCTAACGTGCTCGGCGCTGATGGCGGCTTCCATGCCGCTAGATCCAGAACGCGATGCGGCCGCGCACGCGCGCGAACAACAGCCAACTCGCCGCGCACAGCGCGGCGGAATAGGCCAGTGCCGAGGTCCAGGTGGCCGGGCTGGGCAGCCCGCCCAGCAGCGGCGCGCGCACGATTTCCAGCAGCGTAAAGAACGGGTTGAACGCCAGCAGCCATTCATGCCGACCGAGCTGGTCGGGCTTCCAGATCACCGCGCTGATGAAGAACGCCATTTGCGTGATGCTGCCGACGATCGGCGGAATGTCGCGGAAGCGGGCGCACAGGGCGCCGAGCAGGATGCAGACGGCGAAGCTATCCACCAGCCATATCGCCACGCCGGGAAGCACCATGAGCACATCGGCACCCGGCCAGGCGTGCAGCAGCGCATAGACAGCCACGATCACCACCACGTTGTGGGCCAGCACGAGCAGGTTGCGCACCACGATGCGGGCCGCATAAAGCGAGTACGGCATGCGCACCGAGCGGATCATGCCCTCGGCCGTGGTGAAGGTCATGCACCCTTCGGCCATCAGCGAGCCGAGATACCCCCACAGCACCAGCGAGAGCGCCAGGAACGGAAGGTACTCGTGCAGGTCCATGCGGAAAAGGATGGCATAGACGACACCCATTGAGCCCACCATGACGGCGGTGGACAGGGTCAGCCAGAACGGGCCGAGCATGGAGCCACGATAGCGCAGCCGGATATCGAGCCAGGCCAGCGTCCAGCACAGCCGCCACAGCTGGACCGTCTCCGCCAGGTCAAGCAATCCCATCCGCTGCCGCGCGGCGAAGGAAAGGTCGGGCGTGAGGTCCAGGGTATTGGCCCGGGCCGCGCGGTGATGAATGGCATCCGTCATGCGAGGCGGGGCGATACCCGATCCGCCCCGCCGCCGCAACCCGCGGGTCTTCTCCGGCGGGTCATTGGCGAGTCGCGTCGGATTGATACGCGGCCTCGCGCGGGATCGTCAGTTGGTCGCGCGGGAAAGGCGGGCGCGGTCGCCGGTGGCGATGACGACCCGCTCGCCAGGCCGCAGCCCGTCCGCGTTGCTCTGCACCACCGAGAGCGGGCGGCCGCTGTCGTCGCGGATGATGAACTCGCAGGCCTGGCCGGTGCCCGACGGCGGGCCGGCCGAACCGACCGCCATGAGGATGGAGCCGCGCACGCTGCTGCCGCCGGCCTGGTCGGGGACCGGCCGCACCGAAACAATGACGCCATAAGTGGTTTGCGTGTCGTGGACGTCCCCGACGCCGGCAGAGCCGGTGCTGGTGGGCGCACAGGCTGACCCGCCGAGCAAGGCGGACAGTGCCAGCACGGCCGACACAACGGAACGCGGCATCGAAACCTCTCCCGGCGCGCCCGCCACGGCGGAGTCGTCGCGGGCGCCGCCTCACCGGTAGCACATGTGTCGGTTGCGATGCACCTTCGGGGCAATCGGACCGGAACGTGTCAGATCGTGCACGCGACATCTTGCCTTCAACCGCATTTTCGATTAGGGGGTTGTGCCTGTTTTCTGAACCACTCACTGAAGGGTGCCGTGAGTCACGGCGCTCTCAGGCCATCTTAGCCGAGCACCGCAACGCGACGGCCGCCCAGGCGGTCGTGCAAACCGGCCGGTGATTCCGGTCGTGTCACGACGGAGGCCTGCGACTTCATGCCGCCCAGCACCAGCCCGACCCCCGGCGTTTTTCTTTTGCGTGCGCCGGTGGTTCGTTTGTTTGCCTGTGCTTCCACCCTCGCTCTGCTGTCGGCCTGTGCCACCAATACCGGCCCGAACCTGAGCGCGACGCAGGAGGCGGCCCAGTACCAGGCCCACGCCAAGCGCAGCTACGACCCGCCCGGTCCGCCATCCGACCCGTGGGGGCCCTATATCGTCGAGGCGTCTGACCGCTTCGACATACCCGAGCGCTGGATCCGCGAGGTCATGCGGGTCGAATCCAGCGGCAAGGTGATGGATACATCGCAGGCCGGCGCGATGGGGCTGCTGCAGGTGATGCCGATTACATATGACGAGCTGCGCGCCCGCTACAATCTCGGCGACGACCCGTACGATCCGCATGACAACGTGATGGCCGGCACCGCCTATCTGCGCCAGATGTACGACATTTACGGATTCCCGGGATTCCTGGCGGCCTATAATGCCGGTCCGAGACGGCTCGATGATTATCTCATGCACAACCGTCCGTTGCCGGACGAGACTCGGAACTACGTGCGCAAGATCGGGCCGTATATCGTCGGCATCGAGCCCAATCACCCGTCCGAGGCGAACGCGGTCGCGATGAACCAGTTGCCGCTCGATATCCCGGCCGGGCCGCGCTACCCGCACCATAACCCGGCGCCTGTTGCGTTGGCCGAAAACCGTTCATCCCACCCGGTGCAACACCGCACGGTGCAGAATGTTGCCCTGGTCGAGCCGCCGCGGCCGGTGCCGTCGCGACCGGCGCCGCCGCCGGCCACCGTGCAGGTCGCGTCCGTGCCCGCACCGCATGGCGGCTTCCACCTGATCCCGCCGGCGATGGCCGACACGCTGCCGGTGCAGCGGGTCAGTGCCGGCGCAACCGGCGGCAAATGGGCGATCCAGGTTGGCGCCTACGGCAACGAGAGCCAGGCCCGCGCGGCAGCCGATTCGGCGCGCAGCCAGGCGCACGACCTGCTCGGCCAGGCGCACCCGGCGGTCGGCAAAGTCCGGTCGGCCAACGCCACGTTGTACCGCGCCCGCGTCACCGGCATCTCGCGCGACGCGGCGGTGCAGGCCTGCGAGAAGCTGGGCCATCGCGGCGGCTGCATCGTGCTGTCGCCGGAGTCGCAGGGGTAGCCGGCGAAGAAGCGAGAGGGGGGGCGCGATAGCACTGCGCTATCCGCCGCCCGCCCGCTCACAACGTGGCGAACATGATCGCCACCGCGACCGTCATCGTTCCCGTGCACAACCACCCCATTGCCCACAGCGCCCGTGGCAGAACAAAGCTGCCCAGCACGTCGCGGCGCATCGCCATCAGCATGATGAGCACCATCAGCGGCACCGCCACCACGCCGTTGATCACCGCCGACCAGAACAGCGCCTTGATCGGCTCCAGCCCAACGAAATCAATGGCGATGCTGATAACGGTCGATACCGCGATGGTGCCGTAGAACGCCCGGGCGTCGAGGGGCTTGCGGTCGAAGCCGATGGTCCAGCCGAGCGCGTAGGCGCCGGCGAGCACCGGGACCGCAAGCAGGCCGATGCCAATGATGCCGGCGGCAAACAGGGCGAAGGTGAACACGACGATCGCGCGCAGCAGCCAGGGCGGGTAATGCGCGCGAATGTTACCGGCAATGCCCTGGTCGGTCACCCGGCCGATGCGCGCGCTGATCTCCTGGATTGCCGCCATCAGCGAGAAGCACAAAAGCATTACCCAGCACATCGCGTAGCCGAACTGCGCGCCCGTTTGCGAGTAAGTGGCGATCCCGCTCGGATCGTCATCGGAGGCGCCGGTGATCCGTTCCGGGCCGAGCCGGTCAAGCAGTCCCTTGGGCGCCGGGCCGCCGCCAGCACGGCGGGCGGATCGGCGTCGGTGTTGGCGTCCATCATTCCCCCGGCACAAGGTTGCGGCGATAGCCCGGCCTGCGGCTGAATATGCCTGTGCACGCGGCCAGGCGGAATGGAGGACACCGCCGGTTCCGTCAGCCTGACCACGCTGCTTGCCCCGTGCTCGTGGGCAACGCTGCGTGGCGTATCGGCGAGGGTTGGGGCCGGTAAATACTTCTGTATGCGGTACCGGCGGGCAGCATGCGGTAGAACAAGCCGCGCCAATGCTGACCGTAATGAAAAATGTCCTCTGAGAACAAAGGGTTTCTTGATATTTAAAATGATATCGCAACGTATTGCCGCTATTGTTCCTGACTCCCGATCACACGGAAGGAATGGCGGCCCTCCGGAAGAAACGCGCTCTCCACTTCAGGCGGCGCCGGAACGAGATGAAGCACACCGTCTTTGCACGTAACCTGCCGGGGGGGGGGATGGAGGGCGGTGGCCCGGCCTCGGGAAGTAAAAAAACATCATTTGAGGACTTGACGCGAATCGGAATATTTGGCGTGCTTATATTCCAATGGCGGCCGCGTTGGGCTGGCTGCCCCCAGTAATGGTTGAACCATATGTCAGAACAGGCCGAAGCCGACCGATTCCGCAGGCTGACGGCACAGATCGTGGTCGCCCATGTGGCCCACAACCAGCTCGACGTTGCCGAGGTGCCGTCGCTGATCGAGACCGTGCACAAGGCACTCGTCAGCCTCGGCAAGGCAACTGAGGAACCAGTGCGGCAGGAACCCGCTGTTCCGATCAAGAAATCTGTATTTCCAGACTATATCGTCTGCCTGGAAGACGGCAAGAAGCTGAAGATGCTGAAGCGGCATCTGAAGACTGCTTATGACTTGACGCCAGACCAGTACCGGGAGAAATGGGGATTGAGCCGTGACTACCCCATGGTGGCGCCAAACTACGCGGAGCACCGCTCCTCGCTGGCCAAGAAGATCGGGCTCGGACGCCGGCCGGAACCGGCTCCGGAACCGGCTCCGCCTCCGCCCGCGCCGCCGGCGAAAGTCCCGGCGAAGCGCGGACGCAAGCCAGCCGTGGCGAAGTAATCGGTTGAAGCAAGGCCAGGGCAGGGACTTGGCCTTGCTTCAAATGGCTACCTTCACGTATTGCGACTGAACACCAAGGGACGCACCGCGTGACGGAGTCCATGCCCATCCTCACCCGCCGCCGCATCGAGGCGGAGTTCGCCCGTGGCGTGTATGCGGAAATGACGGCCGCGCTGGGCGAGGAGTCCGCGCGCCGAATCCTCACCGCGGTGGTCATCCGGATGGCCCGCGAGGGGGCTGCGCGCATGGCCCGGGAGGCGCCCGGCGGCGCGCCCGACCTCGACAGTTTCCGTGCCCTCCAGCATCTGTGGACCGCCGAGGACGCCCTGCGCATCGAGGTGCTGGAGTCCACCCCCACGACGTTCCATTTCAACGTCACGCGCTGCCGCTATGCCGACATGTACCGCGCCATGGGGCTGGCCGACCTCGGCACGGTGCTGTCGTGCAACCGCGACGCCGCGTTCTGCGAGGGGTATGACCCGAAGCTGAAACTCACGCGCACGCAGACGCTGATGGGCGGGGCGACCCATTGTGACTTCCGCTACAAGCGCGCGTAGGCGAGGCAGGGGGCTCGGCCGTTACCCGTCCAGCGCCGCCCGCACCTGCTCGGCCAGGGCCTGCCGGCGGTACGGCTTGCGCAGCAGCGGCGAGGGTTCCGGTTCGCTGCCGTCCTCGCCGATGCGGGCGAAGCCGGTGGTGAACAGCACCTTCAGTGACGGCTGCTCCCGCCGCGCCGCCTGCGCCAGCGCGGCTCCGGTCATGCCGCCCGGCATGACGATGTCGGTGAACAGCAGGTCCACCCGGGCGCCCGACCGCAGCACGTCCAGCGCCGCCGGGCCGTCTTCCGCCTCGTGCACCGCATAGCCCAGCGCCGCCAGGTGGCGGGCGGCGACGCTGCGCACCGCATCGTTGTCGTCAACCAGCAGCACCGTCTCGCGTCCGCCCGGCAGATCGGCAAGGCGGTCCTCCGGTGCCGGTATTCCCATCGCCGTCCGCGCCCGCGGCAGCAGCAGGCGGACGGTGGTGCCGGCGCCCGGCGTGCTGTCCAGCACCAGTGTGCCGCCGGACTGCCGGGCGAAGCCATAGATCATGCTCAGGCCCAGCCCGGTTCCCGCTCCCGGCGGCTTGGTGGTGAAGAACGGTTCCATCGCCCGCTCCAGCACGTCCGGCGCCATGCCGGTGCCGGTGTCGGTGACGGTCAGCGCCACGTAGTCGCCGGCCTGCAGGTCCGGCGTGGCGTCGCCGGTGTCCACCCGTGCGTTGGCGGTGGTGATGGTCAGCGTGCCGCCGCCCGGCATGGCGTCGCGCGCGTTCAGCGCCAGGTTCAACAGCGCGTCGCCGATTTGCGAGGCGTCGGCGCGCAGCGACCACAAATCCGGTGCCAGGTCCAACTGCACATGAAACGCCTCGCCGAGCGTGCGTCGGAGCAGGCTGGCCGCGCCGGTGATGGTGGCGTTCAGGTCCATGGCCCGTGGCTGCAGGGTCTGGCGGCGGGCGAAGGCGAGCAGCCGCCGGGTGAGTTCCGCGCCGCTGCCGGCGGTGGCCAGGATCTCAGCCGCGAGGTGGGCGCGCTCCGGATCGTCCGCCGACGCCTCGGCGATCATCTCGGCGTCCAGCATGATGATGCCGAGCAGGTTGTTGAAGTCGTGCGCGACGCCGCCGGTGAGCTGTCCGACCGCCTCCAGGCGCTGCGCCTGGCGAAAGCGCACCTCCATTTCGCGCTGCGGGGTCACGTCCTCGCCGATCGCCAGCCGCAGCGGGGGGCGGCCGGGTGCGGCCGGCAGCATGCTGCGGGTGAGGCGTATCCACACCGTCTTGCCGGAGCCGGTCAGCAGCCGCGCTTCCACGGTCACGCGCCCTTGCTCCGGCGTGGGGTGCGCCAGCATGTGTTCGCGGTCTTCGGGGTGGACGAGATGGTGCCAGGGCTGGCCTACCAACTCCCCGGCGCTGCGCCCGACCAGCGCGCAGCAGGCCGGGTTGACCTGCACGAAGCGCTCGTCCTCGGTGGAGATCAGCGCGATCGCCAGCGGGCTGTCGGCGAAAATCTGGCGGAACCGTTCCTCGCCCAGCGCCCGTGCGGTGGTGTCGGTGTAGGTGCGCACCACGCCGCCGCCCTCCAGCGGCACGCTGCGGATCTCGATCATCTGCCCCGTTGGCCGCCGCCGCTCGTAGGTGTGCGGGCGCTCCAGGAAGCCGCCGCGCTGGCGCATCGCCTGCATGGCCGGATCGGTGCGGTCGAACTCGCCGGACTGCCATTGCCAGTCCAGCACCGCGTCGAAAAGGGGACGCCCTTGCATCAGTTCGGCCGGCAGGCCGAGCAACTCGATCGCGCGGTCGTTGCAGACCGCCACGCGCTGGTCGGGGGTGACCATGATCAACCCCTGATCCATGTAGCCGAGCGTCGTTTCCAACTCGCGCGCCTTGCGCAACAGGTCTTCGTTCGCCGCTTCCAGCGTGGTTTGCGACCGCTCCAGCCGGCGGAACTGCTGCAGCAGGGCGTTCAGCAGCAGCAGGATGCAGGTGGAAGCGGCCAGCGCGCCGACGCTGCCGAGGATGGCGTCGCGCTGCCATCCGGCGAGGGCGGCAGCTTCGTCCACCCCAACCGCGGTGACCAGATCGGTGTCGCGCATGGGCCGTACCGCGATGGTTCGCGCGCGGTCGTCGAAGATGCCGGGCGCGCGGAAGCTGCCGCCGCCGCGCGCCACGGCCTCGTGCCAGGGGCTGTCCGCGGGCACCTGCAGGCCACTCTGCTCCAGCGGCGGCTGGCGCAGCAGCACCGTGCCGTCGTGGCGCAGGAGCGCGACCATCCCGGTGCCGTGCAGGCGCAGCCCGGCGTAGAGCGGCCCGAACGTGTCCAGCCGGAGTACCGCGACGATGATCCCGGCCGGGGTTCCGTCCGGCAGGGTCAGCACACGCGCCAGGTTCAGCATCCAGGGCTTGCGGCCGGCCACCAGCACCGGCTCCGGCAGGGGCGCGCCGATGAACAGCGTGCCGGTTGTTGTTGTTGTTGTGGCAGCGAAATGCCGGGCTGCCTCGGCGCCCGCTTCAGCTTGCCGCAGGGCCGCGAGCCGCCCGGCTGCGTTGAGCACGTGGCCCGCGGGATCGGTCACCAGCACCGCCTCGATCTGCGGCAGGTGGGCGACGCTGCTGCGCAGCCAGGACGCAAAGCGCGGTCCGGCCAGCATGCTGCGCATCGCTGCAGCCGAGGTGGTGCCAGCCTCGGCGGCATCCTCCTGCAGGCTGAGCAGCACGGCATCGCCGGCCTGCACCGTATGTGCGGTCTGTTCGGCGATCGCCAGGGCGAGATTCTCGGCGGCGACCCGTGCCGTATCCAGCGCCAGGTGGCGTTGCCCCAGCACCAGCCCGCCGCCGCCCAGCAGGGCCAGAACCACCAGCACCACACCGATGGCTAGCAGGCGGGGGCGCAGAGCGGCAACCGTCCACCGCCCGTCGCCGGCCATTGCCGCCGATGGGTCTGCTCCGGTCCCGCCATCCGTCGTCGGATTCGCCATGCCGCTCCGTCTTGCCATGCCCCGGTCTTGCATGTCCTGTCCGGCCCGCCACCGGGGCATCCATCATGCTGCCGTTACGGATGACGGGGTCAAGCCGGTTGTCGGGCCGGCGGGTCAGCGCCCGCCGGCGACGAAGGCATTGAAGGTGATGAGGGTATAGGTGTCCTTGACACCAGGAATGGTCTGCACCCGGTCGGTGATGAACAGGCCGGTGTCGTGCTCCGGGCTGAGGTAGAATTTCGCCAGCAGGTCGTACTGGCCCGAGGTCGAGTACAGCTCCGACAGTTCCTCGATTGTATCGGCCGCGACCTGGGCAACCTTGTAGCTCTGACCCATTTCGCACTTCCTAATCATGACGAAGATCGGCCGCATCCCATTACTCCTGGCGTGTTTACCGCGCGATGCCCGGACCATGCCATGCCGGGGGTTGCCGGCCAACCTGGGCGGGTTGCGGCGCAGATACGTTCAAACACAGGTCTTCGTTTAAACACAGGTCAGGGCGCGGTGCCGAAAATCCGCTGCAGCACGTGGTCACCCACGCGGATGTCCAGCCGCTCCGCCGTGCCGGCCGCTACTTCCAGCGTTGCCCGTACCGGGCCGCGGCTGTCGATCACCGCCAGGCTCTGCGGCACGGTGTGCTCGGCAATGCTGCGGATGCTGCCGTCGGCGTTGATGAACAGCATGTCCAGGCTGGATATCGTGTTGCGCATCCACATCTGGCTGTCGCGCGGCGCGCCCCAGTCGAACAGCATGCCGCCATCCGCCGGTACGCTGGGGCGGAACATCAGGCCGGTCATCTGCTGGTTCATGCTCAGCGCCATCTCGACCTGGAAGTCGTGATGCTTGCCGTCATGGGTGACGATCACCAGTTTTTCCTTCGGCAGTTCCGGCTGCGGGCCGGTCTGTGCTGCCGCCGGGGCGATCAGCAGCGGGCCGGCGAGCAGGGCGGCGAACAGCGAGCGACGGGTCATGCGGGCGGTCTCTCCTCCAGCGCCATCTCGGCTAGGCGCTTTATGTCATCGCGGACGCCGCCCTCGCGGGGCGGGTCGCGCAACGTGGTGAACCAGTGCTCCGGCGGATGACGGCCGGCCGCGCGGTTGTAGGTCAGCCCCCGCAGCACGGCCTCCGCCGCCGGTGACGTCCGGGACGGGATCGGGATGCCGTTCAGCACGGCCCAGATCCCCGCCCAGCAACGCCCGACAGTGAAAGGATTGTAGCCGCCTCCCCCGACCACGACCAGCCTCGGCGCCACCCCGAGCAGGGATGCCGTTACGTCCAGATGGGCGTTGTTGGACAGCGACAGGCGAGCCAGCGGGTCCTCCTCCAGCGCGTCGGCGCCGGCCTGCAGCAGGATCGCCTGGGGCTGTCGGGCGCGGATCAGCGGCAGCACCGCGTGCTGCATCAGGTGGCGCATTTCGCTGTCGTTGAAGCCGCGCGGCACCGGGAAATTGCGCGCCGCTCCGCCGGCGCGGTCGTCCGCCGTGCCGGTGAACGGCCAGCGGCCGGCCTCGTGGATGGAGAGGGTCAACACGCGCGGATCGTCGTGGAACGCGTCCTGCACGCCGTCGCCGTGATGCGCGTCGATGTCGAAATAAATGATGCGCTGCAGCCCCTGGTCGAGCCAGGCCAGTATCAGCAGCACCGGGTCGTTGAGGTAGCAGAACCCGCTGGCCCGGTCCGGCCGGCCGTGATGCGTGCCGCCGCCGGGGCAGTGCACCACCCCGCCCGCTGCGGTCAGGCACGCCGCCAGCAGGGCGCCGCCGGCCGAGGTGGCGGGGCGGCTGTAGATGTCGCGATACACCGGGTTGCCGTCGGCGCCGATGCGAAAGCGGCTGCAGTCCGCCGGCGACACGGTTTGCGCCGCCTCGGTGCGTTTCAGCGCGGCGAGGTAGTCGGGATGGTGGAATCGGGTGATCTGCGCGTCGGTTGCCCTCGGCGCTTCGACATAGGCGGCCGGCTCCAGCCAGCCCATGGCGCGGATCAGGTCGGTGGTGGTGGATACCCGTGGAATCGCAAGCGGGTGCTTCGGGCCATAGGTCGAGCGCCGATAAATCTTGCTGCCAATGTAGACGGGGCGCTCGCTTGGGTCGGGGAGCATGGCCTTCACATGTCGCCGTTGACGCTTCGGGCAACGGGGGGATGCCACGGAGTTGGAAGAACCTGTTGACCCCTGCCAGACACCATGCACCGACTTCGGCCGCCATCAGCTTGGAGCAACCCAGCCATGAATGCGCACGTCGTTGCCTGGGAGGCGGACTGGGTCTGGAGCCTCCCGCTGATCCTGGTCACTTTGGTTGTCCATGTGTGCGGTCTGGGCCTGATCTACGAACGGGCGATCCGGCTTTCGGACAACGGCGCCACGCACGGGTTGAGCATGCTGATGTTCCTGGTGCGTCTGGCCGTGGTGGCGCTGCTGGCGACCGTTTTGCACGCCATCGAGGCAAGCGTCTGGGCTGGCGCGTATATCTGGCTCGGCGCGCTCTCCGAACGCCACCTGGCGATGCTGTATTCACTCAACGCGATAACGAGCTACGGTCATGTCAACGAATTCCTGCAGCCGGAGTGGCAGCTTATGGGCGCGCTGGAGGCGTTGAACGGCATGATGCTGTTCGGGCTGACATCCGCGTTCCTGTTCGCCATCATCCAGAAGATCTGGCCGTTCAGCAGCCGCCATCGCGAGGGTGAAGGAAGGCCAGGGGCTCTACCCCATAGGCACCAGTGTTGCGACTCCAACGCTTGCTTTTCACGGCGGACCTTGGCGAGGATGTCGGCGGCTCTGGCGGTCCAGACGAAGGGCTTGGGGTGCCCGTTGTGCTCGGCGAGGTAGCTATGGATGGCGACCTCCAGGTCGGTAACGCTCTTGAAGACACCGCGGCGGATGCGCT
>CAIXDS010000292.1 GCA_903918195.1 uncultured Acetobacteraceae bacterium | reverse complement strand
CGGCGAAGAGTTGCGAGCCAAAGGGCTTCTGGAGCCCCCGCCGGAGCCTAAGGCCGGGGACAAACCTGGTCTTGGCTACAGCCTGCAAGGCGGCATGGTCAATCAAGCGCAGGCCGACATCGTGCGGGGCATGTCTCCGAACTTCGTCCAGAGGCTGATGAAGGATATTGACTTCTCGCATCTCGGCCCGGCGGAACGCGATGCCGCGCAGCAGCAGTTGCGGTCGGTGATGATGGACCTGCTCCCGAGTGACTCGCTGACCCATACCCAGCAGCACCGCGAGAACGTCCTCGGTTTCAACAAGGATATGGCGGCGAGTTTCCAGCACTATATCAACGCTCATGCGTTTTCGACCTCGGCCATGTGGCAGGCGTCTCGGGTCAGCGATGCGATGGCAGGCATGGCCAAGCGGGTCGACGAACTCAAGGCGGATACCGCGCATCCTTATGATGCCGATGCCGCCCAGCGTGTGCTGCAGGAGGTCGTCCGGCGCGAAACGCGGATGCCGTGGCGGGCGGTGCATGGGCCGATGCAAACTTTGCTGGCTCTCAACCACGCGTTCTATTTGACGATGTCGCCGGTCTATACGGCTGAGCTGATGACCCAAATCCCGGTCTTGATGCTGCCGCAGCTGGGCCGCGATTACGGCTATATGGCTGCGACCAAAGCGCTGGCTGGCGCGACCGGCGATGCGTTCAAGGTGACCCGGGCGCTGCTCGCTTCCGGGCACGGCGCGGATGCGCTGCTGACTCCTGATGCGTTGCGAAAAGTTGGCCTGTCACCCGAAAAGGTCGATTTCGTCATGCGGGTGGCCAATGCCGGTGGGCTGGAGATTGGCGGCTGGACACATGCGGTGATGTCGGACGCCCCCTCGATCGCCAAAAGCCGTGCGATGCAGGCGGCGTCGGTTATGACCACTGCCTCGGAGGTGTTTCCTCGTGCATTGGCGGCGTTGGCTGCCAAATCCCTGCATGAGTCGGACGGAGGTGTGAAAGCCCGCACCCCGTCGCTGGACAAATATGTCTCCCAGTCGGTCGGGGGGTCGATGTTCAACTGGCAGACCAACATGCAGGCGCGAAATCTCGGTGTCGGCGGTTTTGCCGGCCCGATCACACCGCTGGTCACCAAATTCATGTCCTATCAGACCATGCTGATGAACAAGCTCTACACCGAGGCTGATACGGCATTCGGGTCACTGGCTGCGAAGGAGTCGCAGGCGCGGGTGGAGAGGGGCGAGATCAAGGCGGCAGACCTCGCCAAAGAGACCAAGGACGCGCGCGACTCGGCGCGGAGGTTCCTCGCAGGGCATTTAGCGGCAGTGGCTACGTTGGGCGGTTCTTTGGGTCTGCCGATCCTTCCTGTGGCAGCATCGGCAGCATCCTCGTTAGCCAACTTCTTGACCGGTGACGACCGCTATGACGCTGAGCGCTGGTATCGGTCGCACCTGCAGGATGCCTTCGGCCCTGTGGCGGCGGAGGCGATCGCCAAGGGTGTGCCGCGGCTGATCGGGATGGACCTGTCCGAGCACGCGGGTGAGGAGCGGTTGTTGCCGTTCTCCGACATGCTGACGGATAAGCGTAAGTGGTCGGACGTGTTTTCAAGCGGGGCCTTCCGGGCATTGGGGTCGCCATTCTCCATGATGGGGAACCTCGTCAAGGGGGGCACCGACGTCTATGCTGGCCGTACTCTTAAAGGGATGCAGGAGCTGATGCCGACATTCGCCAAGCAGCCGTTCCGAGCGTTCCGCATGGGCATCCACGGTTACGAGGATGAGAGCGGACACAAACTCCCGATTGGCGATCCGAGCGCGGCGGACATCGCTATGCAAGTGGTTGGCATCACGCCAGCTAAAAAGGCAGCGTATGATGAGGCGACCGAGGCGTTGCGCGGGCTGCAGGATCGTCGGCAGATCATCTCCCAGAACCTCGGGGCCAACATGGTTACGGCGTTCAATCAGCATGACCCGGCGGCGTTGCGCGCGGCGCAGCAGGACACTATGAAT
>CAIXDS010000291.1 GCA_903918195.1 uncultured Acetobacteraceae bacterium | reverse complement strand
TGAAGGGTTTTGGGAAGAGGGGGGTGAGGAGAGGCCGATGCCTCTCCTCACCCCCCTCTTCCCATAACCCTTAAATCGAATGGGTTCTAACACTACTTTGGCACTTTAAAAAAGGGCGTGCGTTCCCAACTGGCAAACATGCAGATGGGACCCTCTTTTACCCTTCCGCGTGACATTGACGCGGACCTCGACCACTGGCTTGAGCCTTTCCTCGACGTGACCGGCCGCAAGACGCGGCGCCAATGGACGCCGCTGTATGTACGTGGCCTGTTGGGGCCGGACGGGCCGAAGAGCATCCAGCCGATGGCGGAGCGGCTCGGGCTGTCTGGACACGACCAGTTGCACCACTTTGTCACCAGCCCGGCCTGGGATGACGGGGCGCTGTGGCGCGTGCTCGCCGAGCAGGCCGACCGGCAGGTCGGTGGCACGGATGCCGTGCTGGTGGTCGATGACACGGGCAATCCCAAGAACGGGCAATCCCAAGAAGGGTACGGCGTCGGTCGGCGTGGCGCCGCAATACTGCGGCGAGTTGGGCAAGACGGCGAACTGCCAGGTGCTGGTGTCGCTGACGCTGGCGCGCGGCGAAGTGCCGGTACCGGTCGGGCTGCGGCTGTTTCTGCCGACCTGTTGGACCGACGATCCGGACCGCTGCGCCGCCGCGGGCGTGCCGGAAGCGGCGCGGGCGGCGCAAACCAAGCCCGAGATCGCGCTGGCCGAGATCGACCGGGTGCTCGCCGCCGGACTGCACTTCCGCTGCGTGCTGGCCGATGCCGGGTTCGGCAGCAGCCCCCCTTTCCGGCGGGGACTGGACGGACGCGGGCTGTCCTGGGCGGTCGGCATCGCCTGTACCCAGCTGGTCTATCCGATGACGGTCAGGCTGCGCCCGGCGCTCACGCCGACCGGACGCCGGGCCAGGCACCCGGTGCCGAACCAGCCACCGCAGACAGCGGCCGCGATGCTGGAGAAGCAGCGCTGGCGACGCATCAACTGGCGAAACGGCACCAAAGGCCCGCTCAGCGCTCGCTTCGCCGCCGTGCAGGTGCGCGTGGCGGACGGGCCGACCAACGCGGAGGACACGCGCCTGCCGGGCGACGATGAGGTCTGGCTGATCGGCGAATGGCGCGACAGCGGCGAGAAGAAGTACTACCTCAGCAACCTACCGAAGCTGACCTCGCTGCGGCGGCTGGCCGCTACCGTCAAGGCGCGCTGGTCCTGCGAGCAGGTGCACCAGCAGCTCAAACAGGACCTCGGCCTCGGCGACTTCGAAGGCCGCTCCTGGACCGGCCTGCATCGGCACGCGCTGATGACCTGCATCGCTTTTGCCTATCTGCAACACCGGCGCCTCAGGGCTGCGGGTTGGGAAAAAAAACGTGAAACCCAACGGGCCGCCGCCACAGCCCTCGCTGCCTGAAATCCGCCGCGCCATCATCGCCAAGCTGTTCGCTCCGCCTGCAATTCCTCATCGTTGTCCGCACTGCCATCGGCGGATTTCCCAACACGCTTCAAAAGTGCCAAAGTAGTGCTAAGGGCTCCGCCCTTAGCGGGGTCCAGGGGCAGAGCCCCTGGCCTTGCTTCACCCGATCAGGGCGGCGGGTTGAGGTAGTTGGACTGGCCCAGGGCGCGCTCCTTGAACAGCGACCACAGAATTCCGATGGCCAGCAGCAAGGCCGTGTACGTCAGCAGCAGATAGGTGCGGGTGCGCGGCTGGCCGAGATCGATCAGGTCGAGCTCGGACAGGCTGAACGTAGCGGCCAGCATGACCGAGACGCTGGCGGCGATGCCCGGCCGCCCGAGCGAGGCGTGGGCGATGCGCACGAACAGCAGGTACAGGGTCAGAATCGCGAAGGTGGCCGCGGCCTTCTCGGCCAGCGACGGGCCGCTGCTGCGGACCCAGTCGAGGAAGCAGTAGCCGCTCGGGTTCCAGGTGCCGAACACCAGCGCGAGGCACATCAACAGCCGCGCCAGAATGCCGCCGATTGTCATGGCATGGCCTCCACCACGATACGATCAGACGAACAGGACATCAGCCGAACAGCGGCGGATTGCTGATCGTGCGAGAGTCCTTCTGGCCGGTGAGCCGGAAGCGGATTTGCGAGAACGGCAGGCCGGCGCCCAGGACCGCCACCACAGCGCCCTCGGCCACCAGGGTGCGCTGCAGGCCGTCGGACAGGTCGATCCAACCCCAGTCAGACAGCATCCAGATGAGTGCCGCGACCAGCGCGATCCCGGGCGGCAGCAGCAACTGGCCGAGCGAGCGGATGGTGGCGTTGATACAGATGATGAAACCCAGACCAATCACCAGGCCGACGCATGCCTTGGACGCCAGCGTCTCCGTGCCGCCCTGGGTGACCCAGTGATAATAGGAATAGCCGCCCGGATTGTAGGTGCCATAGACGAGCAGCATAACTGCAAGCGTCCGAACGACGACGCCAAAGAGCTGGCCCGCTCCGTACATATAATGTGCCCGAATCCGCCAGTGGGTGCGTCAAGCCGCAGAACGCCACGGCATCGCCTGCCGCTCCGCCTGTGCAGTGCCTATCCCAACGCCATTGCGGATGCAACTCCGCAAAAAACTGGCCGGGGCCGATCGCTTTGGGGGTGCGGAAAGGCTGCCGGCTGCCGGATGGCCGCAGACCGGAGCAAGCGGACGCGCCCGGTTGACAATGCGCGTCAGCATCTGTGAACTTTCCAAACTCAGTTGCCGGTTGCAACCGGAATACTTGACGCTGCCTGCCTGCCGGGTTTACCCTTAAACGGCCGGTTCCAATCTGCGGATAGATGCGTGGGACTTTAGCCGGACGTGGGATAAAACCCCGTGTCGGGATGGGTGTTATGGGCGGGCGCAATCCAGACGGGCGCCAGGTATTGCCATGCCGCTTCGCCAGCCCTTTGGGCGTGCCGGATGATGACGGGGGACCCGGCGCAGGCCGGTCGGAGGAGGGCTGATGGCCGACGTCGCGTCTTTAATCGAATTGCATGCCAGTGGGACGGCGCCCCGGGGCGCGAGCCGCGCCAATGATGCGTCCGATGACGCCCCCCCGGCAGGTCGCGACCAGCCAGCCGACCAACCGGCCGAGCAGCCGTTGGGGGGCGAAGTGGCCGCTGCTTCCGAGACGGTGAAGCCAGCGCCTGACGCGGCGCTCTCCGCCCCAACCCCATCCGCTGCAGTGCGCCAGGTTCCGCGGGCGCGGCGGGGCGGCCGGGTGTTCAGCGCCGCCTGCGCCGTGCTGTCGCTGATCGGCGCCGGGGTGGCGCTGACGGCGCCGACGCTGCGACCGCAGGCATTTGATCTGGCCCGCCAGTATCTGGGCGACGACAGCGTCGTGCTGCGCTATCTGGCGCCGCCGGCCGCCGGCCCGGAGCAGCCCACGCCGGCGGCGGCGGGACTGACCTATCCGACGCCGGCCTTCCAGGCGCCCGGGTCACCGCGGGGCGACACGTCGCTGCAGGCGGCCGCGCTGGCGGCGGTGCGGGCCGAACTGATCGCCACGTTGCGGCTGGAAGTGGACGGGGTGCGCCACACGGCTGCCGAGCAGGCCGCGCGCCTGTCGGCGCTGGGCGCGGCATTTCAATCCGAGAAGGCCGAGGTGACGGCGGCGCGCAGCGACGCCCGAGCCGCCGCCGCGGCCGCGCACACGCAGGAAGTTTCGTTGCAGGCGCTGAGTGGGGTGACCGAGCGGCTCGACCGGGCGGAGGCGCAGGTGGCCGCGTTCGATGCGCGCCTGCGTGCCACCGGGCTGGTGGTTACGGCCGGACAGTTGCGGCGCGACATCGATGCCGGGGCGCCGTTGCACGACGACCTGGCGGCACTGGCCAGCAGCGGCCCGCTGCCGCCCCGGGTGCAACAGGCGCTCGACCAGTTGTCGCGCTCCGAGGCTGGCGTGCCGACCTTCCGCGATCTGGCCGTTGGCTTCGAGGCGGTGGATGCGGCGATCGTGGCGCATGGCGGCGGCCAGGCGTCGTGGGTCAGCCTGAGCGGCTGGCTGGGCGGCAGCAATCCCCAGCGTGAAACGCTGGACCGGCTGCGCGCGCTGGCGGCCGAGGGACGTTTCACCGAAGTCGCGGATTCATTGGAGCGGACGGAATGGGCGGACCTGGCGCAGCGCTGGGGGGCGCAGGCACGGCAGCGCTCGGCCGCTGTGATTGCCGGGCAGGCCATATTGGCGAATGCACTGGCGGCCTACGAGGCGAGCCAGGCGACGCCTCCGGCATGGCCGCAGGCGGGTCCATCGGCCGCGCCAGGGAGGGCTTCGCCATAAGGGGCAGCAGCGAGCGTGGCGGTGGAGCAGGCTTTGGGCTGACGGCGGCTCTGCTTGCCTGTGCCCTCGCGCTCGCGGGACCAGGCCCTGTACGGGCGGCGAACTGGCTTGACCAACTGCCGGCTGACGACCCCGGCCTGGCGGGGGGGCGGTCGGCGGCAGCCCCGCCGCGGCCCGATCCGGCAACGGCCGGGCATGCCTCGGGTGGCGTGCTCACGGCGGTTTACGGCGCGGCCGCCGCGGTGGCCGCGCTGCCCGGCAAAATGGGCCAGGCCGTCTGGGAACTCAGCTACCTGTTCGGCTACAACCATACGCCGGTCCGGCGGCCGGTGATCGTCGACGTGGTGCCCGAGCTGGAACTCCCGGCCGACGGCGCGCCGCCGCCGGCGGACGCCCAGGCGGTCGTGGCCGAGGCGGCGAAGCCGGACGCCGCGCCGGCAGCTTCGCCCACCTCTCCCCAGGCGCCCACCTCTCCCCAGGCGCCCGGGTCTGCCCAGGCGCCGGCCGCATCCACCACCGACGACGACATCGATCCGGGGCTGCTGGCGAATTTCGTCTATGACCGTGGCGAGCGGCGGCCGGACGGCTCGTTCTTCGTGCCGAAGACGCTGCAGCGCCTGTTCAAAGTGCGCACCGTGCGCACCGCGGTTGCCGAGGTGCCGGTGACGCTGAGCCTGCCCGGTCGCATCGTGCCGAACGCGCAGACGCATGGCCGCGTGGAGTCGAGCCAGCTTGGCCGCTTCGAGCCCCCCGAAGCCGGGATGCCGGTGCTCGGCGAAAAGGTGGTCAAGGGGCAATTGCTCGGCTGGGTCACGCCGGCGGTGGGCGTGGTGGACCGTTCGCAGACGCGGCGCGAGGTGGCGCGGCTGACCACCGAAATCCGGGTGCAGACCGAGAATCTGGAAATCATCAAGACGTTCAGCTTCGTGCCATTCCGCGACGGCAAAATCTATCAGGCCGAACAGGCGCTGGCTGGGCTGCGGCGCCAGCGCGAGGCGCTGCTGCCGATGCTGCAGACCCGCGAGGCGCTGCGCGCACCGACCTCCGGCGTGATCTCGGCGACCATGGTGGTGGCCGGGCAGGTGCTCAATCCTGGCGACGCGGTGTACGAGATCGTCGATCCGGACGATCTTTGGGTGGAAGCGACGGCGCCCGATCCGGCGACGGCAGCCGATGCCTCGCGGGTGCAATCCGCCACCGCCATGACGCCCGAGAAGCAGATGCTACGGCTGACCTACGTGGGCAGCGGGTTGGCGCTGAAGCAGCAGGCCACGCCGATTCTGTTTGGCATCCAGTCGCCGCCCGCCGGGCTGCGGGTGGGACGTCCGGTGACGGTCACCGTGCGCAGCGAGGTGCGGTCGCGCCGCGGTCTGCCGGTGAGCCGCGACGCCGTGACCATCGGCACCGATGGCGTCGAGGAGGTCTGGGAACAGACCGCGCCGGAGGTGTTCCTGCCGCACCCGGTGCGCACGCAGGGGATCGACGGGGCCACCGTGCTGGTGGTTGACGGATTGGCGGAAGGCGCACGCGTGGTTGTGCGTGGGTCCAAATTGATGGCGCAGCTGCAATGACAAGGTCAGGGGAAATGAACAAGCTGGCGGGCGTGGCGCGCGGTTTTTACGTCGTGGCGGTCGTGCCGATGCTTGTGGTGCCGATGCTTGTGGTGCTGGCGCTGGGGGCGCTGCCGGCCCGTGCCGGTGACGATGCGGTCCAGCCATCGCCGCGCACCGCGGTCGAGATCGGCGCGGCGAGCGTGGTTCTGGTGGCTGCCAACGACAAGATCTACGCCTTCGTTGACCGGTTGGAGGACAATGCGCCGGTGGCCGATTCGGCGCTGTCGGTTGACCTCGCGGATGGCACGCGCCTGAAGCTGACGCGGGTGTCCGATGGGCTGTTCGTGGCGCCGTTCAGCAGGAACGGCCGCATGCAGGATGCCTTCCTGGTCTCGCTGGTATCGCAGGACGGCACCGGCGATGCGACGGCCGAAATTGCCTATGGCGACGTGCAGGCACCGGAGGTGCCGGCGTTCCGCCTTGATCTGCGCACCAACGGAGCGATCGCGCTGGTGTCGGGCGCGATCGGGGCCGCGCTGAGCGCCTCGGTAATGCTGCTGACCCTCGGGCGGCGGCGGCGGGGGCCGGTGTCGGCGCCGGCCGGTTCGGCGATTTTGCTCTGACGGCCGCGCGGGCGAGCCAGCACGGGCCGGGCTGAGCGGGGCAGCATGTTCCAGGCTATCGTTGGCTTCAGCCTGCGGTATCGCGTTTTCGTGCTGGTCGCGGCAGCCGTGCTGATCGTGTGGGGCACGCTGATTGCGCGCGACATGCCGATCGACCTGCTGCCGGAGACGCGCCAGCCCTCGGTGATCGTCACCGCCGAGGCGGGGACGCTGGCAGCCGAGGAGGTCGAGCAACTCGTCACCATGCCGATCGAGGCGGTGATGAACGGCATGCCCGGCGTGGTCAGCGTGCGCAGCTCGTCCAACGCCGCGGTGGCGTATGTTCAGGTTCTGTTCGAGTGGGGGACCGATCCGTACCGCAACCGCCAGCTGGTGAGCGAGCGGTTGCAGATGCTGTCGGAACAGCTGCCGGCCGGCGTGGTGCCCATCCTGGCGCCGATGGCGACGGCGACCGGTCTGATCATGCATATGGGGGTCACCGGCGGCGCCAATCCGATGGCGCTGCGGGAATACGTCGATTGGGTGCTGCGCCCGCGGCTGCTGGCGATCGAGGGCGTGTCGGAGGTGTTCGCCATCGGCGGCGAGGTGCGGACCTACCGGTTCACGCCGAACCCGATGCTGATGGAGCACATGGGCATCACCCTCGGCGATGTGGAGCGCACGCTGGTGGCGTTCGGCGGCAACACGAGCGGCGGCTTCGCCGACGTGCATGGCACCGAGGTCGCCATCCGCAATATCGGCCACGCCGGCAGCCTCGACGACATGCGCAACCTGGTGGTGGCCTATCGCGATGGCGTGCCGGTGCTGCTGGGGCAGGTCGGCGAGGTGGCGTTCGCGCCGCGGGCGAAGCGCGGCGACGGCAGCTTCAACGGGGTGCCGTCGGTCAATCTGGAAATCGTCAAGCAGCCGAGCGCCAACACGGTCCAGGTGGCCGACCACATCCTCGTGGTGCTGGACGAGATGCAGCGCAGCGCCCCGGCGGGGGTGAAGCTCGGCCAGATCTCCTACAACCAGGCCGAGATGATCAAGGAGGCGATCGGCAATGTCGGCGCCCTGCTGCGCGATGCGGTGATCATCGTCGCGGTGGTGCTGATCATCTTCCTGGCCAATATCCGCCCGACCGCCATCTCGCTGCTGGCGATCCCGATCTCGCTGCTGGTCAGCGCCATCGTGTTCCGCCTGATGGGCCTGACCATCAACACCATGACCCTGGGCGGCATCGCCATCGGCCTGGGCGAACTGGTCGATGATTCGGTGGTGGACGTCGAGAACATCCTGCGCCGGCTGGGCGAGAACCTGAAGCTGGTGCGGCCCGAGCCGGGCATGAAGGTGATTGCGCAGGCCTCGCAGGAGGTGCGGTCGGGCATCGTCTATGCCACCGTCATCATCCTGCTGGTGTTCATCCCGCTGCTGGCCATGCCGGGGCAGGCGGGCCGCATGTTCGCCCCGCTGGCGATCGCCTACATTGTTTCGATCCTCACCAGCCTGGTGGTGTCGATCACGGTGACGCCGGCGCTGGCCTCCTTCCTGTTTCCGGGCATGCGCTCGCTGGAGCGCGCCCATGGTGGATTGTTTGCGCGCTGGCTGTGCCGGCGCAACGCGCGGGCGCTCGCCTGGGTGCTGGACCGGCCGCGCAGCACGCTGACGCTGGCGGCGCTGGCGGTGGCCGCGGCGATGGCCAGCGTGCCGTTCCTGCCACGCTCGTTCCTGCCGCAGTTCAACGAGGGCAACGTCTACGTCACGCTGCTGTTCAATCCCGGCGTGTCGATCGGCGAATCGTTCCGGGTCGGCCGCATGGCCGAACAGATTCTGATGCAGGTGCCGGAGGTGAAGGCGATCTCGCGACGCAGCGGCCGCTTTGAGCTGGATTCCGATATCGACCCGGTGAACGACAACGAGATGCCGCTACGCATCCAGCTCGACCAGGGCCGCAGCCTGCACGAGCTGATGGCCGACATCCGCAACCGCATGGCGATTTTCTCGGCCGATCTGAACGTTACCCAGTTCCTGATGGACCGCACCCAGGCGCAGGACAACATGGTGCGCGGCGATGTGGTAGTGAAGCTGTTCGGTGCCGACCTGCCGATGCTGCGCACCCTGGCGTACCGGCTGCGCGAGGAGATGTCGCGGGTGAAGGGGCTGGTCGATCTGGAGGTCGAGCAGCAGACCTATTCACCGCAGGCGCGCATTGCCATCGATTACGCCCGGGCCAAGCTGTTCGGCATCACCCCGGCACAGCTCACCGACCTGCTGAGCGGCTTCGCCAACGGCCGCACGGTGTCGCAGGTCATCGAGAACGGGCGGCGGTTCGACGTGACCCTGCGGCTCGGCGATTCCGACCGCACGCTGGAAGCGCTCGGCCAGCTGCGCATCGATACGCCGGCCGGCGCGATTCCGCTGTCGTCCTTCGCCACCCTGACTTCCACCTATGGGCCGAGCCGTATCCGGCGCGAGGACGGCGGGCGGCGGATTGCCGTGATGGCGAATTTCGACGGGCTGCAGGACCCGGCCCGGCTGGTGACACAGGTGCGCGAGATCGTCGCGCGCATGGAGCTGCCGGTCGGCTTCCGGGTGGCGCTGGAGGGCGACTTCAGGCTTGGCGAGCAGGGGCGTCAGGTGTTGTCGGCGCTTGGTCCGCTGGCGATCCTGCTGATTTTCGTGGTGCTGCAGCAGCGCTTCCGCTCGGTGGTGCTGAGCCTTATCATCATGGGCAACATCCCGCTGGCGCTGGTCGGCAGCGTGACGGCGGTGTGGATGGCCGGGCTCGATCTCAACCTTGCCGCCATTATCGGCTTCATTGCGGTGACCGGGGTGGCGGTGCGCAACTCGCTGCTGAAAGTCAGCCACTTCATCAACCTGCACCTGCACGAGGGGGTGCCGGCGACGCGGGCGCTGGTGCTGCGCGGATCGAACGAACGGCTGATCCCGGTGCTGATGACGGCGACGGCCGCCGGGGCGGCGCTGGTGCCATTGCTGTTTGCCTCCGACGTGGCCGGGGCGGAGATCCTGCACCCGGTGGCGGTGGCGCTGTTCGGCGGGCTGATCAGCTCCACCCTGCTGGACACGTTCACCACGCCGATGCTGTTCGAGCTTTACGGCATCCGGGCGCTCGACAAGATGATCGCGACGCACGCCCGGCTGGCGCGCGAAACGTTCTGAGACTGGCAAGTTTCAGACTGGCAAGAGAGTATCCGCATGAGTTCACTGGCCATGGTGGCCCTGATGGTCGGGGGCATTTTCATCGCCGGGCTGGCGTTCGATATCAGCGTCAACGCGGCGCAGGATTGGTACGACACGGTCTACTCCGATGCGTTATGGAGCTACCGTATCGATGACTCGCCGGCGCTGCGCGACCTGGCACGCGAGGAGGCGGAGATCGACCGTTTGCTGCAGAGCGAGGATTTCGTGGCCGAGACGCCGCATCCGTGAGGGCCAGAACATCCGTCCGGGCCGCGCTGCTGCGGGCCGGCCTGGCGATTGCGACCCTGGGCATGGGCACCGCTCACGCCGCCGCGCTGGAGGCGCAGGCGGTGGTCGAGGATGTGCTGGCGGAGCTGGCGCCACCCGGTGTGGCGGGTGGCGGCTGGTCGGCGCTGCGCAGCGATGCCCTGCTGGGGGCGCTGTGTGCGCCGCGCTTCGGTTCGGTGCTGCGGATCGGCCTCACCACCCGCCCGCCCAGCCGCTGGCAGCGCGATGCCTGCGCCGCCGCCGCCGGCGCGGTGCTGTCCGACCGTGTCGTCGGGCGCTGGGTGCTGCTGGCGTTCGGCGGCAAGTCGGCACCGCCGCTGACCGCCGGATTGCTGTACCGGGCCCTCGCGGGCCGCTTGCCGGGCGCCGCGGGCCGCCTGTTGCCCAACCAGGCGGCGCGCTGGCACGACCTCGATCCGGCGCTGCCCAATGTGCCGATCCGGGTGCTGTTGCCGCCCGATGGCAGCTTGGAAGCGCGCATCCTGGCCGAGGCGGTGCTGCCGGAGGGCTGCCTCGCGGCGGCCGGGGCGGCGGACCCGCCGGGGGGGCCGGAAGCGGGCACGGCGCTGTGCAGCGACCTGCGCGGCGATGCGGTGGTGACGCGGGCCGAACGCGGCCTCGGGGTGGCGGCCTGGCTGCGCGGCGCCGGCCCGTCCGCCGTGGCGTTGGTCGGGCTGGAGACGGTGGTCGCGGAGCCGGAGCTGGATACGCCGCTGCCGCTGGATGGGGTGAGCCCTCGCTTCGCCACGCTTGCCGATGGGAGCTACAAGGCGATGCTGCCCGTGCATGTGCTGGTGCTGCAGGCCGGCGTGCCGGACGAGGCGGCGGACGCGGTCCTGTCACTCACGTCGGAGAGCGCCATCGGGCCGGGCGGCCTGATGGCGGTGCACGGGTTGGCGCCGTTGCCCGCGGTCGAACGCGTGCGGCTGCGCGGGGAATGAGGGAACCGCGCATGAACCGGACGGGCTGGCAGGGATGGGCGATGCTCCGCGCGGTCGGCGCCCTGGCGTTGCTGCTGCTCGTGGCCCCGGCCGGGCATGCCGCCGTGCCCAATACAACTGTACCCGACGCGGCCCTGCCCGACCCGGCCAAACCGGGCGAGACGGTGACCGGGGTGCTGGAAATTGCCGGCAAGCAGGTGCCGTTGCCGCCCGGGGCGTGGGTGGTGGCGGCGACCGGTGTGCAGCCGGCCGGCACGGCGGAAGCGCCATACGGCGTGGTGCGGTCCGCCATCCTGATGCTGCGCGACGGCGACGATGTGCGTGCGCTGGTGGAGGTCAATGCCAACGACATCTCGGTCGGCGCGGGGTGGGCGGCACCCTGCGGCAACGATCCACTGCCGGCCGAGCGGCGGTTGCGCTACCGCAGCCGCTACGATGCCGCCTGTGCCGAGGCTGGCGAGACGCGGCTGGACTGGATCGGCCCGCCCGCCTGGCAGGCGGCGCGGGCCGTCATCGCGCGGGACCACCTGCACCTGCCGGACACCATGCTGACCGCCATGGCGGTGTGCGCCAACCGGCAGGATTTCCTTGAGGTGCGCGTGCATCTGCGCCGGGTGCCCGGGGTGGACGATGACGCGCGGCGGAAGGCGCTGCTGGACTGGGCCGGGCTGTATGCGTCGCTGGTGGGAAAGGGGCTGTCGCGCGATCTTGGCGGGTTGTTGCTGGACTTTCCCAGCCGGGCGATGCTGTTGCAGGACGACCCGGTGCTCGACCGGCGGCTGCTGCGCATCGAGGCGCTGCGCCGCACCGGCGTTATCACGCCGCGCGCGGCGGCCGAGCAGGAATCGGCCGCCCTGCAGGAGGTGGCGATGAGTGCGGTGGACCCGAATCCCCGCACCAATACGCTGTTCAACCAAATCACCTCGCCGCTGATCAACCTGGGCACGGCCTATAGCGTGACCCGGAACGCGGCGCTGTCGGTGGCCATCGCGGCCAGCGAACACGTGACCCGGCTGCTGCTGGTATCCGCCAATGAAACGCGCTGGGATGCGATCGAACGCGCGGTGATGCCGACGCCATCGCCAATGCCGGTTCTGCAGCATCTCGGCACGCCGGTGAACAAGGACGGGCTGCCACGATTGCAGGATTTGGCGCGATGAGGATCGCACCGGTCCTCGCGCTGCTGCTGACTGGCCTGGCCGCCGGTGCCGCCGGAGCCCAGACCCAACCGGACCAGACCCCGGCGCTGCTGGAGATCGGCAGCAAGCAGGTGCCGCTGGCCGAGGGGCCCTGGATCGCCGCCGGCGATGCCGCGGGGCGGGTGGAGACGGACGTGGCGCTGGGCGGATTCGGGGTGATCCGCAATCTGGTGCTGCTGCGGCCGGCGGTGAACGGGCGCAGCGTGGTGGCCATGGCCGAGGTGAATAGCAATCAGATCGGCATTGAGGACGGCTGGGGCCTGGCGGCCGATTGCGAGCCGGCCGCCGGGGTTGAATCGGCCGTCCTTGTGCGCGGCGGCTGGGACGTGGCGTGCTGGTTCATCACCGCGCGGCAATGGGACTGGACAGCGGAGATGCCGCTGGCCTGGCACCAGGCGCAGGCGACGGCGGCGCGGCGCGGGCTCGCCTTGCCAGCTCGCACCGTGACGGTCGGGCTGCGCGTGGCCAACCGGCAGGGCGTGATCGACCTGCGTTTCCACCTGGTGGACGGCAAGGATGCGCCGGACCGCGTGGCGCTGGCGAATTGGGCGGTGGTTTCGCTCCGGCTGCTGGATGCGGGGTTGACGCACGGGCTGCCCGCCGGGCGGGCGCTGCCGGCGTTCGACGCGGGGTCGGCGGCGCTGGCCCGCGGCGGCATTGCGCAGGAGCGCATCGCCCGGTTGAAGGCGCTGGTGGCCGAGGGGGCGCTGACGGAAGAGGAGGCGCGCCGGCAGGAGGCGGCGATCCGCGAAGCCGCGGCGCATGAAGGGGTATGGTCCTTCGACCCGGACACGATCGACGGCTTTCGCTGGGCCAGCCTGCAGGTGGGTCAGGCCCTGACGGATGCGTCACTGACCTTTCTGTGGACGGCGCAGTCGCTGCAGGCCGCGGCGGTAACGGCGCTGCAGACCGGCGCGCGGTCGGCGCGCAGCTACCTGACGAGCGTGGTATGGAACCGGGTGCGGCCGGTGACGCGGGCAGACTCGGCGCGGGTGGTGGACTTCGCCTATGGCGGACACAAGCCCGGCGGGTAATGAAGGCCAGTCTGGCGCGATGGCCCGGGTCGGGCGCGACCGGCCCGGATCGGGAGAGGCACATGGCGGGGGGAGCTGGCAAAATGCCGGCGCGCGCGACAGGGCTGATGCTGGCCGGACTCCTGGCGGCCGGGGTGTGCACGCCCGCTGCGTCCGCCGGGGAGGTTTGCCGCTTCGCCGGCAGCAGCGATTACGCCGGGCAGATTGCGGTCACCACCGATGTGGCCGCGGCGGACGGCGTCACGCGGGTGGATGTTACCGTGACCTTCGAGGCGACGACGCTGCCATGGCTGCACATTCATTATCTGATTGAGGAGATCAGCTCCTGGCGGGCCGGCGAGATGGAGAGCGTGGCGGTGAACAACCGCTACTTCGTCGGCGACCGCATCGTCCGTCAGCAATGGGACGAGTTTCGCCGCGGCACCGACGGATTGCAGGCCCGCCGGGTGCAGGCCAAGACGCTCGATGATTTTCGCCTCAGGCACCCTGGATTCGTCCAGCATTGGGACCCTGCCATGTTTGGCCGGCCCTGGCTGGACGACTATGACTCCGCCGCACCGGAGCGCCGGCCCGATCTCGACCTGAAGGGGTCGCCGCTACCGGCGGGGCTGCGGTCGCCGTTCGCCATGGCCTTCTACTGGGTCCGCTGGCTGTCGCCTGGCGGCCAGGACGTGCCGGTGTTCCTGCCTGGCTTCAAGCACGACCGGCTGGTGGACCTGCCGTTCGCGGTCGCCGATTCGGCGGAAGGAACGGCATGGCAAACGCCCTTGCGTTACCCCGAGTTGAGCGAGAATCCCGCTTCCACCGCGACGGCCTGGATGTCGGCCGATGGGCACCTGCAGCAATTGGCGTTCGAGGTGCATTTGTGGCGTGGGTCGGCGCGCGGGCTGATCCATCAGGAAGGCTGCGAGGGCGCTGCCGTGGTGCCGGCCGACCTGCCGCGATAGCGGCGGGTTTTTGTCCTCGCGCGGCAACGCAGCGAACCAGAAAACAGCCGGCAGACCACAACTTATGCGGGCGCCACTGCCCATTCCAACCAACGAAGAGCCGAAAATTAACGCACTGCGGCTACCTGCAGCGTGGCGGCGTTCCGGCTGTTGAAAGCCCCACGAATCGGATGCTATGCTTTGCAACAAGACTGACCAAGGCGCGTTCAACGAAAGAATGGCACCCGAGATGCGTTGGATATTAACGGGGCTGCTGCTTCTGGTTTTAGGCTCACTGTTCGGTCTGGCGCTTTCCTGGCCGGGGGGCGTGAACGGCGTTCAGCGAAACGGCGTCTCGTTGTCCGAATTCCAAAGAGGCGCCCGTATCGACCGGATTCAGGTGCCCGGCCCGCAGACGCCACCCGATCCGCCGCGACCGGCAGACCCGCCCGGGAAGCCCGCCGTGGCGGACATTGCCATGCCGGCGCAGAAGATGGTCGCCCAAATTCCGGCTCGGACAGCGTTGCCTGCAATGCCCGCCGACGCGGGCGGGAACGCCAGTCAGCCGCGACGACGCGATCAGGCGGCGGACACGGTTGCTCCCGAACCCGCAAACGCGCCGGGGCGACCTTCGGATCAGTCGCAGTCGGGGGTTCCATCCCGGACCGCCCCGTTGCCGCTGCAGGGCGGGGAAACGACAGCCAATCCGCCCCCGGGGGCACCTAAGCCAAAGTTGGCCACGGTGGCGGTCATCGCCGCGCAGGGACCGGCGGATACCCTGGCAAGCGACAAGCCGCCCGGGACAGGTTTTCCCGCAACGCCAACCGGAATGGCGCAGGCGCAACCTGCCGACGTGACGCCGACAGGTCTCGCCTCCCTCACGCCCGCCAGTGGTCCTCGCGGGGAGCGGATTTCAATTCATTTCCATAACGATGAACGGTCGCGGATGGTCGGACGGCGGGTCCTGGGCAAACTCCAATCAGCGGGTCTCGATCCGGGCACGCTGGCGATGCACGCCACGGCACATGTCAACCCGTCGCCCACGGTCCGCTATTTTTCCGAGGCGGACGCGCCGGTCGCGGCCTCGCTCGCCAGGATACTCGGAACCAAGAAAACCGTTTGGCGGGTGGAGGATTGCACCGCCTGCAAGCGGATGCCTGAGGCCGCATCGGTCGAAATATGGCTGGCGACGGCTGATACACAGCCGAAATAGGCGGAAACCGGCCGCATCAGCGGCGCCCCGGCAGGTGTCGCCAATGTTGCCATTATTGTTTCAATTCCGGGGTTTGTTCCGCTAGCATGGCGCGCTTGCAGACCGGAAACAGGACCCCCAATTGTCGGCATCAACGCTCATCACCGCCCGCTCCGCCGTTGCCGCGTCCCCGCTCACCGTGCCCGTGCCGGTGGCCGAGGTGTTCGCCGTTGCGCAGGAATACATCGAGGCCGGCCGGCTGGATGCTGCCGAGCGGCTGCTCGGCCACATCCTCGGCACGTTGCCGAACCATGCGGAGGCGGTCAACGCCAGCGGGCTGATCGCCTTTCGCCGTGGCCGGCTGGATCAGGCGGTGACGCTGATGGAGCGCGGCATCGCCGCCGGCGGCGGTGCCAGGCCGGTGCAATGGCGTAACATCTCCGAGGTTTACCGGCTGCTCGGGCGGCTGGACGAGGCTCTGGCGGCGGCGCGCCGGGCGGTGACGCTGGACCCGGCCGACCCGCTCGGGCCGTTCAACCTGGCGATGGTGCTGTACGACCGGCTGGAGCTGCCGGCCTGCATCGCCGCGGCCCGGCACTGCCTGGAACTGCGGCCCGACCTGCCGCAGGGCCATATGAAGATTGCGCAGACCCTGCTGCTGAGCGGCGACCTGGCCACTGGCTGGGAGCATTACGAGTGGCGCTACCGGATCCCGGGGGCCGCGCCGCTGATGCCGCCCACCGACCGCCTGCTGTGGGACGGGCGCATCCTCCGCGGCGAGCGCCTGCTGCTGATCGCCGATCAGGGCTACGGCGACGTGCTGATGTTCGCCCGCTACCTGCCCTGGGCGAGCACCCGCGCCGAGTGCATCGTGCTGGCCTGCAGCCCGGAGTTGGAGCCGACCCTGCGGCGCATGTTTCCGGCCATGCAGACGTGTACGATGTGGGAACATTTGCCCGCTTATGCCTGCTTCTGCCCGTTCTCCGGCCTGCCGCGGCTGCACGGCACGAATCTGGAGACCGTCCCGGGCGGCGTGCCGTACTATGCCGCCGATCCGGCGCTGGCGGCGCAGTGGAAGGCGCGGCTGGACCGTGACATTCCGCCCGGGCTGCGCCGGGTGGGCATTGTCTGGGCGGGGCGGCCGACACACAACAACGACCACAACCGATCCGTGCCGCTGGATGCCTTCGCGCCGGTCGGTGCGGTGGCGGGCGTGGCCCTGGTGTCGCTGCAGAAGGGCAAGCCGGCGGCGCAGGCAAAGCAGTGGCAGGGGCGGGCGACGCTGCTCGACCTGGACGCCGAGATCAACAGCTTCGAGGACACGGCAGCAATCATCGCCGGGCTCGACCTGGTGGTGTGCGTCGATACGGCGGTCGGGCACCTGGCCGGGGTGATGGGCAAGCCGGCCTGGATCGTGCTGCCTTATGCGCCGGACTGGCGCTGGCTGACGGGGCGTTCCGACACGCCATGGTACCCGACGCTGCGGCTGTTCCGTGCCCCCGGGCCGAAACGGCTGGACGCGGCGATTGCCGCGGCGGCGGCGGCGCTGGCCGATCTGGTGGCGGGCTGACCGGGGCAGTGGGGTGAAGGAAGGCCAGGGGCTCTGCCCCTGGACCCCGCTAAGGGCGGAGCCCTTAGAACCCATTCGTTTTAAGGTTTTTGGGAAGAGGGGGGGTAAGGAGATGCTGCGGCCCCTCCTCACCCCCCTCTTCCCAAAAACCTTCAAGTGATGGGGTCCAGGGGCCTCTCGGCCCTTGGCGGGTCCAGGGCAGAGCCCTGGCCTTCCTTCCCCCGATTGCCCTGGTCAGCCCACCACCACCTCGATGCTGGACCCGGCGTCGGTGATCCGCACCGGCGTGGTGCCGGCGGCGTCGCCGTCGGCCTGGGCGGGCACGCCGTTTTCGGCCTGGATTTCGATCTCCCGCCCGCGCACCAGCGACAGGCCGGGTGCGCAGGGCAGCAGGTTCAGCGGCAGGGCGGCGCCGTAGCCGAGCGTGGCCAGTGTGCCGCCGGCGCCGAACAGGGCCACGGTAAAGCCGGGCGCGCAGGGGCTGGCATCCGGCGCCAGCAGGAACGGCCCGCCATAGAGACGGCCCTTGCACACCACCACAGACGAGGCCGTCATCTCGACCCCGTCGATGCGCACAAGCAACGGCAAATAGGTATAGCGCACCGCTTCACCAATGGTCTGCAGCACGTAGGCGGCGCGGCCGAGCAGGCGCTTCATGGACAGCCGCAGCCGGTGCACCACCTGCGCGTCGAGCCCGGCGCCGAGCATCTGGACGAACACCAGCGAGCCATCCGGGCCGGTGGCGAGTCCAGGCCAGAGCGGGCGGGTGCGGCCGAAGGCCAGCATGGCCGCGACGGCGCGCGGCTGCGTCGGCAGGCCAAGTTCGTGTGCCAGCACGTTGGCGGTGCCGAGCGGAATGATGCCGAGGCGGGCCGGCGTGCCGAGCAGGCCGGCGGCGACCTCGGCCACCGTGCCGTCGCCGCCGGCGGCGACCACCAGCCCCGCGCCGGTGCGCGCGGCCTCCCGCGCCAGATCGGTGGCATGGCCACGCCCGTGCGTGCGCGCCAGATCGACGCGCACACCGTTCTCAACCAGCACGTCGAGCACCCGCCAGAGCAGTTGGGCGCGCCGGCGCCCGGCGGTTGGATTGTAAACGATGATCATGACGGCGAACCCCCATTATCGCCGGGTTCCATTGCGGTTTCATGACGTCCAGACGGCGTGCCGATGAACTTCGCGCCTGGGGCTGCCGTTTGGCCGGATCATGGAAGTTTCACGTGCGCTGCTCCGCCGCTTGCTTATTTGCTACTTGCTAACGCTTGACCCAGGTCAGGATTCGCGACAATGCTTCACCCCGATCAGGATTTGCGACGCGCATGAACGCACTCTCGCCGGGGCTCCCGGGGCGGCATTACCGCGCCGTGTTCATTTCCGACACCCATCTGGGTACACGGGGATGCCGCAGCGACTTCCTGGCCGACTTTCTCCGCCGGATTTCTTGCGAGCAGCTCTATCTTGTCGGCGATATCATTGATGGTTGGAAATTGCGCCGGTCGTGGTACTGGGACGATGCGCATGACGAAGTGGTGCGCCTGATCGTCCGGCATGCGCGCAACGGCGCCGAAGTGATCTACATCCCCGGCAACCACGACGAGATGCTCCGTTCCTGGCTGTCGCTCGGGCTGGAGGTGGGCGGGGTGCGGCTGGCCGCCGAGGCGACCCACGTGACCGCTGACGGGCGCCGGCTGCTGGTGATCCACGGTGACGAGTTCGACAGCGTGGTCCGCTACGCCCGCATCCTGGCTATTCTGGGGGACCATGCCTACACTGCGTCGCTGGCGGTTAACCGCTGGTTCAATGTCTGCCGCCGCCGGCTCGGCTACCCGTACTGGTCGCTGTCGGCCTGGGCGAAGCGCCAGGTGAAGGAAGCGGTGAAGGCGATTGACCGGTTCGAGGGTGCGGTGACGTCGGAAGCAAGCCGCCGTGGTTTCGACGGCGTGGTGTGTGGCCACATCCACCACGCCGAGATGCGCGAGGTGAACGGCATGCTCTACATCAACGACGGCGATTGGGTGGAAAGCTGCACCGCGGTGGTCGAGCATCACGATGGCCGGCTGGAAATGATCGACTGGGCCGCGCTGAACCGGCTTTCGTTCTTTGCGCGCCCGAGCGGACGGCACAGTGCACGAATCCCCGAAACCGTCTGAGCCGGCGCTGCCGGCCGCCACACCGGCCGGGCAGCGGATCATGATCGTGACCGACGCCTGGGAACCCCAGGTGAACGGGGTGGTTCGTACGCTGCGCACCGTGGCGCAGGAGTTGCGCGCCATGGGCCATGTGGTCGAGGTCATCGGCCCCGACCGCTTCCGCACCGTTCCGTGTCCGACCTATGCCAGCATCCGCCTCGCGGTGATGCCGCGCCGGCGGCTGGGGCGGCTGATCGAGGCGTTCCGCCCGGAGGCGCTGCACATCTCCACCGAAGGCCCGCTGGGCATTGCGGCAAGGCGCTGGGCGTTACGGCACAAGATGCCGTTCACCACCGCCTACCACACGCGATTTCCCGAATACCTGCATGCCCGGACCGGACTTTCGCCACGTATTCCCTATGCGCTGCTGCGGTACTTTCATGGCGCGAGCAGCGGCCTGATGGTGGCCACCGCGAGCCTGCAGCGCGACCTTGCGGCGCATGGGTTCCACAACATTCGGGCGTGGTCGCGCGGCGTGGACCTCGATCTGTTCCGCCCCGAGCCACGGCACGACTGGGGGCTGCCCGGTCCGATATTTCTGTATGTGGGGCGGGTGGCGGTCGAGAAGAACATCGGCGCCTTCCTCGACCTCGACCTGCCCGGTTCGAAGGTGGTTGTGGGCGACGGGCCGCAGCTTGCGGCGTTGCAGCGGCGTTATCCGGACGTGCATTTCGCCGGTGAGTTGCATGGGGCGGCGCTGGCACGCGCCTATGCGGGGGCGGATGTGTTCGTGTTCCCCTCGTTGACCGATACATTCGGGCTGGTGCTGCTGGAGGCGCTGGCCTGTGGCACACCGGTGGCGGCTTTCCCGGTCACCGGGCCGGTTGATGTGCTGGACGGGGCGCCGAATGTCGGCGCGCTTGACCAGGATTTGCGGGCTGCCTGCCTGCGCGCACTGCAGGCGGACCGGGCGGCTTGCCGCGCGCATGCCGAGCGTTTCTCCTGGCAGGCCTGCGCCGAGCGCTTCGTCGCCAATCTGGCGCCGCTGCAAGCATAAAAAAAGCCAGGGGCAGAGCCCCCGGCATTTCTTTCGTCATCAATGGGGTCCAGGGGCCAAAGGCCCCTGGCAGGGTGCAGAGGCAGCGCCCCTGCCGGGGTCCGGGGCTGCGCCCCGGTATCTACCGCTCAGACTGATAGCGCCAAACGCTGGCCGGCGGAATGTTCAACGGTGTCCAGGCCTCACGCTTGGCGGTCAGCCCGTGCCGGCGATAGGGCAGCGGCGAGGTGATGCAGTAGCTGTAGTGCAGGAAGCCGCGGCCCGGGGCGACCGTGTTGATGAGGTCGATGAAGCTGCGTTGTTCGGCTTCGGGCAGCAGCACCAGCGGGATGCCGCACACAACGCTGCCGATGCGGCCCTGCCAGCGCTCGGGGATCAGCGAGGGAAGCTCGCGGGCGTCGCCGCCGATGACCGTGGCGGCCGGGAATTTCTCGCGCAGATGGGCGACTAGGGAGGGGTCGATTTCGCTCAGGATCAGGCGTTCCTGGCTCAGCCCGGCGGCCACGAAGGCGCTGGCCAGCACACCGGTGCCGGCACCGAGTTCGAGCACCGCGCGGCCGGGGGCCGGCCAGGCCTGGCGCAGGAGGAGGCGGTTCAGCGTGTCGGAGGAGGGGATCACCGAGCCCATGCGCAGCGGGTGGGCGAGCCAGCTGCGCAGGAACAGCAGCGGGTTGGCGACGCCGCGGGCGGTCTTGGAGGAGTGGGGCGGCGGATCACCGGTGGTGAAATCGACCTCTCCGATAACGCCCTGCACGCCATCATTCATAACCGTCTCCGTTATTATGCCGTGAGGTCCGCCGCCGTGGCGGACGTGAAGTTTCGATGTCTAGCCGGCGGCCAAGTCGGGACGGTGACGGTACGATGCAGCTTACGTGACACCTGCGCCGGTAATGGTCGCTTAACCCAACCCCTGGAATCTTTCAAGACAGGCGCGGATCGGGTGCGGCACCGGCCGATGCATGGAGGGCCGATGCATGGAGGAGCAGGACGTGAGCGCTGGTGGCATGACCAACTTTTCGACGGTGAACTTCCCGCGGGCCCGCTTTTCCGCCGCCGAATTCCCCACCACCGTGGCGCCCACGAACGTGGCGGAGAGGCGGCTGCCCTTGTTCCTGGCGGCGCCGCTGATCGGCTGGCTCGCGCTCGGGCTCTGGCTGGGGATATGGCGGGCCGTGCGTTTCGTGTTGGGCACCTGAGCCGGCGCCGCCCCCGGTCAACTTTCGAGTTCGCTGTCCCAGTAAAGAAAGTCCCGCCAGCTTTCATGCAAGTAATTCGGCGGGAAGGCGCGGCCGTTTTCCTGCAACTCCCAGGTGGAGGGCTGGCGCGGCGCGCTGCGGGGAAACATCTGGCATTCCCGCGGCAACCGGCTGCCCTTGCGCAGGTTGCACGGGCCGCAGGCGGTGACGACGTTTTCCCAGGTGGTGCGGCCGCCGCGGCAGCGCGGGATGACGTGGTCGAAGGTCAGGTCCGGTGTTGGCTGGCGGTCGCCGCAATACTGGCAGGCGAAAGCGTCGCGCAGGAACACGTTGAACCGCGTGAAGGCCGGGCGGCGGGCGGCCGGAATGTAGTCCTTCAGCGCAATCACGCTGGGCAGGCGCATGGTGATGCTGGGGGAATGGACCTCGGCGTCGTACTCGCTCAGCACGCTCACCCGGTCGAGGAATACCGCCTTGACGGCATCCTGCCAGGACCATACGGACAACGGAAAATACGACAGCGGGCGAAAGTCCGCGTTCAGAACCAGCGCTGGAAAGTGTTGTCCGCCGTCGGGCAAAACCAACTCCCCGTCGCGCGGCACCCTATGCCTTGGGGAAGTTCAGGCGAACCACCCGCCAGATATTGTGTGCCGCTTTGTACACGCTGGACTTATCGCATCGCCGGCGCCTGGCTGCAAGTCGGGCGGGGCAGGTTTCGCACGGCTGTCACGTAACGAAGTCGCGCCGGGCGAAGGCGCGCTGCAGGAACAGCCCGCCGACGGACAGGCCGGCCTCGTCGATGCCGTGCGCGAGACCGGGGCAGAACAAGCTATCGACGGAAAAGCCGGCGTCGCGCAACGCCTGCTCCGCCGTGCGCGAGCGATCGGGGGGCACCACCTCGTCGGCCTCGCCATGCACCAGCAGGACCGGCGGGCGCGACACCGTCTCCGCCAGCTGCTCGGGGGCGAGCAGGGCGCCGGAGAAGGCCAGGATGGCGCGCGGCGGCACCGCCCGGCGCGGGCCGGCGTGCAGCACCGTCATCGCGCCCTGGCTGAAGCCCATGAGCGCGTAGGCATCAGAGGGCAGACCGAGCCGCGCCAGTTCGGCATCGATGAAGGCGTCGAGCGCCAGCGAGGCCGTCGCCGCACCGATGGCCAGTTGTGCCGGGGCACGGTCCCAAAGCGAGAACCATTGCCGGCCGATCGGCGCGTCCTGGTACGGCTCGGGCGCGTCGGGGGCGGCGAAGGCGGCCTGTGGCAGCGCCGCCGCCCAGGACGGGGCGAGGTCGATCAGGTCGTGGCCGTCGGCGCCGACGCCGTGGCACAGCACCACCAGTTGCTCCGCCCGCCCCTGTCTTGGTCCCCAGCGTGGTCCGTCCAGCATCGCCTTTGCCCCCGCCCGGCCGTGTCGGCCGTTCATCCGTTTTCGGATATATCGGGTCGGCATGGAGATCGTCACCCGCTTTGCCCCCAGCCCGACCGGCTATCTGCATCTGGGCCACGCCTTTTCGGCGCTGACCGCCTGGCGGCAGGCGCGCGCGGCGGGGGGGCGGTTCCTGCTGCGGCTGGAGGACATCGACCCGGGCCGCTGCCGGCCGGCATTCGCCGCCGCGATCCTGGAGGATTTGACCTGGCTCGGGCTGGACTGGGACGGCGTGGTGCGGGTGCAGTCCGCCCATCTGCCGGAATACCGGGCCGTGCTGGACCGGCTGGCGACGCGCGGGCTGGTCTATCCGTGTTTTTGCACCCGGGGAGACATCGCCCGCGAGGTGGCGGACTCGGCAGCGGCCCCGCACGGGCCGGACGGCTCGCCGCTGTATCCCGGCACCTGCCGCACTCTGCCCGACGCGGTGCGAGCGGCCCGCCTCAGCGCCGGGGCGCCGCACGCGCTGCGGCTGGACATGGCGCGGGCGCTTGCGACCATCCGGGAGCCGCTGCACTACGAGGAGGAGGGCGAGGGGCGCGTGGCATGCGACCCCGCGCGCTTCGGCGACGCGGTGCTGGCGCGCAAGGACGCACCCGCCAGCTACCATCTGTGCGTCACGCATGACGACGCGCAGCAGGGGGTGACGCTGGTGACCCGCGGCTCCGACCTCCGGCCGGCCACCGATCTGCACCGGCTGCTGCAGGCGCTGATGGGCTGGAAGGTGCCGCGCTATGCGCACCACGCCCTGCTGACCGATGCCGCCGGGCGGCGGTTGGCCAAGCGCGACCAGGCGGCGACATTGCGGCAGATGCGGGCGGAAGGGGTGACCCCGGCCGAGATCAGGGCTCGTCTCAGCCGGGCCGGGCCACCCAGCGCGGCGCCAGTTTGAAGGATTGGCGGCCCGATCTCAGGCAGGGATTTTCGTGTTATGGAAGCGACAGGCTTCGACCAGCAGCACCTTGCATGGTTTCTCCGTCGATCTTGGTGCGGATGAAACTACCGGCTGTTCCGTCAGACCAGCGACGGCGCGGGGTCCAGCAGATGGGCGCCGTCGTTGCGCACGTTGTTGACCTGGGTGGAGACCGGCCAGACGCGGAATGCGGCCGGCGACGGGCGCAGCAGCGCGGCAGTGTCGCCGTCCGTCTCGCCGAGCCAGAGCGGCCAGTCCTGCGGCTCCAGCACCACCGGCATGCGGTCGTGCAGCGCGCGCAGCCCCGCGCAGGCGGCGGTGGTCAGCACGGTGAAGCTGCGCAACACCGCGCCGTCCGGGCCGCGCCAGCCCTCCCACAGCCCGGCCAGCGCCATCGGCGCGCCGTCGGCGCGGGCGACGGCATGCGGGAGTTTGGCGCCGTTTGTTTTCTGCCACTCATAGAAGGCGTCGGCCGGCACGATGCAGCGGCGCCGTGCGTAGGCATCGCGGAACATTGGTGCGGTGGCGGCGGTCTCCGACCGGGCGTTGATGGGCTGGCGGGTGGAGGCCGGGTCGCGCACCCAGTGCGGCACCAACCCCCAGTGCAGCAGGTCGAGCTGGCGCGTGTTCATCTGCGGATGCACGCGCACCACCGGGGCCAGCCGGCTGGGGCCATGTTCCAGGTAGGGGCGAAATCCGGCGGCGGATTGACCGTGCCGAAGATCCGACCGATGTCGCCCAGCGCCCGGAAGGCGGCGTAGCGTCCGCACATGGGCCAGCAATTGGGCCGGGCCGGGCTGGTGTCAATCCGGCCATGGCAATCGGGTGATGGGGTCCAGGGCCTCTCGGCCGTCGTGACGAAGGCGCGCTGCGCGCGACGGCGGGTCCATGGCAGAGCCCTGGCCTTCCTTACCCGATTCCCCTGGGGTGACCCCGGGCCGGGCTGGGCGGCATGACAAAATTCTGGCAGTCTTGGGCTCCCGGCCCCGGTCACCTGTCCACGTGGGGCCGGGTCAGGGTTAGGGAAGCAAAACCGATGACCTGGCGGATCGGCGTGGATGCCGGCGGCACTTTCACCGATGTGTGCCTGTTCGATGACAGCGCCGGCCGTGTCGTGGTCCGGAAGGTCCTGTCCACCCCGGACGACCCCTCGCGCGGCATCGCCCTGGGTATCGAGGAAGCCATTGCCCGGACCGGCGCGGAGGATGCCGAAGCCATGGCGCGCCTGCCCGTGCGGGCCACGCCGGGTCCGTCCGCCGGCGTGGTGGGCGCGCAGGAAGTGGCAAGGCTCGCCGGCTTCGACGCCCTGGTCAGCTTCGATATGGGGGGCACCAGCACCCATGTGGCACTGCTCCCGGCCGGCGCGCCCGCTGACCCGGTCACGCCGGCGGGGCCGGACATTCACAGTGTGCGGGCGGGCGGCGGCTCGCTCGCCAGCGTCGGTTCCGACGGCGCGCTGCAGGTTGGCCCCGACAGCGCCGATCCAGGGCCGGCCTGTTATGGCAGCGGCACCGCCGGGCCGACGGTGACCGACGCCCACTTGGTGCTGGGGACCCTGAACCCGGACACCATGCTGGGCGGACGGCTGCAACTGCGGCAGGATTTTTCCGCCGCGGCGATCGGGGCGCTGGCCGGCCAGCTCGGCGTGGACGTGCCGGCGGCCGCGCAGGCGATCGTGGCCGCGGTCACCGTCCCGGTGGCGGCGGCGATCCGGGCCATTTCGGCGCAACGCGGCCAGAGGTTGGGCGACCACACGCTGGTGGCGTTCGGCGGCTCCGGGCCGCTGCACGCGGCCCGGCTGGCGCGCGAGTTGGGCATCGCGCGCATCCTGGTGCCGCGCCACCCCGGCATCCTGGGCGCCATCGGGCAATTGCTGACCGAGCCGCGCGCCGATTTTTCCGCCGCCGGCCCGATGGATTTCGGCGCCGACGCGCTGCCCGTCATCGCTGAGGCGTTCGGCCTGCTGCGCCATCGCGCCGCGATGTGGTTCTCCAGGGAGAAAATTCCGGCCGCCGCGCGCCGCATCACCCGCCGCGTGGACATGCGCTATGCCGGCCAGGAATGGTCGGTTTCGGTGCCGGTGCCGGACGGAGCGGTGACCGCGGCGACGCTCGATGCCCTGGCCGCGGCGTTTGCCGCGGCGTGCCGGCATACGCATGGGGTCATTGCCGGAGGCGGGAAGCCGCAATTCGTGGCTTTTCATGTCGAGGCCGTGGGGCTGTTGCCCCGGCCCGGTTTTCAGCCGCGTGCCGAGGCCGGGGCGGACGCTGCGGCCGCGCGCACCGGCAGCCGCGCGGTGTGGCTGCCGGAGGCCGGCGGCTGGGTGATCTGCCCGGTTTATGACCGCGACCGCCTGGACGCCGGCAACAGCTTCATGGGCCCCGCCATCGTCGAGCAGATGGACACCACCACCCTCATCCTGCCCGGCATGACGGCACGGGTGGAGCCGTATCTCAGCCTGGTCCTGGACGCGGACGCATGAACGCCGCGGATCGCCGGTCGCCGAACGCGTCGCGGCGGATCTCGAGAAACCTGTTTTCGCCCGAACGGTGCCCCGGATAAGGGCTCCTTAACCGCGCCGACGGCAGAATGGCCATCGGTTTCGGGCGGTGGTTGAGCATGAACGGCAAGCGGCGGTCCGGCGGCAAGGCGACGCTGATCGTGATCAAGCGCGAGGAATCGGTGGCATCGGCGCATCACGGCGGCGCCTGGAAAGTGGCCTACGCCGATTTCATTACCGCCATGATGGCGTTTTTTCTGCTCATGTGGCTGCTCAACGCCACCACCGAGGCGCAGCGGCGCGGCATCGCCGATTATTTTTCCCCCACCGCCTCGCTCGGCCGCGCCGCCTCGGGCAGCGGTCTGCCGCTGGGTGGCCGCACGCCATACGAGCAGGGATCGCTGGTGTCTGACCGGGGTGTCATGAGCGTCGTTCCGGCGCACGCGGTGGCGCCGCCCGACTCCGACGACGAAGATTCCGATACGTCCGTGCAGGATCTCCCGCAGAACCGCGAGCACAACTCCGGCCTCGAGAGCGGCACCGCGAGCGGCAATGCGGTGATCGCCGGGCCGCAATCCGGCACCCGCGCGCCGGGCGGCGGCCCGGCGGCGGATTCGGTCGCCGACCCGCAGTCACAGGCGCAGACCGCGAAGATGCTGCGCGCCGAACTGCAACGGGAGGAGCGCGCGGCCTTCGAGCAGGCCGCCGAGCAGATTCGCACGGCGGTGCGGGCCGATCCGCAACTGGCCGAACTCGGGCGCCAGCTTGCCATCGACATGACGCCGGAAGGGCTGCGCATCCAGATCATGGACGAGGAGCGTCAGCCGATGTTCGCCACCGGCTCGGCCGTGCTGCAGGATCGCGCCCGCATGCTGCTGCAGAAGGTGGGACCGGTGCTGGCGAAGCTGCCGGAACCCATCTCGATTTCCGGCCATACCGACGCGGCCCCCTATCGCGGCACCGACAAGTCGAACTGGGAGCTTTCCGCCGAGCGTGCCAATGCCACCCGCCGGCTGCTGATCGACGCGGGGCTGCAGGAGACCCGCATTCGCAGCGTCACCGGCAATGCCGATCGCGACCCGTTGTTGCCGGCCGATCCGTTGGCGGCGGCGAACCGGCGAATCGCGATCGTGGTGCTGCGATCGGCGCCGAAGCCCTGAGCGGCGCGCATGCTGACGATCGGTGGCCTGGTCTTCGTGCTTGTCTGCGTATTCGGCAGCTACCTCGCGTCGGGCGGCGCCGTCGAGCCGTTGGTCGAGGCGCTGCCGTTCGAGTTGCTGACCATCGGCGGTGCCGCGATCGGCACTTTCGTTATGGCCAACAGCATCCACGACGTGAAACACACGCTGGCCGCGTTCGGCAAGATCATGAAAGGCGCAGTTTACAAAAAAGCCGACTACATCGACATGCTCAGCCTGTTGTTCTTCTTCGCGCGGCTGGCCAGCACCAAGGGCGCGATGGCGCTGGAGCCGCATATTGAGAAGCCGGATGACAGCGCCGCCTTCAAGAAGTTCCCGAAGATCCTGGCCAACCATCATGCCAGCGATATGATCTGCGACTATCTGCGCATGGTGGGCATGAATGCCGACGATCCGCACCAGATCGAGGATCTGATGGCGCGGGAACTCAAGAAAGTGCTGAACGAGGAATTGCATCCGGCGCACGCGATGCAGACCATCGCCGATGCGCTGCCGGCGCTGGGCATCATCGCGGCGGTGCTGGGCGTGATCAAGACCATGTCGCACATTGCCGAGCCACCGGCGGTGCTGGGCGCCATGATCGGCGGCGCCCTGACCGGTACTTTCCTGGGGGTGCTGCTGGCTTATGGGATCGCCGGTCCCGTTTCCACCCGGATCAAAAACGTGGTGGAGGAGGAGGGCCAGTATTTCGAAGTGATCCGTGCGGTGCTGGTGGCGCATCTGCAGGGCAACGCGCCGCAGGTGAGTGTGGAGAACGGCCGCAAGATGGCGCCGACCCAGCACATGCCAAGCTTTCTGGAGTTGGAGACCGCAGTACAAAACCTGCAGATCGGTTGAGCAGCTAATGGAATGGGGTGCAGGGGCCTCGCGGCCCCTGCCGGGTCCAGGGCAGAGCCCTGGCCTTGCTTTCCTTGCCTTAACCCCGCCGCCCCGCCAACACCGCCCCGATCTCATCCAGGATCGCCGGATCATCAATGGTTGCCGGCGCCACGGCGGTTTCCCCATCGGCAATCCGCCGGATGCTGCCGCGCAGGATTTTGCCGCTGCGGGTTTTCGGCAGCCGCGCCACGATGCGGGCCTCGCGGAACGCCGCCACGGGCCCGATGCGGTCGCGCACCAGCGCCACCAGTTCCTTGGTCACCTCCTCCGGAGGCCGGTTCACCCCGGCCTTCAGCACCACCAGCCCGAGCGGCACCTGGCCTTTCAGTTCGTCCTTGGCGCCCACCACGGCGCATTCGGCGACATCCTGGTGCGAGGCCAGCACCTCCTCCATGGACCCGGTGGACAGGCGGTGGCCGGCGACATTGATGATGTCGTCGGTGCGGCCCATCACCCACACATCGCCATCTTCGTCGATGATGCCGGCATCGCCGGTGCGGTACCAGCCCGGGAAGTCGCTGATGTAGGAGGTGCGGAAGCCTTCCTCGTTCTTCCACAGCGTCGGTGCGCAGCCCGGGGGCAGCGGCAGGCGCACGCAGAGATTGCCGGCCTGGCCGCGCGGCAGCACGTGGCCGTCATCGTCCAGGGCCTGCACGTCGTAGCCTGGCGAGGGCCGGCCGCCGGAGCCCGGCTTGACCGGGAACAGGCCGAGCCCCTTGAAGCCGGCGGTGATCGCCCAGCCGGTTTCGGTCTGCCAGTAATGGTCCACCACCGGAATGCGCATTTTCTCGGCCGCCCAGATGGCGGTCGGCGGGTCGCAGCGCTCGCCGGCCAGGAACAGCGTTTCCAGCTTCGACAGATCGTATTTGCCGAGGTGCAACGCTTCCGGGTCCTGCTGACGGATGGCGCGCAGCGCGGTCGGCGCGGTGAACAGGGCGCGCACCCCGTGCTGGGAGCAGACCCGCCAGAACGCGCCCGGATCGGGCGTGCCGACCGGCTTGCCCTCGTACATGATGGTGGTGCAGCCGGCCAGCAGCGGCGCGTAGACGATGTAGGAGTGGCCGACCACCCAGCCCACGTCGGAGGCCGCCCAGTACACGTCGCCCGGCTGCACGCCGTAGAGCATGCTCATGGTCTGGTGCAGCGCCACCGCATGGCCGCCATTGTCGCGCACCACGCCCTTGGGCTTGCCGGTCGTGCCGGAAGTGTAAAGGATATACAGCGGGTCGGTGGCGGCGACCGTGACCGGGTCGTGCGGCGTGGCGGCGGCCTCGGCCGCGGCGAAGTCGTGGTCGCGGCCGGGGATCAGGGTGGCGGCGACCTGCGGGCGCTGCAGGATCAGGGTGGATTCCGGCTTGTGCGCCGAGAAGGCGATGGCCGCATCCAGCAGCGGCTTGTAGGAAATGACGCGGCCCGGCTCCAGCCCGCAGGAGGCGGAGACGATGACGCGCGGGGTGGCGTCCTCGATGCGCTTGGCAAGCTCGGCGGCGGCGAAACCGCCGAACACCACCGAATGGATGGCGCCCAGGCGGGCACAGGCCAGCATGGTGATGAGGGCTTCCGGGATCATCGGCAGGTAGACCACCACCCGGTCGCCGCGCTGCACGCCCAGCCCTGCCAGCGCGCCGGCCACGCGGGCGGTGCGGTCGAGCAGTTCGGCATAGGTGAAGCGCTCGATCCGCCCGGTCATCGGGCTGTCCCAGATCAGCGCGTTCTGTGCGCCGCGCCCGGCCAGCACATGGCGGTCGAGGGCGTTGTAGCAGGTATTCAGCTCCGCCCCCGCGAACCACTGGCCGTACGGCCCCAATGTCGGGTCGAAGATGCGGTCCGGCGGGCGGACCCAGTCGATGCCCTTCGCGGCCTCGGCCCAGAACGCTTCGGGATCGTGGCGCCAGGCGGCGATGGTGTCGGGGTAGCGGGAGGGAGCCATGGTGTCGGGCATTATCGTCTCCTGGAGTGCGACCAGTTACATAATTGAATGTCAGAATGCGAAACGTCGGCGGCGGCGCCCCGGCGTTCCCGGTCGGCGCGGCTCAGACGCGGGCGCTGGACGGCGGCACGTGGCGAATCCTCTCCGCCCGGCTCGCCGGGCGGAGCAGGCGCTGCGCATGCGCAATCGGTGCAATGGTCACGTCCTGGGTCTCCCTGCCTGCGTTTCGTTGGCCGGAGGGTGACCCCCGGCGGAAGCGTCTCGGATGTTTGCCCGGGGCCGAAGCCCCGGGGATCTGCCAGCCCGGGCAAATTACGTGCTCGGAGCGGGCGGGGCAATGCGGTCGCTGCAGAAGGGGCGCGCGGAGGGGTCTGCAGCATCCCGTCCCGAAAAAACGTCGATCCTTGTATTACAGCCATGCATCAGGGATAGAGCGCAAGACTGTTGCGCTTTGCGAAAGGCGGGGGGCGGACTCCCGGCCGCGGCAACTGGGAGAACGTGATGAACACGGACGTCGTCAGCCGGGTCAGGGCCAACCCGAAATTCGCCGAGCTGGAACGCAAGCGCAGCCTGTTCAGCCGCCAGCTCGCCGTCCTCATGGTGGTCATCTATGGCGGCTTCATCTACGCCGTCGCCTTCCAGAAGCCGTTCCTGGCCACGAAGATCGGCAGCGTGGTCACGCTCGGCTTGCCGATCGGCCTCGGCGTGATCCTGTCGGCCATCCTCATCACCGGCTGGTATGTCGCCCGCGCCAACGGCGAGTACGAACAGCTGATCCGTGAGATCGTGGAAGACACACAATGATGCCGGCCCTGGCGGCCGGTCCCGGGTTCGATCCGGCGCAGCAGCAGGCGACCGGCGTCACCGCCATCGCGATGTTCGCGGGCGTTGTTCTGGTTACCCTGTTCGTGACCTGGTGGGCGGCCAGGCGCACCCGCACGACGGCGGATTTCTATGCCGCCGGCGGCGGTATCACTGGCTTTCAGAACGGCCTGGCGATTGCGGGCGACTACATGTCGGCCGCCTCGTTCCTCGGCATTTCCGCCCTGGTCTATGCCAGCGGCTATGACGGCCTGATCTATTCCGTCGGCTTCCTGGTCGGCTGGCCGATCATCGTCACGCTGATGGCCGATCGGCTGCGCAACCTCGGCACGTTCACCTTCGCCGACGTGGTCAGCTACCGGCTGGAGCCGACGCCGCTGCGCAGCCTGGCCGCTGCCGGCACGCTGGTGGTGGTGGCGTTCTACCTGATCGCCCAGATGGTCGGCGCCGGTCAGCTCATCAGGCTGCTGTTCGGCCTGGACTACAACGTCGCGGTGGTGCTGGTCGGCGTGCTGATGGTGCTGTTCGTTACCTTCGGCGGCATGCTCGCCACCACCTGGGTGCAGATCATCAAGGCCGGGCTGCTGCTCGGCGGCGCCACGCTGATCGCGGTGCTGGTGCTGGCGCAGTTCGGCTTCGACGTGACGGCGCTGTTCGCCAGGGCGGTCGAGGTGCATCCGGACCACGAGGCGATCATGCTGCCCGGCACGATCGTGGCGAACCCGGTGGAGGCCATCTCGCTCGGTCTCGCGCTGATGTTCGGCGCTGCCGGGCTGCCGCATATGCTGATGCGCTTCTTCACCGTCGCCGATGCCCGCGAAGCCCGCAAATCGGTGTTCTGGGCGACCGGTTTCATCGGCTATTTCTATATCCTGACCTTCATCATCGGCTTCGGCGCGATCCCCCTGGTCGCGCAGAACCCGGACTACCTGACCGGCCCGGTCGGCTCGGAGCTGCGCGGCGGCGCCAACATGGCGGCGGTGTGGCTGGCCCAGGCGGTGGGTGGCGACCTGCTGCTCGGCTTCATCTCGGCGGTGGCCTTCGCGACCATCCTCGCCGTGGTGTCCGGGCTGACGCTGGCCGGCGCCTCGGCGGTCAGCCACGACCTCTATGCCGGCGTGTGGCGCCGCGGCCGCGTTGATGAGCGGGAGGAACTGCGGGTCTCCAAGATCACCACGCTGGTGCTCGGCATGGTCGCCATCGGGCTGGGCATTGCCTTCGAGAAGCAGAACATCGCCTTCATGGTTGGGCTGGCCTTCGCTGTCGCCGCCAGCGCCAATTTCCCGGTGCTGATCGTGTCGTTGTACTGGCGAGGGCTGACCACGGTGGGCGCGGTGCTCGGCGGCTGGCTCGGCCTGATTTCGGCGGTGACGCTGACCGTGCTCAGCCCGTCGATCTGGGTGGTGGTGCTCGGCAACCCGGCCGGTTCGGCGCCGTTTCCGTATAATGCGCCGGCTTTGTTCTCCATGCCGGCGGCGTTCATCGGCTGCTGGCTGTTCTCGATGATCGACCGCACGGCGCGCGCGGGGGGCGAGCGCGCGAAGTTCGATGCGCAGTTCGTCCGCAGCCAGACCGGCATCGCGGCGGAGGGGGCGTCGTCGCACTGACGCAGCCGCGCGATGGCGCCGAACCAGGGGGGCGCCCCTTTTCGTCTGTCGGCAGACGAGGTTTCCGATGCACGTGAATAACCACTTTCAGACCTAGGCAATGCCTGTCTGGTGGAACCGGATCACCCAGATGTGCCGTGCGGAACCCGGCAACTGAACAACCGGGCATTGAACGCGCCGGGACGGCATCCACCTTTGCAATCCAACGAAAAGCGGGATCTCATATGCCCGGGATTGTTCTTTCCGGCCCGTGCAACTTGGCGCGCCGCCTTTCTTTGCTCGCCGCCGCGACGCTGCTGCCGGCGGCCTGCGGAACGATAACGCCGCCGCCCGATACCCCTTTTGTGCCGCCGGCGGCGCTTGGCACCAATGGCGATGTTGACCAGGCGGCGGCGAGCTTCGCCGGCTGGGCGTTCGCCGACCCCAGTCACACCGCCGGCCGCCCGGTCGAGGCGGCACGGGCGGTGATCGCCCTGGAGTACTGGTCCGGCGAACTGTCGAGCAATCCGCGCTACGCCTATGCCTCGCCGCTGGATCAGCTCCGGATGCTGCAGGCGCGCCAGGAGGTGCGCCAGGTGCTTGGCGTCGTCCCGGGCGCGCCGTCCCAGGCGGTGGTTGACGCCATGATCTGGGTCGAGAATGCCACTGTGTCCGGCGATGCCGCGCGGGCGACGCAAGCCCTGACCGGGCCTTTGTTCACCCTCGGTCCGGATGCAACGCTGCAACGGCTGCTCTATCTACCGCCGCTGCCGGTCGCCCGGGTGGCGACGGCCTACGCCCAGTTCGACACCCAGCCCAGCCCGCTCTGACATGCCAGCCGGCTGACGGCGCTGGCTTTCCGTTTTTTCATCCGCTGCCGCGGTGCCGCCTTCATCCCGCCCGACGGTCGCCGCTCCCTGAATGTCTTCTTCTCATGTCCCGGCGCTCATGCCGGATCGAAGGAGACACCAGCGATGAAAACCCTCAGCCGCCTCGCGCTCGCCGCCCTGCTGACCGGCGCCGTCTCCCTGCCGGCCGTGGCCCAGGTCGTGCAGAGCGTCCCCGCCCCGAAACAGCATGTCACCCGCGTTGCCGCCAGCCCGGACACGGTTAAGCCGGACGCGGGCAAGCCGGATGCCGGCAAACCCGGTGCGGGCAAGCCGGTGAGCGGCAAGCCTGGCGACCAGGGGGCGGTCATGACCGACAAGGCCGGCAGCCATGCGCCGGTGACGCAGGAACCCCAGGTTGCCGGCGCGCCCACCACCCCCAAGACCAACTGACCTTGTCACTTCGGGCCGGACGCATTGTCCGGCCCGCCCCGGGTCGGTCTTCTCCGGTCACCTCCTGGTGACTATTTCCTGCTTTACTGCCGACGCACGGAACCGGAGCGAACACTATGTTTCAGCATGATTTCCGTCGCCTCGCTTTGGCGCGCGACCTGCTGCCGGACGCCCTCCGGCGCAGCCAACCCCCGGCCCGTGGCGCCGAGTCCGACCCGCCCGAGGCGGCCCGCCGCCGCGACATGCCGGACCGCACCGACCCGAACGAGGACTGATCCCGGCGCCGGGATCATTTGCGCCCATATGATCACGGCCCTAAATCCCGTCACGGATGGATCACGGAACGGTGATGCGGGTGCATACTTCCACGGCACGTACGGCCGAACCGGCCGGCCGTTGCGTCGCTGTGTTCGTGCCGACACAGGGCAATCGGGTGAAGGAAGGCCAGGGGCTCTGCCCCTGGACCCCGCTAAGGGCGGAGCCCTTAGAACCCATTCGTCTTAAGGGTTTTGGG
>CAIXDS010000290.1 GCA_903918195.1 uncultured Acetobacteraceae bacterium | reverse complement strand
AGCGGCCGCAGTTCCACCCGCCCGCCGGGCAGCAGCGTCACCGCGAGTTTGCGCCCCGGGCCGGCACCGAGATGCGCCAGCACGCTTTGGCGCAATGTCACCTGGCCCTTGGCCGTGACGGTGAGTTCGATCGGCACGCATACCTCCCTTGGCTGGAACTTGCAATGTAAGGCGTCTTATGCCTTACCGCAACGCAGGAGTGCCGCCCGGGGCTCCGCGGCCGTGGTCAAGCCGAGCCTGGCATGGCGAGATGTCAAATCGCAGGATCGCTCCGCTCATGGCATGCATCAGTCGGGAACGAACCACATCCCGGCGGCACCGTTCGTGTCGGCTTTGGCGGACAGAGCGAACGATCCCGGCATCGAGCTGAACCGCCGCTCACGACCCTCAGCGGCGGTTGCCTCGGGTCGCGGGCATTTGGCCGGGAGACCCCAACAATACTGACGGTGCCATCCGAAGAAGGCCGCCCGGCGGCACAGAACCCAGCTCCATCCACAGCCGCACCGTGAGAGCGGATGGCTGCGTGCCACCCCGGAAGGTCGCGGGCACCCGGCTTCAGCCGGGTTCGACATCCTCGCCGCCGTGCCTCAGGGCGAGCGGAAGACACGCCGGAACGCTTCCATGTGAAACCGCGCCTGCTCCGGCGCATACCGGTATTCGCTCCCCACCGGGCAGGCACGTCGGGCGCGGCAGCCGAGTGCCACGCAATCCTCCCCGTCCGGGCCGTCGAGGTGAGCGAGACACCCCGCCGCGTCGTACGCGTCCGCCGCGAACGCGCCGACCGGGCACATGCTCAGGCACGGACTGCCGACGCAGGATTCGCATGGCGACGGCACCTCCACCCTGTCAGGCAGACCGATGTCGCCGGCGAACAGCAGAGCGCCGCGGCAGGCGTGCCACAGACCGAACACCGGATGGATCAGCATCCGTAGCGGCGAGACATAACAGGGTTCGGCGCGCATTGCCCATTGCTGGAACGGCAGGAACGGAAGCTGGAAGGGATAGACAGCACAGGCGCCGAACCGCTCCGCCACCCGCGCCAGCACATTTATGGTCCACGCATCGAGAGGCGATGGTCCGGCGGGGCGCTCGTCGCTGAACCGCCGCCACATGCCGGGCCCGGCATTGCCGACCATCAGCACCGCGCCGACCGGCGTGCCGTCCGGCAAGGGCGGAACCCTGTCCACCGCGTCCGGCCTGAAGCCACCGCCCAGGCGCAGCCCGTGCCGACCCAGCGCCTGCGCCACATCGTCGATCAGCATGTCGCCTCCCCGGAGGAGGGCGCATGATACACGGCGGCCTCCCGCCGGGTGACCATCGGCATTACCTTCCGCCGGGTGACCGGGGTGCCGCCGCGCGCGGCGACGTGACCGCTCGCCGCCGGAGCCGCCCTGGCGGTTCCGCCGCCGCCCCGCCATGCTGGCCCCCTGAGCGGGGACAACAGGCCGCTCCGCCGGAGGAAGAACCATGAGCGGGCAACAAGCCGCCCCGCCCGACGGCTCTGCATCGCCGGGCAGCGTGGAACTGGTGCTGCTGCCGCGTGTGCATGACATCGGTGGCTTCGAGGTCCGCCGCGCCCTGCCCGCGCAGGAGCGGCAGATGGTCGGGCCCTTCATCTTCTTCGACCAGGCCGGCCCCGGTGAGTTCCTGGCCGGGCGGGGACTGGATGTCCGCCCGCACCCGCATATCGGCATTGCCACCGTGACCTACCTGTTCGAGGGCGAGATCCTGCACCGCGACAGCCTCGGCTCCCGCCAGCAGATCGTCCCGGGCGACGTGAACTGGATGACGGCGGGACGCGGTATTACCCACTCGGAGCGGACTGATCAGGCGCTGCGCAGCCATGCCAACCAGCTGTTCGGCATCCAGTCCTGGGTGGCGCTGCCGAAGACCGCCGAGGAGACGGCCCCCGCCTTCGCTCACCATCCGGCGGCCAGCCTGCCCCTGGCCGAGGACGGCGGCGTGCGGTTGCGGCTGATCGCGGGCACCGGCTGGGGCCTGGCCGCACCCGTCGCTGTGTCCTCACCGCTGTTCTACGCCGACGCAATCCTCGCTCCCGGTGCCATGCTGGACCTGCCCGGCGAGCACGAGGAGCGCGCGGCCTATGTGGTGGACGGTACCGTCACGGTTGCGGCGGACCGCTTCGAGCCCGGCCGCATGCTGGTCTTTCGCGCCCGTGACCGCGTGGCGCTGCGCGCCGGGCCGCACGGCGCGCGGGTACTGCTGCTGGGTGGCGCGGCGATGGACGGGCCGCGCTACCTGTTCTGGAACTTCGTCTCCTCCAGCCGTGAGCGCATCGAGCAGGCCAAGGCCGACTGGCGGGCCGGGCGGTTCGGGAAGGTGCCGGGCGACGAGGAGGAGTTCATCCCCCTGCCGGAAGGCGCGTGACCGTTGGCCCCATCGGCCCGGATGGCCGATGCGCAGGTGCCGATGGTAAAGGCATCATCGGGCGGGCCGTTCATCGGATCGGCCGGCGAGGCGAAAGCCGTGACCGGATGGACCAGGGCGGCCGAAAAATCATCCACGTCGACATGGACGCTTTCTTCGCCTCCGTGGAACAGCGCAACCATCCGGCTCTGCGCAGACGCGGGATGCAGATGGTATTCGAGTTCTGAGCGGTGGTTGGCTGGAGCGCCGGTCGCCGCAGGCAGTGGATTCGGGCAGCCTGGGCGGGATGACGATGCCGCCTTGCATCAAGCCGCCGAATCCGACGGCGGCCCCGGCAGGTGCTGCCGCCGCTCCTTCGGGTCGGCAACGAGGAACGTGGTCCGCCCGGCCTCCGCTCGCCTCGGTGCCATCTCCAGTCCGGGACGAGACCCGCCGCTGCGTGCGCCAACGGGCCATCATCGTAGGCCGATCCCGGAACGGGACTCAGGCGGCACCGTAGCGGGCGAGGACGTCCTGGATCTCCCCGACCAGCCTGGCGACCGACGCATCGCGACGGACGGCCCCCTCGAGCGAGCCGAAGTGCATCTCCAGGCAGCCCAGGAGCACGCCTTTGATGCGTTCCTCGTCCGGCGCGTGTGGCAGCGTGGACGTCGCGTAGGTATTCTCGAGCGCGCGCTCCTTCGCCTCGAAGTGCGTCTCGATCTGTTCGAGCGTCCACTCCCCGCGCCGGATGCTCTTCAGCTGCTCGCGGTTGCGTTCCAGATCCAGGTCGTGCTCGACCATGATCTGCTCGACCTCATCAAGCAGGCGTGCGCGGGCCGGAGTTTTCGCCACCTGAGAGCCTGTTGCAGAATTCGGAGTTGGAACGGGTTCGTGGCGAGGTTGCAGCAAGTAGTTTTTGACACTGCTGGCTCGGCAGGATTCACTTGGCTCGACGCACTGACACGGATT
>CAIXDS010000289.1 GCA_903918195.1 uncultured Acetobacteraceae bacterium | reverse complement strand
CGGGGCGTTTCGACGCGGAGGGCCCTGGGGCGGCCGGGCTTGCCGCATTGAACGGCGCCGTGACGGCGGAACGCGCCATCCTGGCGGTCGCCCGGCCACTGCTGCAGGGAGCGGGGCTCACCTGCGTTGCCACCGTTGTGGTCGGCGCCGCGGGGGCGCTGAGCGCGCCGGCCGCCGCGCGGGAACTGGCGGAGCGTCTGCTGGTCACGCTGTCGGCGCGGCGGCTGGCCGTCACCAGCGACGCGGTGACAGCGCATGCCGGCGCCCTCGCGGGACAGCCGGGCGTGGTGCTCGCGGTTGGCACCGGTGCCGTTGCAATCGGCGTCGGTCACGACGGCGCCTTTACGCGGGTTGACGGTTGCGGGCCGTGGCTGGGCGACGACGGCAGTGGTGCCTGGCTCGGGTTCGCGGGCCTGCGTTCCGTCCTGCGGGCCGAAGACGGGCGCGGCCCGCCGACCTCCCTGCGCGCAGCTTCGGTGGCGCGCTTCGGTGCCATCGCTGATCTGCCGGCTTTGATCGGCGGCGATGCGAACCCGGCCCGGCAGGCCGCGCGCTTCGCCGGCGACGTCATACGCTCGGCCGCTTCGGGCGACGCGGTTGCCCACGGCCTGCTGGCTCAGGCGGTGTGCGCCCTCGTGACCACGACCCGGGCGGCGGTTGCGCGCTGCCGCCTCCCCGAGCCGGTTCCGCTCGCCCTGGTCGGCGGATTGCTCGATGCGGAGCAGGTGCTGCGTGCGCAGCTGCAGGCCGGGCTGTTGGATGGTCCGGTGCGGGTCCGGCTGCAGGCGGCCGCCGGGACCGCGCTTGACGGTGCCCGGTTGCTGGCGGAGCGCACCGACACCATTCATGAGGCCCGGATGCTGCGCGGTTTTACCGCGTAGGGACGCTGGCGATCCCGATCCATGTCGTTCATTCGGCCGGGAGTGGGGCCGCTCATCAAAAAGGAGCACGCGATCGATAGCTTGTTCGCCAGCTTCCCGCGATCCTGGCAGTGGCGGCGCGCCGTTGTCTGAGATTCCGCGGAGGAGCCAGTGGAGGATGCAGTGGGCGCTATCGAGCAGGCGCTGATGGGGGCATCCGGTTTGAACACGATCGCGCCATTCCGGCGGCGGCTGGCCAGCCTGCCGCGCAATCTGTCGGGAGATACGCCGTGAGCGATGCTCCGATCATAGGTCGGGTTGTTTCGGTGCATGTTGGCCGCGTGGCACCGCTTGGACCGGAGGCGGAGCCGAGCGGGTTCGTCAAGCACGCCGTGGCGGGACCGGTGGCGGTGGGCCGACTGGGGCTGGCGGGTGACGAGCAGGCCGATCTGCGCGTGCATGGCGGGCCGGACAAGGCCGTGTACGCCTACGCCATTTCGCATTATGCGACCTGGGCGGCGGAATTTCCGCAGCACGCGGCGCTGTTCGTGCCGGGCGGAGTGGGGGAGAATCTGGCGATCGCGGGCATGGTCGAGGCGGACATCTGCGTTGGCGATGTGCATGCGGTTGGCAGCGCGCTGCTGCAGGTTTGTCAGCCGCGGCAGCCCTGCTTCAAGTTTGCGTTGCGGTTCGAGAACAACCGACTGCCCAAGGCGATGGTGCGCAGTGGGCGCAGCGGCTGGTATTATCGTGTGCAGCAGACCGGGACGGTTTCGGCCGGGGACACGGTCATTTTGCACGCGCGGCCCAATCCGGATTTTCCGTTCGTGCGCCTGCTGGCGGTGATCAACCACGGCGCTGCCTCAAGTGAGGACCTGGCGCGGATGGCCGAGATGCCAGGGCTGGTGGACCAGTGGCGGGCGCACGCCCGGCAGCTGTTGCAATAAGGCCGGAGCACGTCGAGACAAGGCGAGCACAGAGATGAGCCGTCTCCCGCCGCCGCCCTCATTGAAACGGCGTGTTCTTCACCACCGGCACGATCGATTCGACCAGCCGCGGCGGCCCCTGCCGCTTGTCCTCGACCCGCACCGCAAGCGGCCCCGCGAAGCCCTCGGCCTCGGCGCGTTTGAGGATTCGTTCTTTGGGCGCGTGCCGCATGCGGAACCGGCCGGCTTGCACCTGCGCCGTGGCAACCACCTCGAAATAGGCCTGCGCGACAAAATTGCGGATTTCCAGTTCGCGCTTGCAGACGATGGCAAGGGTCGGCGTTTTCACCCGCCCCACGCCGATGACCGTGCGCGCGCCGCGGGCGAGGGTGACGGTGGCGGTGCGGGTCAGCGACAGGTT
>CAIXDS010000288.1 GCA_903918195.1 uncultured Acetobacteraceae bacterium | reverse complement strand
GTTCGCGAAAGTGCTCGGCCATTGCTCAATCCGTGTCAGTGCGTCGAGCCAAGTGAATCCTGCCGAGCCAGCGGTGTCAAAAAATACTCGCTGCAAACTCGCCACGAACCCGTTCCAACTCCGAATTCTGCAACAGGCTCCAAGGCAGCGTAGTGCGAAACCGCGTAGGCATACACGGCCTTTTCCGGCCGGCCATGCACGCGCAGATCGGCCTGCTCGTCACCCGCCAGTCCCAGTCGGCCCACCGCCACCGGTCCCACCACGGTGTGCTTGACGAAACCGCTCGGCTCCGCCTCCGGTCCCAGCGGTGCCACGCGGCCAACATGCACCGAAACAACCCGACCTATGATCGGAGCATCGCTTATGGCGTATCCTCCCGCCAGATTGTGCAGCGTCCCTACGCGGCGAAACCGCGCAGTATCCAGGCTTCATGAATGGTATCGGCGCGCTCCGCCAGCAACCGGGTGCCGTCGAGCGCGGTCCCCGCGGGCGTCTGCAGCCGGATTCGCACCGGACCGTCCGCCAGCCCGTCCTGCAGCTGCGCGCGCAGCCCCGGCTCGGCGTCGAGCAATCCGCCGATCAGCGCGACCGGAACCGGTTCGGGGAGGCCGGAGCGCGCGACCGCCGCCCGAGTGGTGGCCACGAGGGCACGCACCGCCTGAGCAAGCAGGTCGCGGGCGACCGCGTCGCCCGAAGCGGCCGTGCGGACGACGTCGCCGGCGAAGCGCGCGGCCTGCCGGGCCGGGTTCACGTCGCCGCCGATCAAGGCCGGCAGATCAGCGATGGCACCGAAGCGCACCACCGAAGCTGCGCGCAGTGAGGTTGGCGGGCCGCGCCCGTCTTCGCCCCGCAGGACAGACCGCAGGCCCGCGTGCCCGAGCCAGGCGCCGCTGCCGTCATCGCCCAGCCACGGCCCGCACCCGTCAACCCGGGTGAAGGCGCCGTCGCGACCGACGCCGATGGCGACCGCACCGGTGCCAACCGCGAGCACCACGCCCGGCTGCCCCGCGATCAGCGCCGCCTGGTCGCCGCGCTGCTGGCGAATACCGGTGATCAGGGCATGGGCGGCCGGGTCGGTCAGCTGGTCGAACCGGCGCTGCAACGTGGCCGCCGTCGTCTCGGCGTAGTGCCGTGGCGATGCTGTCGTGGCCGAGGAAGCGTTGCAGGTCGGTGATGTCCATCCCCAGCGCGAGCAGGCGCGTGGCCACCGTGTGCCGCAGCAGGTGAGGGTAGACGCGCTTGGCGATCTCAGCCGCGTCGGCCACACCCCGGACAAGTTGGCCGACGCGCTGGCGGGTCAGCATGTGCGGCGTCGGACCGGAGCCCTGCTCGCGGCTGGTGAACAGCGGTCCGGCCCGGCGGGTGCCGACATGCAGCCGAAGCAACTGCGCCAGCTCGCGGCGGATCGGCACCTCCCGGCGCTTGCCATCCTTGCCGTGGTGGACGGTGATCCCGCGCTCGGCTAGGCTGACGTCCTCGACCCGCAGCTGGACCAGTTCGGACGCCCGCACCCCGGTTTCGAGCAGGGTCTGGAGCATCAGACCGGTCCGGCCGTCCTGGGCATAGGCGCGGTCGAGGAAGCGCAGTTCCTCTTCGATGGTCAGCCGGTCAACGCCACCGCTCCGCACCGCCGGCGCCTGAAGGCCGGCTTTCTGTCGCGCCGCTTTGAACACCGCCTTGCTCTGCAGGTAATCCACCCCCTCGCGGACGAGGATGGCGGCGACGGCCGCGGCGGCGCGTTTGATCGAGCCCATGGCTCAGTTCGCACAATCGTATTCAGTGTACAAACTGGAGCCTGCCTCCGCCCCGAAAAGGCGGCTGGCTCTCGTGCCGGACCGGTCCGGATTTTCCACTCTGGTCCTTGTGGAAAACTCGTTTGCTGGCGTCGGCTCCCTGTTCGGAGATCCGCCATGCGCGTCAGCATCCTGCTCCAGATCACCGGCGACGACGGCACTGTCGGCGATGCCAGGCCGATGGTGGTGTTCGAGAAGGCGACCGACCGGGCTGAGGACGTCGGCCTGTTGATCGCCGAGAGCAAGGAATTGCTGGCGGCGGTCCAGCAGCAGATCGTCGGGGCGCAGGCCGCAGACTGGTCCGGCCGCCACCGCTGTTGCGCATTGTGACCAGGTCACCGGCGATCGGTTGCAGGCCGACATCGAACGGATCAAGTGGCTGCTCTGGCACGGCAACCCGCACCGAGCCATGCAGACGATCGACTGTTTCGAGGACGATGTCGGTGCCCTTGAGGCCGACTACCCGAACCTGAGCAAGTTCGTCCGAACGGCGCATGAATTCGCTGTCTACATCACCGACAACACGGGTAGCCTCATCAACTATGGCGAGCGGTTCCGTGCTGGCGAGCGCATCTCGTCATGTCTGGCGGAGTCCACGGTGAACGCCGTTATCAGCAAGCGCTTTGCCAAGCGGCAGCAGATGCAGTGGACACGCCGCGGTGCACATCTGCTGCTGCAGACGCGCACCCGTACCCTCGATGGCACCCTGCGCCCGCTCTTCGAGCGGTGGCATCCCGGCCTGGCCAACGACAACGCGACGCAGGCTACCCAGGCGGCGGCCTGACCGCCCCACAGATCCTCATGCTCGCGTCAGTGGCGCATCAGGACCGGCAGATCAGCGTGCGCGAGCATGTGCCGGGTCACGCCGCCCAGGATCACTTCACGCCAGGGATTGTGGGTATAGGCGCCCGTCACCAGCATATCCGCGCCCAGCGCATGCGCCTTGGCGAGGAGCTTCTCCCCGAAGACGCGGCCACCAACCGGCAGAATATGCAGCGTGGCGGCGATGCCGTGTTCGGCAAGGATTTCGGGCAGGTCAGGTGCCGGTGCGCCCTCGCGCGCGCCGGTCAGCACATGCACCTGCTGCGCCTTCGACAGCAGCCGCAACGCTGCCAGGACGGCGCGGACGGTGCGTTTGTCATCCCGCCAGGCGATGGCGACGCGTTCGCCGAACGTCGCCACCGGACCGGGCGGCACCAGCAGCACCGGCCGGTCGGTGTCGAACAAAGCTGCCTGCAGTTTCAGCCGGTCGGCCGCGTTGTCATGTGCTCCGGGCCGGTGGAGAACGAGAAAGTCCGACCGCTTGCCCCATTCGGCGACGAGCGAGTCGGCCAGGCCCTCGATCTCGATCCATTCGATCGTGATCCCGGGGGCGCGCGTGGTCGCCGCCCAGACCTCGAAGACAGCGTGCAGCGCCGCTACCCGGGCCTGCTCGTGGGCCTGAAAATCCGTGGCCTGGTGCCTGGTCAGGATCTCCTCGGTCGGCATGTTGGCCGGATCGGGCGGCACGCGAATGGCGAGCACGTTTATCCTCGCGCTACCCATGAGACCGGCCAGGTTTTGCGCGGCCGCGAGGGTTTGGCGGACCACAGCTTGATGCTCGACCACGGCAAGGACGACGCCGGACATTGTCCGCCTCACTGCATGGTCGGAACCCGATGGCCAGCCACCGGGGACGAATGAAATTAAGCGCGATGAAGGAAAAGGGCAACGTCCTGCTCCGCTTCGAAAACGATGCGAAAGCGCTGCGCCCGGTGCTTGACACCGGGAAAAACCTGCGCCTAGCGTCACATGGGGATGGGGTTCCCTAAAATCGCCGTCCCGGCTGATGACCCCTGCCAATCGTTTTCGGCCAACGCGTTCCGGCCAGGCAGGTCAACGGCAATGTCGTCATGGACAGATTTTTCCAGCATGCCCATCGATGCATTGCCGGCAGATCGACTGAACCAGCCGATGCTGATGTATTCGTTATCCACTGCCGGAATTGGGCGTCGCAAGGCCGACGCCGCCGCAAGACACGTGGCGGCGCCGTGACCCGTCCGAATGGTCTGGTCCCGGGCTTCTGCCTGAACCACGGACATGCCGACCGGCCCCGCGTCAGCGCGAAGGCGGGCGTTCCATGAGCCGGATCGGCGACCGCAGGTTCCTGCATGGCTGGCAGATGATCAAAGCCGCCACCCTGCCCGATCCTCAGGCAACCGTGTGGCGGGCTGGTGACGTCGAATGGCGTCGCAGCCGGCACAGCATCACCACGCCCGACTACGTCACCGTGCTTGACATCCACCGGCTTGACCTGCGGCGGGGTGGCAGTTCCTGGAGCGTGATGGTGGTCGTCGAATCCTGGTGGGACGACAAGCGGACGCTGATCCGTTCGCAGATATGGACAACCCACCTGTCCGGCGACCGTAACGCCATCAGCCGGTGGATCGATGCGGTATCATGTAGTAGCTGCCACCAGTAGACGGTTCGGTTGCGGAAGCATGCCGTCTACCATCTCTTTCGTTGGCTTTCAGAAGGGGAGCGGGGATGGCCGAGCTGCATGTGATCGCCACGTTGCGTGAAAAGCGATCGG
>CAIXDS010000287.1 GCA_903918195.1 uncultured Acetobacteraceae bacterium | reverse complement strand
GAAAGCAGAAAGTGTTGCGCCATGATGACCCCGCCGAGCGAACCAACTCGGCGTCCTTCCTGGCACAGGCAGGGGAATAGTACAACCCATTAATTTCGTTGACAAGATTAGGTGGGTGGCGGCTGCTACATAAGGCCGGACAAATCGGCCCAGCTTGTGTGGTAGCCGAGGCCGGATGCCGCCTGCCACGTGAGCTTTGAACCGCCTGCCCCGATGTCGACGTAGTAGGGTATGAACAATGGGGTATCGGGAAGATGGATGCGGCCGCGGAAGCCGCCGATACCATTCCACACTTCGCCGTTACTTGTTGCGCTGCCGATGCGTCCAACCGTCGTTTGGTTGCCAACCAAATCCGTCACCGTCAGTCCCAGATTGTAGTTTGTTCTGGTGTTCAACGCGAGATAGCGGAAGCCGGCGATCATATCGAGGTTGCCCCAGCCGCCCTCCGCCAGGGTATAGCCGCCTGCCAACGTCCATACCGAGGCGTTCACGTTCAGGCCTTCGCTGGCATGCAATCCGGCCGAGATCGGCGTGGCTGTTGCGCCGGGGATGTTGAACGATTTGAACTGCGCAGGGGCGGCGCTCAGGTTCATGTATATAAAATCTGTGAGAAACGAGAATCTGTCGTATCGCGCGTCCGCTACAATCATTGTTGCGAAGTTCAAGTGCCTCAATAAATCACCGAATCCGATCGACGGAGCGCTGTTTACTGTGCCAGCGAGCTGGGCTGGCAGGTTCTGGTTCAGGTTCGCGTTGATCGTCGCCATCCAAAGATAGGGTGCGACGTTGAAGCTCCACCCTGATCCGTCGGCCGCGGATTGCCCCAAGCTGATGGGTTGTTGCGCCTGCACGCCGGATATTGCTGCGCCCGCGAACAGTCCGGCCATAGCGGCGGTGGAGCCGATGGTCCTTATCCTGTGCCAATGCATCACAGTTACCATTCGCATGGGCCGAGTGTGGCATTGGCAGCCGTTTCCGTGATGAAGTCGCCGTAAAGCGCCTTTAGGCCGGCCCCTTCGGTTCTGCGATGGGCGCGTTGAACCTGCGTCCGCTGCTTCGACCACGACCTTGCAAACGAGGTCCGGTCGGCGATGGCTGCACCGGCCAGGGCGGCGAGAGCCGATATGTAGCCCGGGTCCAAATCTCCCTCCATCGCGCCTGGGTTGGGCAGGGCGCTGCTACCGGAGCCGCTGTCCACTACGGGCGCCAGCAATTCACGCTGCCGTACGAGGAATCAGGATCGGCGGACGGAACCGGCACAAGCTTGCAGCCCCGATCGGGCGGGCGCTATGCATATTTTGAAGTCCGCAGCGGGCGCGAAAATGTGACGCCCTATCCGACCGCGGCGGACCGGCCGGGAGGACAACTCTCGGTTTGGCTTTCCCGAGGGTTGAGGCATAAGGTTCCCCCTGGCGCTTGTGGGGATTAGATCGAGAGTGGCCCCCTGAGCCCTGATTTGCGTCCGTTGCGGTTGTTGGTGCGGAAGGATTGGTCCTGGGGCGACGAGAGATCACTGCGGGGGTGCGCGTGCCGGCAAGCACTGTAAAGACGTTCACCGATCCAGACGATTATCGAACTTCCATCCGTGCGTCGAGTGTCGAACTCTCCAGGATGGTGAAGGGGGATTTCGTCGCCGAGTTGGTACAGGTGGACCTCCACCGGCTGTGGTTGCAGGGCTTTCACGAATCCCTGGCGCGGCTGGCCCATCACGAGATCGTTCCTGATCGACTCATTGTCTGTTTTACCACGCAACCCAACGGCCGCCTGCTGACCGACGGCCGCGAGATGCGGTACGGTGCGATGCTGCGATACAGTGAAGGTTTCAGCGGCTTTCAGCGTTCGATCGGTCCGGCGCAATTCGGCACCTTGGCGTTGCCGATTGCAGAAATAGAAGACTTTGCTGCGATTTTCGGCGGAGTCGATTTTATGCCGCCGGGAGAGATGGTGATCGTTCATCCCGCTCTGGCGGCAATGGAACGGCTTCAAAGGGCCTACGCGGCCGCCGTGTACCTGGCTAAGCAGGCGCCAGAGGTGATCTCCAACCCTGAGGCGGCTCGAGGCCTGGAGCAGACGCTGGTTGCCGCCTTGGCGGACTGTTTTCATGCCGCGGCAACGACGCACGAAAAGAGCCTGAAACCAAATCACAAAAGGATCATGCAGGGGTTTCACACGGCCCTGGAGTCCGACCCCAGCCATGTCTTCTACGTTCCCGAGATTTGCAGGCGGCTCGGCGTTTCGAACCGCACGCTGACGACATGCTGCAATGACGCCTTGGGGATGTCGCCGCATCGCTACCTTCGATTGCGGCAATTGAATCTTGCTCACCGTGCGCTGAAGCTGGCGGACTCGGCCACGGGGTCTGTGACGGAGATTGCCACCGAGCACGGATTCTGGGAGCTGGGACGGTTCGCTGTGGCTTACCGGGCATTGTACGGGGAGGCGCCGTCTGCGACATTGCAGCGGCCGCCGAGTGCCGAAACGGCGCAACGGACCCCAGGATTCGCCTGATGCCTTCAGAATTTGCATAGCGGGCCGCACTGCGACGACTCATTCTGGCCAACCGGTGGGTTCGGACGCCATTGTCTGGCGAAGGGGTCCGCCGCAAGTCCACGCCATGCGAAAAGGCAGGGTGGAATGCCAGGTAGCGCCACCGAGAGCTTTACCGATGCCATCGACTATCACGACGGGCTGCGCGATCTCGTCATCAGCTTCGTGGTAACGGCGCCCGGCGCATTCGCCGGCCGCGCCACCAGGATCATGCTGCGTCACCTGCATCTTCTGCGGGCACAGGAAGCTCGACCACGCGTCGCCTATGCCGTGTTGCCGCCCGAGACGGCCTTCGTATCCTTCTCGTGCGACCCTGCCGCCCCCCTGATCTTGCGCGGACAAGCCATGAGTCGGGGCGAGATCATGCTGCATGGCAGCGGCGAGCGGTTGCATCAGCGCACTGTCGGACCCAGTTGCTGGGGTCTCATATCGCTGCCGCAGGCGTCACTGTCCGCGTCTATTGCTCTGCTGGCCGGCCACGAGTACCCGCCTCTGAAACTGGGCCGGATTCTGAGGCCATCCGAACAGGACTTGGCGACGCTGCTCCGCATCCACGCGGAGGCCGCGCATCTGGCCGAAACGCAACCGCAGATTCTCGGACACCCCGAAGTCGTCCGTGCCATGGAACAGGAACTTACCGACGTACTGGTTTCGTGCCTGACGGATGGCGAGGTCCGAAATGAGGCAAGAAATGTGCGGCGCGACAGCGGAATCATGGACCGATTCGAGGAGTTTCTGGCCGCAAATCCGCAGCGGAACCCCGGCCTGGCAGAGCTGCGCGATGCAATTGGGGCGTCGGAGCGCGGCATTCGCGCCTGCTGCGCGAAATTCCTGGGCCTCGCGCCCCTACGTTACATACGGCTTCGGCGACTGGCGTCGCTGCGTGCCGCCATCCGGCGCGCCGATCCCGCGACGGCGCGGATCGGCGATTTGGTGCGGCGGGTCGGCTTCACCAACTCTGGCAGCTTTGCGGCGATCTACCGGGGCACCTACGGAGAGACTCCCTCCGCCACGCTGCGGCACACCGGCGTGGTATGACGCCAGCCGCTGCCACTCCAGTAAAGTGTACGGCCGCATGCGCGTGGGGCATGCCCTCGTCCTGGGCGCGTTCGAACGGCGGCAGCCCTCCCAGCATTGCTCCGAACGGCGAGATCGTTGCCGGACGGCACAACGACTCCTATCGGTCGCTGTGGACCGCCGGAACCGGCGGTAAGCCAGGGGGGAACGTCGGATCGAGGCCCGTTGTGATGAACAGTATGGTCTTACGGAGGGAGGGGTGACTTGGTCGACGTAATAAGGTTTCCAACTTCGGCCCAGATGCCCGAAATCAGGGGCCCAGCGCCCTTCCACCCGGCGGGCGATCTCGTCGCGGCCGGCAAGCGCATGCGGGATACGGTCCCGCGGGTGAGTCAGGGTATCTGGAAAGGGCAGAAGGGTCGGGCCGACCCGCTCGAGATTCTTCACGCCTCGGATGCCGGCCGAATTTCTGAACTCATCCAGATCCGCTACGGACGGATGCTGCAAACGCCCTTCACCTTCTATCGCGGATCGGCTGCTGTCATGGCGGCCGACCTCGCAACTACGCCAGCCATAGGCGTTCATGTTCAGGCCTGTGGCGATTGCCACCTGCTCAATTTCGGTGGCTTCGCTACGCCCGAACGAAGCATCAACTTCGACATCAACGACTTTGACGAGACGCTGCCGGCGCCGTGGGAATGGGACGTCAAGCGGCTGGTCGCGTCGTTCGTGCTTGCTGCGAGGTCCAACGGCTTCTCGGACGCGGCGGGACGCGATGCGGCCGTTGCCTGTGCATGCAGCTATCGTGAGCGGCTGCGGGAAATGGCAGAAATGAGCCCACTGGAGGCGTGGTACGCCCATATCGGCCTGGAGGAGTTCCTCGGCCTGATCGACGATCCAGCGGCACGGAAGCGCATGCGTCACAGGGTCGACAAGGCGCAGGGCCAGAAGATGTCGGAATTTGACTACCCGAAGCTGACGGCAATGGTTGCCGGCAAGGTGCGGATCAAAGATCAGCCTCCGCTCATTTATCACCTGGACGTGCAGCACCAGGAGGAGTTCCGCGCCTCGGTGGAGAGGATGATTGCAGCCTATCGGGAAACCATTCCGGACGACCGGCAGGCCTTGCTCGACGGCTATCGCTTTGTGGACGGGGCGATCAAGGTCGGGGGTATTGGCAGCGTCGGACGATACTGCTCCATCGGACTGTTCATGTCATCGTCTAACGAGCCGCTATTCATGCAATTCAAGCAGGCGGTCGCGTCGGTGCTGGAGCCCTACGCGGGGAAGAGCCGCTACGGTCACTCTGGGCAGCGTGTGGTCATGGGGCAGCGCCTGATGCAATCGGCATCCGATATCTTTCTTGGCAGCACGACGGGTCCGCTAGGCCACGAACTCCATGTCCGCCAGTTGCGCGACGCGAAGATCAAGCCTCTGGTTGAAACCTTCGATCGCACCATGCTGAAGGCCTACGGCAAAGCGTGCGGTTGGGTGCTGGCACGTGCGCACGGCAGGGCCAGTCGTCCGTGGCTGATCACTGGCTATCTCGGAACAAGCGACGCGTTCGACAACGCCATGGGAGATTTCTCCCTCGCCTACGCTGACCAGGCGGAACGTGACCACGCGGCGCTCAAGGCTGCCGTGAAAGCAGGCAGGGTCCAGGTCCATATAGAGGAAGACAAGTGATCCGGGGGGAAACCTTGCGAAGCATGCAGCCCTCGCCGTATCCGCTGCCCTCACTCCCTTGTCTATTGCGGCGGGGTTGGTGCGGGGGAGGTACTCTGCGCGCTTCATCGCCGCACCTGGGCCGTGCGGTTCAGCTGTTCGACCAGGATGCGCCGCACCTCACCGATGGTGATAGGGTTTGCCTGAGTGGAATGGCCAGAGTGGTTGACCACCAACTCGGACTCCACGCCGTCGAGATGCGCGCTGCTGTAGGTCACCACGCTGTCGTCACGCTCATCAAGCGGTTCGTCGCCCAGCGTGGGGATGATCGAGTGCGCGTGGATGGTGGAGGGTACCGGAATCGTCACCATCGCCTTCATCAATGGGTTGCTGGGCGACATCCCGGATATACTGGAGAAATCCAATTCGGGCGGGTCTACCCGCAAGGTGTCGCGGTTGCGGGTCAGCAGGTCGGCGGCGGCGGTGGTAACGTTGAGCGGCAGAGTGATCAGCTTCGCGAACGTGCCGGCCAGCGAAAACCCCGCCAGATAGCTGCCGCGATGTGGTGTCGCGATGAAAATCACGGTCTCCACGAACGGCAGCGGATGCACGAACAGCGCATCTTGCAACAAAGTCCGGGATTCAGGTTTGAGGCTCAGTTCGCCAATGGGGCGGCGGCTCATCGCGTCCCAGAGCATGGTTCCGGAGTCTATGGAGATCAGCCTGGCCAGCAGACCGCCCTGGCTATGGCCGATCACCACCATTCGACTCAGCGCCGGATCGTCCTGGACGCCGCCCAGAGATTGCACGGCCTGCTCCAGCGACCGACGGAGCAGCAGGGCGGAGAGCGTGATGGGGTTGCCGGTGCCGTAGGAAAAGAACCAGAACTCGTAATTGTTGCGGATCTTCCGATCTTCCATCAGGTCGTTGACCATGTCCGCCCACCGAAACGGACTGGATGCGGTGCCATGGACCAGTACCACCGGCATGCGGCCGGGCCGATGCGGCTCGATGGCGACCAAGCGCCCAGTGGCGTGCGTGCCGGTCATGTTCTCGCCGAGCAGTCCCGGCAATTCGGTGGACCAGCCCTTGCCTTCCGTGGTGATCAGGGCGCGCACCGCCGTCTGGTCGAATTCCAGTGGCACTTCCTGAGTGCCAATGCGGATGGTGGGCGAGTCGAAGATCGTGTGAACCGACAGGCGGGCCGCGATCATGTTGCCCATCAATTGGCCACGCGGATCATCTATCTGCAGCATAGCCGAGGTGGGGATGCGCAGATATGCCGAAAGCTCCAGGCCGTCGGTCGGCGGCGAGGCGATGGGGGCCAGGCCCGCGGCCAACGGCACACCGAGCCCGTCGGTGCGGTAGTCGTTCTGGAAGCCGGTCACCTCCAGGTTCATCGTCGGCACGAACGAGGCCAGCACGCGCCCGCCAGTGTGCAGGCTGGCCTCGTCCAACGTAACATCGATGATGCCGAACGGCAGATCGGACCGGCCGCTCTGCAGGATGGCGGCATCGCCGTTTTCGCTGCTCAGCGCCTGCGTGAGGGCGAGGTTGTAGAAATTGGTGGCCTGGCGGAACTGGCTGCTGTACGGGCTTGGCCGCTCGGCATCGCCACTGGGAAACAGCACGGCATAGGCGTACAGCGCCGATGCCAGCAGCATGGGCACGGACTTCCTCCGCCGCCCCTCGAAGTAGCTCAGTTCCGACAGCGCGTACAGATCTTGCCAATTCATTCCGCCGGAGATCGCTACCGCGCGCAGGGCGGCGATCGTCTCGTCCGGGTATGGCGGGAAAGAGTCCAGCAACGCATTGCGCCGCAGCACGATGCGTGTCAGGTCACTCAACTGATTGCTGGACAACGCCGTGCGGTTCAAGTTGCCGTAGGCGGTGCGCAGATCCACCCGCTCCACGCTGACCGGAGCGCAGGCGGCGATGGCCAGCAGCACGGCAATGCTGGCGAGTGTTGCGATCCGGCTACGGAGCGTTTGGCTGCAACGTGTCATGCGGCGCCTTCGTTAGGAGGTGCAGGCCGACGGCTCACGTGTCGGTTGCGATATGCGGCGGCGCCGATTTGCGGGCGCCGATGCCATCATATAGCGCCCCGAAAAGTTTTCTGAAATGAGCGGGCTACGATGGATGACATCCGCGCGTTCGCGCGCTCCACCAGAGCGCATCGCAATCTCGATCAGAATGCTCCATCCTAAGCATTCTGGGTCGAGGGCCGACTCTTTTGAATCGGCGCAATTGGCGACGACTGGACCATTGGCGCCGGAGTGGCGTTCAATTTCCCGAGCAAGTCGTTCACGGTCGCGTGCCAACCGCTGCCAATGCCGTATGGTATCAGAACCGGGCAGCCGCGCCCAGCACACGCGGCCAGGACCAAAGGGAAGCAAATGCGCACGAAACATAGAAGGTTATCGGCCTTGGCCGTGATGACGGGCCTGGTCCTGGCCATCGCCTGGGCCGCCGTGACGCCCGCCGCCGCACAGGCGCCTCCTTCACCGGCCAGCGGGAAGCCAAACATTCTCGTCATCTGGGGCGACGACATCGGCGAGTTCAACATCAGCGCCTACAATCTGGGCCGGATGGGTTATCACACGCCGAACATCGACAGCATCGCCCAGCAGGGGGCCCTGTTCACCGACTGGTACGGCCAGCAGAGTTGCACCGCCGGGCGGGCCGCATTCATCACCGGCCAGTCGCCCATCCGAACCGGCCTGACCAAGGTCGGTTTGCCCGGCGCGCCGGAAGGGCTGAAGAAGGAAGACCCGACGCTTGCCGAACTGCTCAAGCCGCTCGGCTATGCCACCGGCCAGTTCGGCAAGAACCACCTCGGCGACCGGAACGACATGCTGCCGACGGTGCATGGTTTCGACGAGTGGCTGGGCAATCTGTACCACCTCAATGCCGAGGAAGAACCTGAGAACGTCGATTATCCGAAGGACCCGGCGTTCGGGGCGAATTTCGGCCCGCGCGGGATGATGCACTGCTTCGCGTCGAATCAGGACGACCCGACCGTGGAACCGCGGTTCGGAAAGGTCAGCAGGCAGAAATGCGAGGACACCGGCCCGTTGACGATCAAGCGCATGGAGACGGTGGACGACGAGGTGACTGCCGGAGCGCTCGCGTTCATCGACAAGGCGGCCAAGGACAGGAAGCCGTTCTTCGTCTGGTGGAATTCGTCCCGCATGCATGTCTTCACGCATCTCAAGAAGGAGAGCGAGGGCAAAACGGGCCTCGGGATCTACGCCGATGGCATGGTTGAGCACGATGGCCACGTCGGTCAGTTGCTCGCCAAGCTCAAGGCGCTGGGCATCGAGGACAACACTATCGTTATGTATTCCACCGACAACGGAGCCGAGTTCTTCAATTGGCCCGACGGCGGCACGACAATCTACCGCGGCGAGAAGAATACGCAATGGGAAGGCGGCTACCGCGTTCCCACCCTCATCCGTTGGCCCGGCGTTCTCAAGCCCGGCACCGTCGTCAACGACATGGGCGCGCACGAGGACATGATCCCGACATTGCTCGCGGCGGCGGGCGACACCACCGTCAAAGAAGACCTGCTGGTAGGCCGAAAAATCGGTGACATGACCTACAAGGTTCACCTCGACGGATACAATCTGTTGCCCTTCTTCAAAGGCGACGTGACGGAATCGCCGCGGCACGAGTTCATTTACTGGACCGATGGCGGCAGCGTCGCGGCGCTGCGCTACAACAACTGGAAGCTCACCTTCCTGAGGCAGAACTCGGTCGGTTTCAAAGTCTGGGAGACCCCATTCGAGGAATTGCGTTGGCCGATGCTCACCAATCTGCGCATGGATCCGCTTGAGCGCGCCTTTGACGAATCCATCGGTCATACCGCTTGGGCCGCGCATCGCATGTTCGTGCTGGCGCCCGCTGCGGCCTATGTCGGCAACTGGCTGCAGAGCTTCCGCGAGTTCCCGCCGCGCCAGAAGCCCGGCAGCTTCAGCCTTGACCGTGTCATGGAGACGGTGACCGCACCTCCCCCTGGCAGTAACTGACCCCACCGAGCTCGATCTACCCGGACCGCACCCGCTGCGCTCGGGCATTGGAGAAGATGACGATTCTCGTCGAATAGCTGTTCCGACCCTCCGTTGCCGCCACCGAAGACGCCGCCCCGGAACGGCGCCGTCGGTGGCGGTGTCTTGACCGGCCCTGACGCGGTAGAGGGCAAGCACACTGACCGCAAAGCAAGGTTCCATCACCATGAGCTCGGTCGCTATCGCCTCGATCGTTTTTGGCTGCTCCTTCACCGCCGCGCTCATTGGAATGGCCCTTTACGTCAAATTGCCGGACCGTCTCCTGAACGCAGAATCCCGGGATCTCGTGAAGCTCGTGATGGGGTTGATCGCCAGCATGTCCGCGCTGGTGCTCAGTTTACTCATTGCCTCCGCCAACACATCCCGTGACCAACAAATCAGTCAGATGAAGGTGCTGTCGGCCAACCTCATCCTGCTCGATCGGACGTTGGAGCTCTATGGACCGGATGCGAAGGCGGCCCGAGATGGCTTGCACGATATTGTCTGGAAAACACATGACCTGATCTGGTCGTCCGACGGTGTTCGGCCCGAGAAGCTCGATGCTCCAGAAACGCAGAGATCGGCGAGATCCGATATCGAGCGGCTGCAGCAACTATCACCCAGGACCGACGATGAACGAGCGATAAAGAGTCGAGCTTTGCAGGAGGCAGATGCCATCTCTCAAACGCGCCTACTGATGTTCATGGAACTTGGGGGGCCGATCTCGTGGCCGTTCCTGGCGGTGCTGGTCTTCTGGATCAGCATGCTGTTTCTCGGTTTCGGACTGTGCGCCCGGCTCAACGCGACCGTCACCCTGGCGCATTTCGTCGGCGCGCTCTCGGTCGCGGGCGCAATCTTCCTGGTCCTGGAACTGAATGACCCCTACCATGGCCTCATGCGCATCTCCGACGAACCCTTGCGCAACGCCATGGCGCAGATGGGGCGGTAATGCGAGATGGCCCGGCTTGATGACCCGATTCCAGAATGAAAACGTCGGCCGGCGCCGGGCTGACGGGAGCGTCCAGGCCGAGCGTTGGGAGTGCTGCATCGCTGTTGCAAATCCATACGTCAGGTTGGGCAGTCAAACAGGTCGAATCCGGCGCAGGATCAGCGAGCACGTCAGGGCGGTCACCAAGCGGGGCATGGACCGAAAGCCCGGTATCATGTAGTAGCTGCCACCAGTAGACGGTTCGGTTGCGGAAGCATGCCGTCTACCATCTCTTTCGTTGGCTTTCAGAAGGGGAGCGGGGATGGCCGAGCTGCATGTGATCGCCACGTTGCGTGAAAAGCGATCGG
>CAIXDS010000286.1 GCA_903918195.1 uncultured Acetobacteraceae bacterium | reverse complement strand
CCGATCGCTTTTCACGCAACGTGGCGATCACATGCAGCTCGGCCATCCCCGCTCCCCTTCTGAAAGCCAACGAAAGAGATGGTAGACGGCATGCTTCCGCAACCGAACCGTCTACTGGTGGCGGCTACTACATGATACCGCACATGATGGTTGATGGGTCCGTTAGGTCACGCCACACGGGCCCACGCACGATGACAGCTCAACCCTCAACCACCGGGGATCAGCACAACCTGTTGACTATTCGACCGAACCAAACGCCTCCAGGACAAGGCAACACACCCGAGCCTAAATATCGAACCCGGCTGTATCAAAGTCATTGACAGGTTCCGGTGCGCTCCCTTCGGAACGGGCCAATGATAGCATGGTGATCGATCACAAGGGCGGGTTAACGGTTTCGCAATGGCCCGAGGCCAGTCTGAAGTGGAGCCAGACGTTCGATCGTTGAGCCACACACTACGCCTCACCCAGAGCACCCCTGACCCAAAGCACATTGGGTGATCGCATGCGTCTTGCCGATCTACGCAGTCGTTTCATGCACCTCTTGCCGCCAGCTGAGCGGCCCGTGGCGCCGGTACCGGTCCCGCCCGAACCTGCCCCGGTGGCGATGGCAATGCCCGTCGCGGCGCCCGTGCGTTGGACACCCGCACGCATCGCCATCGCTGATGAACTCTGGGGCGATGGTAACGTCCTTCCGGGCGGGGAGGATGAGGTGTTGCGCCTCGCAGTACCGCTCAACCTTTCCGCTGCCTCCTCGGTGCTGTTGCTCGGTGCCGCTGCGGGCGGGCCGGCGCGAGCGGTGGCCGGCGGACTGGGCGCCTGGGTCTCCGGCCACGAGGCGGACCCGGCGCTGGCCGAGGTGGCGGCTTGGCGCCTGCCGCGTGCGGGCAAGGTGGTCGCCAAGCGGGCGACGGTCGTTCCTTGGGATCCGCGCGCGCCGGTGTTCCGCCGGCGTGCCTTCAACCACGCCCTGGCACTGGAAGCATTGCGCGGTGCCCCGGGCCGACCAGTGCCGGTACCCGAGCTCCTGCTGGCTCTGGCCGGCGCACTGCGGCCGGGTGGGCAGTTCGTGATGGTCGACGTGGTCGCGACGGCGCGCCTCAATCCCGAAGATCCCATGGTCATGTCATGGGCCGAGGTCGAGGGGCGGACGCCGAATCTCCTGACTGAGGCAGCCCTGACCGCCGCGCTTGCCGAACTGGGATTCGACGTGCGGGTGACCGAGGATATCTCGGCCCGCCATATGCGCTTGGCCGTGCAAGGCTGGAAGCGCTTGGTGCGGGACCTGTCGGTGGCTCGTCCAGACCGCCTGCGCGCCGCGGCGGTGGTCGCCGAAGCCGAAGCGTGGATGCGCCGACTCAGGCTGATGCATGTCGGGCAGATCCGCTTGGTCCGATGGCACGCCATGGGTTCATAGGCGCAAACCAGCCGTTCTCAGAGCCTGTTTGACTATCCCATAGACGCTTTTTCGCGGCAGTAGGCGCGAAGGACGCGGTGGACATTGGCAATCTCGACCGCATCTTCTGCGGCGGCTGGACTTTGTTCCATATTACGAGTCAGGCGGCGGTCACGATTGGTCACGGTGCCGAAAGTCGCCTCGATGCGCCAGCGTACTGGCAGCGGCTTGAAGCCGGGGATGCCGGCCTCCCTGGATGAAATCTGGACCT
>CAIXDS010000285.1 GCA_903918195.1 uncultured Acetobacteraceae bacterium | reverse complement strand
GCAGTTGAATATCCAGGATGTGCTGCCGAAGCTGGGGTCCTACTTTACCATTGCCGACCAGGGGGCGGATGCGGTGCTGCTGTTCGATCCGCTTGGGCATGGCGCTGGCAGCGCTGTTGCGGTGCTGAAGGCGTTGAGCGCAGCGGTCCCAGATATCGGCGTGTTGTCGAGCCACAACGCCATTCAGGTATAATGGTTGCCAACCGTTCACGACGCACCGGTGTTGCCCCCGCTCGCGGCATGAAAAGGACCGCCCCGGGACAACTGCCCCGGGGCGGGGATCGGCTCTGTTATTGCGGCCCCGGTTATTGCGGTGGCGGCGGCGGTTCGTCGCCATCGAACGGACCATGGTCACCCATCGGACCATGACCGCCCATCATCGGGCCATGCCCGCCCTCGCCAGGCCCGTGGCCATGCATGCGGCCGCCGGGGCCACCTGGATGCGGGAAGGCAACCGGCTGGGTGTGGTCCTTGTCAGCACCCAGCGCCGTCGCCGCCACCACCTTGCCGAGCGGGCTGTCGCTGCCGAAGCCGCGCACGAACACCGTCTTGCCGTCGGCCAGTTCGGCGGCGAATTTCTGCGCCTCGGGCGGCGGCAGGCGGACGATGGTGCCGTCTTCCAGCAGCACGCCGTCCACGTCGCCGTGCGGCGAGTGCAGTTGCGCCTTCACCTTTCCCGTCGCCTCCGCCTGCGGCGGCCCGCCATGCCGCCCGGGCGGGCCGGACAGCACGGTGGTGCCGCTGGCGTCGTTGGTGACCGAGGCGGCCAGCACCAGCGGCGCGGCCTTTGCCTTCAGCCCATGGATCGTCACGGCATCGCCCGGCTTCACCGAAAAGACGAGCTGGGTGGAAAGATGCGGGGCGAAATGCACTTCGGTGCCGTCGGCAAGCAGAAAGCCATCAACCTCGCCGCGGGGGGTCAGCAGGTATTGCGCCACTTTGCCCTTCACCTCGGGCAGCTGCGCCGGGTCGTAGACCGGCCCCTTCTGCGCCAGCGCCACGCCGGATATGCCGGCAGTGATCAACGTGGCGGCGAGCAGGGCGTACCGCAATTTCATCCTATCCTCCGTGCGGGCCCGGATGGCCCATGCAGCCTGCACCGCAAGCCGCATGCCAGAGAATAACACTTTGTTATTATGGATAGTTTTGCTCGCCCGACGGCGGCGCCACGTCCGGCTCCAGGACGGCACCTGTCCGGCTTGCGGACATCTCCAGACCGTAGCGCCGCATCTTCTCATACAGCAACTGGCGATGGATGTTCAGCCGCCGCGCCGCTTCCGCCCGGTTGCCGCCACAGCCGGCCAGCGCCCGGCGGATCATCTCCGTCTCCAGCCGCGCCACCGCCCCCGGCAGGTCGCCGGCGAGCCAGTCCGCCGCCGGCACGCCCGCCGACGCCGCGCCCTCGCCGGCAAGGAAGGCAAAATCGGCCGCGGACAGCACCGCCAGCGGCGCCAGCACAGCGGCGCGCTCCATGGCGTTGCGCAGTTCGCGCACATTGCCGGGCCAGGGATGCGCCAGCAGCCGGGCCGCCGCCTCGGCCGACAACCGCCGCGCCCCGCCGGCACGGGCCAGGAAATGCTCCGCCAGCGGCAGAATATCCGACAGCCGTTCGCGCAGCGGCGCCAGATGCACCGGCACCACGCCGATGCGGTAGAACAAATCCTCCCGGAAGCCGCCGCGCGTGACCATGGCGCGCAGGTCGCGATGCGTTGCCGCCAGAATACGCACATCCACCGGCACCGGCTTGCCACCGACCGGCATCACCATGCGGTCCTGCAGCACCCGCAGCAGCTTGGCCTGCATGGCCAGGTCCATGTCGCCGATCTCGTCGAGAAACAGCGTGCCGCCATCGGCCTCGCGGAAGCTGCCGGCGCGATCGGCGATGGCGCCGGTGAATGCGCCGCGGGCGTGGCCGAACAACTGGCTTTCCAGCAGCGCGGCCGGAATGGCGGCACAGTTCACCGCCACGAACGCCTTGCCGCCACGCCGTCCGTGGCGATGGATCGCGCGGGCCACCACCTCCTTGCCGGTGCCGGTCTCGCCGGTGATCAGCACCGTCGTCTCGCTGTCGGCCAGGCGGCCGATGGATTTCTGCACCTCGCGCATCGGCGCCGAGGAGCCGACCAGCTCGTCCTCACCGGCTTCAGTCGCCGGCACGGCAGCCGGGCCAGGGGCGGGCAGCATGCGGGCGATCAGCCCGGCAAGGTCGTCGCGCCCCACCGGCTTGGCGAGGTGATCGACGGCGCCGAGCCGCATCGCCTCGATCGTGTTGCCCGCGGTCGGCACCGCCGTCAGCACCGCCACCGGCGGGGGGGCGGGCAGGGCGCGCAGGCGGCGCAGCACCTCGATGCCGTCGATGCCCGGCATGCGCAGGTCGAGCAGCACGACGTCGATCCCGCCCTGTGCCAGCCGCGCCAGCGCCGCCTCACCGTCCGCTGCCTGCACCGGGTCGTGGCCGAGGTCGCCGATGGTTTCGGCCATGCCCTCGCGCAGCGCCGTGTCGTCGTCCACGATCAGGATGCGGGCCATGCAATCTCCACCGCGAAAATGGCGCCGCGCCCATCGCCGCCTGGCTCCGCCAGCACCAGCCGGCCGCCTTGCGCTTCGGTCAGTTCACGGGCGATCGACAGGCCCAGCCCGGTGCCGTCGGCGCGGCCGGTGACGAAAGGCTCGAACAGCGTCCCCCGCAAACCCTTGTCCACCCCGGGGCCACTGTCCTGCACCTCGATGCGCAGCGTACGGCCGGCAATGCTGCCGCGCAGGGTCACGTTCCCCCCGGCGGGCGAATGCTGGCGCGCATTGGTCAGCAGCGAATCCAGCGCCCGCCGGGTCAGCGCCGGGTCAAGCACTACCCGCGTCTCCCCCGGCGCCTGCACCGTGACACCCGGGTGGTCGGCCGCGCAGGATTGCAGGAACAACAACAGATCGACCGCCTCGGGTTCCGCCGTGCGCCGCTGCGTCATGGCGAGCAGTTCGCCGATCAGCCGGTCTAATCGTCCGATCTGCGCCAGGATCGCCTCCAGCGCCGTGCGGCGGCGGGCATCGTCGCCGGCCAGCGCGTTCTCGGCGCGCAGACGCATGGCGGCGATCGGGTTGCGGATTTCGTGCGCCACCCCGGCGGCGACCCGCCCCAGCGCGGCCAGCCGCTCCGACAAGGCGACCCGGGCCGCCAGCGCCTCGGAGCGCTGCTGCGCCTCGGCCAGCCGGTCGCCGGCGGTGTTCAGCGCGGCGATGATGCGGTCCAACTCGCGCTCGCCGGTGGCGGCCAGGCGCGGCAGCGGACCGGCCTCGTGGCGGGCCAGCGCCGTCTCGATGCCGCGGACATGGCGCGCCCAGGATAGTTGCAGCCAGGTCAGCAGCGCCGTCATCGCCAGCATCAGCGCCAGCAGCACCGCCAGACCGGCCTGCAGCACCACCGGGCCAGGGGCGCCCAGCAGCGGCACCGCGGCATAGGCCGCCAACCCGGGTACCGGCCCCGCCAGCGGGCAGGCCGCCAGCCCGACCGGACCCAGCGCGGTCTCGGCCCAGTCTGTTGCCGTGCGGTCCTCGCCCAGCGCCTCGGTCGTCACGTCGCCGAGCACCGCGTCCAGGCCGCCCGGACGGGCGCCAATGGCGGCCAGCACACCTTCCCCCTCGCGCCAGATGCCGGCCTCCAGCGGCGGGCCGGGCGGCAGGGCCATGGCCAGCAGGCCCTTCAGGTCGCGCCGGAACGGCGCATCGCCGGCGGGCGGGGCGGGGCCGGCCCAACCGGCGGAATAGAAATTCCAGCGCTCGGTGACCAGGTCGCAGGCGCGCGCCGCCACCGCCTCGGCCCGTCCGGCCTGCGCCGCTGCCGACTGGCGGTACAGCAGGACGAGCAACACGCCCACCGCCAGCGAGGCGGCAAGCGACAGCAACCAGAGCAGGGCCAGACGGGAGCGGAGCGAGCGCACGCGGCGATGGTACGGGGCAATCAGAGGAAGAAAGCAAGGCCAGGGCTCTGCCCTGGACCCGCCAAGGGCCGAGAGGCCCCTGGACCCCATCACTTGGACAGTTGTTATGAGAGGGGGGTGAGGAGTGGCCGATGCATCTCCTCACCCCCCTCTCATAACAACTGTCTAAACGAATGGGTTCTAAGGGCTCCGCCCTTAGCGGGGTCCAGGGGCAGAGCCCCTGGCCTTG
>CAIXDS010000284.1 GCA_903918195.1 uncultured Acetobacteraceae bacterium | reverse complement strand
TAACGAATTCAGATTGTTATCCGCGATGGTTGCGCTGGGCCGCCGCCAGGCGCCAAGGCGGCGCTGCAGTTGCCTTCGAAAACCGATGTTCCCGTTTCGTCGCAAAACTCGTACCGGAGGGGCGGTTCGTTCGTTGGAGCCGATCAATGGGTAGATTCCGGCCCTGACGCACAGTCGCCTTTCCTATTATTTTTTTTACGACGCGTTGTCCGGATGCCTCTCGTCGTGGACGGCGCTCCGCCGCTCATTCGTTCGGTGGAAACAACGTGGGGTGACGAAATCTTCGCCATTCGGAGTATGAGTGCATGCGCGCACTAATTGTTCTGCTATTGATCATCTACATTGTTGGCGTTGGCGTCGTGCTATCTCCCACAATAGAGACCAGGTGGAAGGGCGCTTCAGCGTCGGACCTTGCCACAAGCGTCGCGCAGGCGCTGCCCAATGCGCTTGCCTGGCCGGTAACCGCCTACCACAGCATGACCAGCGGTGGTTGATTGCGATTGACCCACTGAGGTGCGTTGGCTTTAGGGGTTTGCGTCCCCAATTTGTCGAAAGTGACGGCAAGGAAGTTTGGTGATTTCGAATATTTGTGCGGGCTGTCGTGGGAATGCCTCAAGATTGGTCAGAATGATCGCCATTGGTGGCCAGTGCCGGTAGTCCCTCCTCAGGAAGCCCGAACCCGGAATCCTGCCAGCGTCTGCTTCCATCAATCCCACGACGCCATTTACCAACGCGTGCTTACCGGAGACGGGAGAATGGCGGCGGTCCTTATCGGTCGTGGTCACGCCCCCAAACTTGAGGTAGTCCCATCGGACCGTATCTATCGCATTGAATTTGTGAGCAGAAAGTTGTTATGATATTAGATCGTCCCGCAAAGACGCACGGTCCGGTCAGGCCGGGGTGCGACGGCACTTTCTGGTCCAGCGCGACCGCGCCCGCCGGGGCGACGCCGAGAAGGCGCAGCACGGCCAGGAGGGCGAACCGGCGCATGCCGAACGCGAGGCGCTCGTTGCCGACGGTGGCGGGCCGGCGCCGTGCTCGCCGAGGCCTGTCAAGACGCCGTCGACCTGGCCCTGCGCGAAATCGATGCCGGACGGCAACTTCCCGTCCGCGTGTCCTTGGTCCTTCGTCCAGGCGCTAGATGATACGTTCCCGACCAGCGCCAAAGATTGAGCTGCCCGCAGCCGGCGCCGATCAACAAGTCGGTGGCGTAGCCGGACACCGGCACCCCAGCAGCCCCAACCCGCGCGCCGCGGCGCACCAGGGCGCGGGCCAGCTCGCAGGAAGCGAGAAAGTTGTCGGGCGGCAGGGTCAACTGAGCGCCGTCGGGGACCACGGCGGCGAACGCATCGAGAGTGATCTGGTTATCGGCGTTTCCTCCGCATCGCGGCCCGACTAAGCCAGGCAACCGCAATGGTGAATGCCGTGTGGCTTGCCTTTGTGGTCGTGACCGGCCAATTGGCTGAGATGCCCCGCCACTCCCGCCGCCCGGCCCTGCCGGTCCTGTTCGCCCGCCTCGCAGCCGTTTCGGCCGAGACGATATGGCGCCGCACGCTGCTGATGGCGCGCGGCCAATGTTCCCCTGCCGAGTATCGCCGCATGGTTGAGGAAAAGCAGGCGGCGGCGCGCCTGACCGCCGCCGCGCTGATGCATGGTCAGACGGATGCGGCCAAGTTGCTGCTGCCCTGGCACAAACGGGCAGCGGCAAATGCGAAGCGGCTGCGATAGCGCACGCTTGATGCGATCGGGACGTTGCCCCGAGCCCCACCTGGGCTTCGTCCTGGACCCGCCAAGGGGCCAAAGGCCCTTGGAACCCGTTCCTAAAGAATGGGGCCAGCGCAGAACCCCGGCCCTCCTCGCTTACCCTAGCGCCCCACCCAGCGAGCGGGGCTTGTAGGGGCGGGCTGGGGACGCTATCCGCTACGCGGATAGACGGTCGGGTCACGCTTCCTCGATGGCCAGTTGTTATCCGTTCAACGGGTATAGGTCCCGGCCGATGGCCGGTGGCAAACTCAAGCGTGAAGCCGGCCAAATCTTCCATCGGTCATCAGGGAGGCGCTATTCATTTGCCGAAAGGGCGAACCCGGCAACGTATCGGGCTAAGCCGGTCCGCCAGTTCCAGCCGCCCGGATGCTACGAGCCGATCCCGGACAACCTGTAGCCGGCGTGATAGAGAACTTCCGCACCAATCGCGCCAAGAACGCCGCCAAACAACTCGTTGATTTGAAGGACCGGCGGAAGCAACACGGCGCCCGCCACGATACCGACGCCCAGCAACACGAGACGAGGCGTACCGAAATGGGTGAATTCATCGCCGGTATCGATCGACACACTGGCGACGGGCGTGATCGCGACGTTGGCCAGATGAACGGGTCCGGCCAGGTGAAAGGGTGCCGCTCGTGCGCTAACGTTCAGTCCCAACACGAGACAAGCAGCAAGACATACGGCAAACAAACTCTTGAACATATGATCCATCCCCGTTCTGTTGACAGAGAAACGCCGACGTTCTAGCGTCGAAAGTATCGGAGGCATGATATCCACCCCTCCGATCCTCGCAGCGCCGAGACAGGCTATCAGCACCCAACAGAATTGCAAGCAAGGCATGTCCGAGGTCCGCGTACCACCTTACTGCCGCCCGAACCCACCGCCGCCGCCACCCTAATCAGCCCGAGCACCACCGGCGCGCCCGCTGGAAATTGCAACCACAACATCGGCGCGCCATCGTTGCGCGGGTCCACGCCGCCAGCGACATCGGGTGGCGATTGCGAGAAAATGGCTTTATAAAACTGCGAAGTTCGCCAAATCCGAAGAGCGAGAGGGCTCCCACGCAGCCGGCGCGGACGGGGTTATGGACATACCCGCAACCCGCCGCCCGGTAGGAATGTTCTTACGTGGTGGGATGCTTAGTGCTTTTGCCGTGGGCCTCCGCTGACTTCTTATGCGCCAGCTCGGATTCTCCATGCGCCTTGCCAGACTGCTCGAGTCCAGCCGCATGTTCGCCCTTGCCATGGTGCTCCGCGGCAGTACGGTGAGCCTTAGCGGTGCTCTCGTGGTGCTCAGCCGCGCTGGTATGGCTTTCTTTCGGCATGGTCGCCTCCTGCCTGTAGTGGATTAATTGTGACCGGTTCTTACATGGGCGGAGGCCGGTAAGATCAGGTTCGGAAACTACTCAGATCAGAACGGCGCTTTTCCCGAACTCGAAGACGCCCCCTGTCCCAAAGGGCGTGCTCAAGGAAGCGGCACTATGCCCGTCTGGCCTCTCCCGAATGCCTGAGCAAGCAAGCCCAAAGCCCGCTCCATCCAGCACCGCCTCGCCCAGAACAACAAGGCGTGTGACTCTGTCGTCGTCCTGCCGTGGTGGATCTCACTATGTCGCAGCACGATTACGAACGCGCGGCTGGTCGAGGCAACCAGTGCTCGAAGAGAAATGGCTCACACACGCGGGGAACCGGATTGCGCCGCAGAACGTGCCGGGCGTCTCAATAGCCAGGAAAGTGACCAGCAGCGTTACGTTGGTAATCGCTAGGACCGACGACTCTCACGAACGCGGCAAGTCGATGTAGCTGATTGGCGCGTGGTGTCGTGATTGGGTATTATAGCGCGTCCTGCATTGACGTTGGGGCGTGGATCGATAAGCCCACCACCACGAAGGCATCGCCGCACCGGTATCCCGCACGCGGACGATAGGGTAGCTGCCTGGCGCCGAGGTTCTCGAAGAGCAATGTTCTGGAGGCTTGCAGCATGCATAGGCGCATGGACACGGCAGATCAGGAGCTTGGAAGCGCACCAGGCTCAGTGATGACGGATTTCCTATTCGATCGCGTGTCTCGGGTGTTTTCCACGACGCCTATTCCCTTCGAGATTCAATGGCCAGATCGGGCGGTTCGGTCCTTCGGCCGCGGCGCGGCTCACTTCCGCATCCTGCTCCGGAGCGAATCTGGCGTCCGGAGCCTGGCCAGCCTCGATCAGGGACGTTTTGCTGATGCGTATCTTGACGGCGATATCGATGTCGAAGGCGATATGCTGCGACCGTTCCAACTACGAGACCACCTCAGTGACATCCATCCGCTTGCCACGGCGTGGCGTTTCATCCAACCGCTGCTGACAGGGCAAGTGCGGACGAACCGGCGCGCCATACGTTCGCACTACGACATCGACCCTGACTTCTTCCTTGGCTTTCTGGATCCACAGACCCCCTGTTACACACAGGGGGTGTACGAGAAGGCCGACGAAACCCTCGAAACAGCAACCCTCCGCAAGTTTGCCTATTGCTATGAGAGGCTCAACCTGAAGCCGGGCGATCACATCCTGGAGGTCGGTCCGGGCTGGGGCGCCTGGTTCGAATACGCCTCTGCGCGCGGTGTCAGTTGCACCGGAATTTCAATCTCGCAGGTATCCATCGACTACCTGCGCGGCCGTGCCAAAACTCTGGGATACAGTTGGAATCTTATCCTTTCCGATCTTCTCTGCTACGAAACGGAAGAGACCTACGACGCGATCGTAATCATGGGGGTGATCGAGCATCTTCCGCAATACGGGCAGGTTGCGAAGAAATTCGCGTCCTTGCTAAAGCCGGGCGGAAAGATATTTCTCGACGGCAGCGCCTGCACGAAGAAGTACCAGCTGTCATCATTCATGGTCAAACACATCTACCCAGGCAATCACTCCTTCCTGGTTCTGCACGAATTCATCGAGGCGCTGTCAACGACGCCGCTGCGGGTTACCGAGCTGTTCAATGACAGCGCCAGCTATTTTCTAACATTTCTGCAATGGGCGCGCAATTTAGAGCTTAACCAGAAAGAGCTGATTGCACGGTTTGGCGACTATAGCTACCGAAGGTTCCGTCTCTACCTGTGGGGAGCGGCATACGAATTCATGAGCCACAGCCTGGATTGCTACCGCATGATTATTCAGCAGCCTTTGGGCCCCTACCACGGCTGTTCAATCCTCTCGATTGGCCGGGGTGAGTCCGATCTGCAACACGTTTGGGGCAAAGTGAGGCCATTGGAATCAGGGCAGATTCCCGAATCGGCAAATCTCTGACTCCTGGGGTGGCAACCGAGGAGGAGGTTGCCGTGGCTGCATTCGCGCCGTTGCTGGACCTGCTGGCAGAGGTTCCTGACCCACGCCGGGCGGAGGGCAAGCTCTACAAGCTGCCGTATCAGGCCGTTGACAAAATCGCCCCTGCCTGACTCGTTGCGCATGCAGGCAGCGAGGGCGACGGCGGATGGCACTGGGTCGGCAGCGGAAACGGCAGGGATCGATGATGGTGACCTGGGCGGAGTTGCCGCGCTCGCCGGGGCACGTGTTCTACGACCGTCTCCAGGCGGAACTGATCGGCGCCGGGTTCGACGTGTTCGTGGAAGCCGAGTGCGCCCGCTACTACGCCGCCAAGCGTGGTCGTCCGTCGCTGCCGCCGGGGCGCTACTTCCGCATGTTGCTGGTGGGCTACTTCGAAGGCATCGACAGCGAGCGCGGCCTGGAGTGGCGCTGCGCTGACAGCCTGTCGCTGCGAGAGTTCCTGCGGCTGGGCGAATGCGAGTCAGTGCCGGACCACTCGACGCTCAGCCGGACCCGCTCGCGCCTGCCGCTGGAGATGCACGACAAAGTCTTCACCTGGGTGCTGCAGCGACTGGCCGAGCGTGGCCTGGTCCAGGGTGAGCGGATCGGCGTGGACGCCTCGACCATGGAAGCCAACGCGGCGCTGCGCACGCTGGTGCGGCGCGACAGCGGCGAGACCCATCGGGAAATGCTGAAGCGCATGGCGCGCGAAAGC
>CAIXDS010000283.1 GCA_903918195.1 uncultured Acetobacteraceae bacterium | reverse complement strand
GTGATGCCAAAGCATCACCGCAGTCCCCCGTCTACAACAATGCTCTAAAAGGAATGGGTTCCAAGGGGCCACTGCCCCTTGGCGGGTCCAGGGCAGAGCCCTGGCCTTCCTTTTGCCGCATTGCGAGATTGCGTGAACATGCTGCGATGGATAGGGTCTCGTTATGTGACAACGGGCCCGCACAGATGGCGGCCGCCCGCCGTCGGTATGGACTGATCGTTTCCCCGCGGAGGTAGTGTGCGTCGATGATGGATCAGCATCCGGCCCAGGGCCTGTACGACCCGCGCAACGAGCATGATGCTTGCGGTGTTGGCTTCGTGGCCAACATCAAGGGCCGCAAGTCGCATGATATTATCCAGCGCGGGCTGCAGATTCTGGTCAATCTGGACCATCGCGGTGCGGTCGGCGCCGACCCGCTGGTGGGCGACGGGGCAGGCTGCCTGATCCAGATGCCCGACGCGCTGCTGCGTGACTGGGCCGACCGCGCCGGCGTGGTGCTGCCGCCGGAAGGGAAATACGCGGTGGCGATGTGCTTCATGCCGCGCGATCCCGCCGCGCGCGAATTCGCCACCAGGCTGCTGGAACGCACCATCGCCAACGAGGGCCAGCGGCTGGTCGGCTGGCGCGTCGTGCCCACCGACACCACCGGCCTGGGCGCGCGCGTCATCGAGGCCATGCCGGTCATCCACCAGGCTATCGTGGCGGCCAACCCGGCGCTGCCCGATCAGGATGCGTTCGAGCGCAAGGTGCTGGTGATCCGCAAGCAGGTGCTGAACAATGTCGCGGCACTCGGCGAGCGGCACGGGCTGCCCGGGCTGCCGGAGTTCTACACGCCCTCGTTCTCCAGCCGCACGATCGTCTATAAGGGGCTGCTGCTGGCGCCGCAGGTCGGCGGCTTTTATCGCGACCTGCAGAATCCCCTCACCACCTCGGCACTGGCGCTGGTGCATCAGCGCTTCTCCACCAACACGTTTCCCTCCTGGCGGCTGGCGCACCCTTACCGGTTCCTCGCCCATAACGGCGAGATCAACACCGTGCGCGGCAACGTCAACTGGATGTACGCGCGCCGCTACGCCATGGCGTCCGACCTGATCGGCCCGGACCTCGACAAGATGTGGCCGCTGATTCCGCACGGCCAGTCCGACACTGCCAGCATCGACAACGCGCTGGAACTGCTGGTGGCCGGCGGCTACTCGCTGGCGCATGCGATGATGCTGCTGATCCCGGAGGCCTGGGCCGGTAACGCGCTGATGGACCCGGATCGTCGCGCCTTCTACGAATACTACGCGGCGCTGATGGAGCCGTGGGACGGGCCGGCCGCCATCGCCTTCACTGACGGGCGGCAGATCGGCGCCACGCTGGACCGCAATGGCCTGCGCCCGGCCCGCACCATCATCACCGATGACGACCATGTCATCATGGCGTCCGAGGCTGGTGTGCTGCCGGTGCCGGAGGAGCGCATCGTCCGCAAGTGGCGGCTGCAGCCCGGCAAGATGCTGCTGATCGACCTGGAGCAGGGCCGCATCATCGACGACGCCGAGATTAAGCGCGATCTGGCCACCGCGCATCCCTACGCGGCTTGGCTTAAAGCCACCCAGATCAAGCTGGAAGACCTGGCTGAGCCGGCCGAGGTGGCGGCCGCCGCCACCGTTGCCGCCGCCAACCACAAGGCCGACATGCTGTGCCGCCAGCAGGCATTCGGCTATACCGACGAAGACATCCAGTTCTTCCTGGAGCCGATGGCGCGCCAGGGCGACGACCCTATCGGCTCGATGGGCACCGACACGCCGCTGGCCGTGCTGTCGCGCCGGCCGCGCCTGCTCTACACCTATTTCAAGCAGAACTTCGCCCAGGTCACCAACCCGCCGATCGACCCGATCCGCGAGGCGCTGGTGATGTCGCTGGTGTCCATGATCGGACCTCGGCCGAACCTGCTCGGCCACCATGCCGGCACGCATTTCCGTCTGGAAGTGACCCAGCCAATCCTCACCAACACCGACCTGGAGAAGATCAGGTCGATCTCCAGCCTGGTCGGCGACGCTTTCCGCACCAGCACCATCGATGCGACCTGGCCGGCGGAGCAGGGCGCGGACGGGCTCGCGGCGGCGCTCGAACGCGTCTGCCTGGACGCGACCGAGGCGGTGCTGGCGGGCTTCAATATCCTGATTCTGTCCGATCGGGCGGTCTCGCCGGAGCGGGTGGCGATTCCGGCGCTGTTGGCCACCGCGGCGGTGCACCACCACCTGATCCGTCAGGGATTGCGCACCAGCACCGGGTTGGTGGTGGAAACCGGCGAAGCGCGCGAGGTGCACCATTTCTGCGTGCTCGCCGGGTTCGGCGCCGAGGCGGTCAATCCCTACCTCGCCTTCGACACGCTGGAGCAGGTGCGCCAGCGCAGCCTGCCGGCGCTGAAGCCCTATGAGGTGCAGAAGAACTACATCAAGGCGGTGGGCAAAGGCATTCTGAAGGTGATGTCCAAGATGGGCATCTCCACCTACCAGTCTTACTGCGGCGCGCAGATCTTCGAGGCGGTTGGCCTGTCCACCGCTTTTGTCGAGCAGTGCTTTACCGGCACCGCCAGCACCATCGAGGGCGCCGGTCTGGCCGAGATCGCCGAGGAGGCGGTGCAGCGCCATGGCCAGGCTTATGGCGACAGCCCGGTCTATCGCGACCGGCTGGATGCCGGCGGCTTCTACGCGTTCCGGCTGCGCGGCGAGGACCATGCGTGGACGCCGGACTCCGTCTCCCGCCTGCAGCATGCCGTGCGCGGCAACTCGGCGCCCGACTATGCCGCCTTCGCTGCGTCCATCAACGAGCAGAACGAACGCCTGCTGACCATCCGCGGCCTGATGCAACTGCGCCTAGCCGCCGAGCCGGTGCCTCTGGCGGAGGTTGAGCCGGCGACCGACATCGTGCGCCGCTTTGCCACCGGGGCGATGAGCTTCGGCTCGATCAGCCGCGAGGCGCACACCACGCTCGCCATCGCCATGAACCGGATCGGCGGCAAGTCGAACACCGGCGAGGGCGGCGAGGAGCCGGAACGCTTCCGGCCGCTGCCGAACGGCGATTCCGCCCGCTCCGCCATCAAGCAGGTGGCGTCCGGCCGGTTCGGCGTCACCATTGAGTATCTGGTGAACGCCGACGATATCCAGATCAAGATGGCGCAGGGTGCGAAGCCGGGCGAGGGCGGGCAGTTGCCCGGCCATAAGGTGGACAAGCACATCGCCCGCGTGCGCCATTCCACCCCGGGCGTCGGCCTGATCTCGCCGCCGCCGCACCACGACATCTACTCGATCGAGGACCTGGCGCAGCTTATCTACGACCTGAAGAACGCCAATTCCCGTGCGCGCATTTCCGTCAAGCTGGTGTCCGAGGTGGGCGTCGGCACGGTGGCGGCGGGGGTGGCGAAGGCGCGCGCCGACCATGTGACCATCTCGGGCTATGACGGCGGCACCGGCGCGAGTCCGTTGACCTCGCTCACCCATGCCGGCTCGCCGTGGGAAATCGGCATCGCCGAGACGCAGCAGACCCTTGTGTTGAACGAGCTGCGCGGGCGCATTGCCGTGCAGGTGGATGGCGGTTTGCGCACCGGGCGCGACGTGGTGGTGGCGGCGCTGCTCGGCGCCGACGAGTTCGGCTTTGCCACCGCGCCGCTGATCGCCGCGGGCTGCGTGATGATGCGCAAATGCCACCTGAACACCTGCCCGGTGGGGGTCGCCACCCAGAACCCGGTGCTGCGCGCCCGCTTTTCCGGCACGCCGGAGCACGTCATCGCCTATTTCATGTTCGTCGCCGAGGAAGTGCGCGGGCTGATGGCGCAACTGGGTTTCCGCCGGTTCGACGACATGGTCGGCCGGGTCGATCGCCTCGATGCCCGCCGTGCGCTCGACCATTGGAAGGCACGCGGGGTGGATCTCTCGCGCCTGTTGCACGAGGTGACGCCGCGGCCCGGCATTGCCATCCGCAACAGCGAGCGGCAGGTGCACCTGCTCGACCACGTCATGGACCGGGCGCTGATCGAGGCCTCGCGCGAGGCGATCGAGAGCGGCACGCCGGTGCGGATCGAGCGCGCCATCCGCAACGTCGATCGCACCGTCGGTGCCATGCTGTCCGGCGAAATCGCCCGGCGGCATGGCCATGCCGGCCTGCCGGAGGACACGATTTCCATCGCCCTGCGCGGCACCGCCGGGGGCAGCTTCGGCGCCTTTCTCGCCCGCGGGGTCAGCCTGGAACTGGTGGGCGATGCCAACGACTACGTCGGCAAGGGCTTGTCGGGCGGGCGCATCGTGGTGCGCCAGCCGCCGGAGGCGCCACGTGATCCGACGCAGAACATCATCGTCGGCAACACCGTGCTGTATGGCGCCATTGCCGGCGAAGCGTATTTCGAGGGCGTGGCGGGCGAACGCTTCGCCGTGCGCAATTCGGGTGCCGTCGCCGTGGTCGAAGGCACCGGAGACCATGGCTGCGAATACATGACTGGCGGCGTGGTGGTGGTGTTGGGCGAGACCGGCCGCAACTTTGCCGCCGGCATGTCCGGCGGCATCGCCTACGTCTATGACCCGTTCGGCCAATTTGACCGCCTGAGCAACAAGGCCGACGTGGAGTTGGGACGCATCGCGCCGGCCGATGCCGCGACGGCGAGCGATCCCGAACGGCCGCGCCAGCGCTCCGTCTCGGTGGAGGATGCCGGTATGGGCGACCCGCTGCGCTTCGATGCCGAGCGGCTGCGCATCCTGGTGGAACGGCATGCGCTGTTCACCGGCAGCGCCCGCGCCCGCGCGCTGCTGGAGAACTGGGGCACGGCGCTGGAGAACTTCGTGAAAGTCACGCCGCTCGACTACCGGCGCGCGCTGCTTGAGCTGCGCGCCGAGCGGCAGGCGCAAGCCGCCGCGGCCGAGTAAGAGGACAGGAGAGCGAGCATGGGCAAGCCCACCGGTTTTCTCGAAATCGACCGTCGCGACCGCGGCTACGAAAAGCCCGAGGCGCGGCGCCGCACCTGGAACGAGTTCGTTCACCCGCTGGCCGAGGCCGAACTCGGTGGTCAGGCGGCGCGCTGCATGGATTGCGGCATTCCGTTCTGTCACAACGGCTGCCCGGTCAACAACCTGATCCCGGACTGGAACAATCTGGTCTATCGCGAGCAGTGGCAGGCGGCGGCGGCAGCGCTGCACTCGACCAATAATTTCCCCGAGTTCACCGGCCGCATCTGCCCGGCGCCCTGCGAGGAAGCCTGCACGCTGAACCTGCAAGACGTGCCGGTGACCATCAAGACGATCGAGTGCGCCATCGTCGATCGCGGCTGGCAGGAGGGTTGGATCGTGCCGCTGCCGGCGGCGCATCCGACCGGGCGGCGCGTCGCGGTGGTCGGCTCCGGCCCGTCCGGTCTGGCCTGCGCCCAGCAACTGGCGCGGGCCGGCCATGCGGTGACGGTGCTGGAGAAGAACGACCGCATCGGCGGGCTGCTGCGCTACGGCATCCCCGATTTCAAGATGGAGAAGCACCTGATCGACCGCCGCATCGCGCAGATGCGGGCGGAAGGGGTGCTCTTCCGTACCCGGGTGGAGGTCGGCGTCGATCTGAGCCTCGGTGAGGTGCTGGACGAGCATGATGCCGTGGCGCTGTGCGGCGGCGCCGAGCAACCGCGCGGTCTGGAAGTGCCGGGCTGCGAGCTGCAGGGCATTCATCCCGCCATGGCGTATCTGGTGCAGCAGAACCGCGTGCTGGCCGGTGACGATTCGGCGCTTGTCGCGCCGGCGGGGCGGATCGATGCCACCGGGCGGCACGTGGTGGTGATCGGCGGCGGCGACACCGGCGCGGACTGCGTCGGCACCGCCATCCGCCAGGGGGCGGCCTCGGTGACCCAGATCGAGATCATGCCGAAGCCGCCGGAACGGGCGAACAAGGCGCTGACCTGGCCGAACTGGCCGCTGCGTCTGCGCACCTCGCCGGCGCACGAGGAAGGCTGCACGCGTGACTGGGCGGTGCTGACGCGCGAGGCTATTGGCGAGCACGGCCGGGTGACGGCGCTGGACTGCATCCGCGTCGCCTGGGAGCGCGGCGCCGATGGCCGTCTCTCACCGCATGAGGTGGCGGGCAGCGGGTTCCGCCTGCGCGCCGACCTGGTGCTGCTGGCGATGGGGTTCACCGGCCCGGTGCGGACCGGCCTGCTGGAACGGTCGGGGCTGGCGTTGGATAACCGCGGCAATGTGCAGGCCGACACGCAGGACTATCGCACCTCGCAGGAGCGCGTGTTCGCCGCCGGCGACATGCGGCGCGGGCAGTCGCTGGTGGTCTGGGCCATCCGCGAGGGGCGGCAATGCGCGCGGGCGATTGATTCGTTCCTGATGGGCAGCAGCACGCTGCCGCGCTGAGCGGCGGCGTGCTGGGGGATTACAAAAGAGTGATGGGGTCCAGGGGCCTCTCGGC
>CAIXDS010000282.1 GCA_903918195.1 uncultured Acetobacteraceae bacterium | reverse complement strand
TGCGGCCAATGTTCCATTGGGCGCTGCGGCGGATCGAGGCGCACGTGAAGCTGTGCGTGCTGGCGCTGCAGGTGCAGCGCACCGCCGAGATCCGCACCGGCCTGCCGTGGGCGCGCATCGCCCACCTGCTGGGAACGCTGAAGGCGGTGCGCTACGTGGCCGAGGGACGGACCATTGTTCAGCGCACGAAAATCACCGGCGAACTGGGTGATCTGCTGAAAAAGATCGGGATTCCAATACCCAAACAGCTGCTGGCGGTCGCCGAAGCGGCCGACACCCCGGCCGCAGCATAGACACACGCCCGGAATCCGCCCGCAGTAAGTCCCTGCTACTGGTTACGGATTCCGCGCGTGTGTCTCGTGACCGCGAACACAGGCAGGGGCAGAGCTCGACATCCTGGCCGGTGAGTTCGCGCAGGCGATCCTGCCAGCGGACGGGCCCTGGCGACTCCGGCTCCGGTCGGGGCACGGCGAGCAGAGTACGGCAAAGCGCGAGCTTCTCGGTACGATGGCAGTTGGCGAGGAAGCCGATATGGCGGATGAACTCGTCGGCATCCAACGTCATGACCTTGGTCTGGCTGCCGTGGCGGCAGTCCTTCCAGGTGAAGCTGACTTGGCCGTTGCCGAAGCCGACCAGGCGGCTGTTGGCGATGGCGACGCGATGGGTGTAGCGGCCGAGATAGCCGAGCACCTGCTCGGGCCCGGCGAACGGGGGCTTGGCGTAGACAACCCAGTCGATGCCGGCCAGTTCAGCGAGACGGGCGGCGAAGACAGCGGGATCAGCCAGGGCGGCGAGCGCGCCGGGAAAGCGGAGTTCGTTGGTAGCGAATGCGGCGCGCAGATGGTGCACGAACAGGTCGCGGAATCGGCGGGAGAGCATGCGCACCGGCAGGAAGAAGCCAGGCGGACAAGCGATCCAACGCGTCTGGTCGAGCGAGAGGCCGCCGCCGGGGACAATGCAGTGCAGGTGCGGATAGTGATGCAGCGCCTGGCCCCAGGTGTGAAGCACGACGACCGCGCCGATCTCGGCGCCGATCTCGGTGCCGAGGTCGCGCTCGTCGGCGGCGACGTCGTGCAAAGGCGCCGCGGCGGCATGGAACAGGATGCCGTAGACCACTGCCTTGTTGTGGAAGGCGATGTCGGCAACCGCTGCGGGGACCGTGAACACGACATGGAAGTACGGCACCGGTAGCAACTCGGCCTGCCGTGCCCCCAGCCATTCGGCGCGCACCAGGCCCTGGCACTTCGGGCAGTGCCGGTCGCGGCAAGAGTTGTAAGCGTACCGGACGAAGTCGCAGTCGGCGCAGTGCTCGGCATGTCCGCCGAGCGCCGGCGTGCGGCACGCCTCGATCGCAACCATGACGCGACGCTCGGTGCCGCTCAAATGGTCCGCGTGGGCCTGCCGGTACGCCGGGCCGTGGCAGCGGAAGATATCCGCCACTCCCACCTCGGGGCGCATTGCGCCGGCTCAGGCGGGTATGGGGATTGGATCGGCGACGCTGCAGGGCGCTGCCGGCAAACTGTCGAGCGGGCTGGCGGTGGCGTAGACCTTGTTGGTGGCCAGATGCAGGTAACGGGCTGTTGTGCTCAGGTTGCGGTGGCCGAGCAGTAGCTGGATGGTGCGAAGGTCGGTGCCGCCCTCCAGCAGGTGCACGGCGAAGGCATGGCGCAGCGCGTGCGGCATGACCGGCTTGGTGATGGTGGACTGGCTCCGTGCCTTCCTGCAGGCAGCATCCACAGCCAGCGCCGTGATCGGCTGCCCGGGTAGATCGCCGGGAAACAGCCATTCCTTGGGGCGGGCGGTGCGCCAGCAGCTGCGCAGAATGTCCAGCAGCACGGGCGAGAGCATAACGTAGCGGTCCTTCCGCCCTTTGCCGCCGTCGACGCGAATCACCATGCGCTGGCTGTCCATCTGACGCCGGCGTCAGATGGACAGCCTCGGACACCCGCAGGCCTGCCGCGTAGCAGACCGTCAGGATGATGCGGTGCTTCAGCATTTCCACGGCATCAAGAAACTGCCGGACCTCGTCGCGGCTCAGCACGACAGGCAGGCGATGGGGCTTACGGCAGGTAGGCACGACCTCCTCGATGTCCCACTCCCGCCGCAGCGTGACCTTGAAGAAAAAGCGCAGCGCGGCGACCGCGACCAGGACCGAGCTGGCCGCCAGCTGCCGCTCCTGGGTGAGATGGATTTGGTAGCTCCGGATGTCGGCAGGACCCAGCAACTCGGGCGATTTGCCGAAGTGGCGAGCGAACAGCGCGACTTGCTGGACGTCGGCACGCTGGGTGTGCGGTGCGAGGTTGCGGATCCGCACGTCCTCGATCATGCGTTGGCGAAGCGGCGTCATGGGCAGCTCCTGTGCGGGATGGAGCGCGCGAAAAGGCGCACTCCATCGTCTCGCAGCCAGAGCCATCAGACGAAACGCACAGACGTTGATGGAAAAATAGCAGAAATAACTTTGGATCGGAGAATTGCAAACTTACATCAGTCGTTCAAACTCAAATCCTGCGATAAGATTTATTCCAATGTTTGTTTATCATTTTGGCGTTTCCTGTTTTATTGATAGCACACGCGTGGCGCACTTGCACGCCACCCACGTCGCCGCCCCCGCCGGCAGGTCGCGGATATGTGTCCGGCGCCGGCCGAGCCTTCTCGGGACTGACATCCTGCGCCGCCCGCGGTCGGGTATACCCGATCGGACATCCTCACCTCACGGGAGCATGGACCATGGACAGCGACGACGCTGAACTCGATCAGCTGCAGGCTGCCTACAAGGAAGCGGTTGAGATCTGGGTCGCGGCCATCCGGGCCGAAGAGGCACTTGCGTCGGTCCACCACTCGGTGGTTGAACTCGACGCCTGGGAGAACGCTCACTTCGCGGCCGAAGATGCCCGCGCCAAGGCGGAGGCCACGAAGGCGGCTTACGAGGGCGTACTGCGGTCGCGGTTGTTCGGCTTCGATTGACGAAGCGCGGCTTCCTACGCCATCAGCAACCCCGCCACTGCGCCGCTGCTGCACGTCGCGATCGTCCCGGACACCAGCGAGCGCAGTCCCAGCTTGGCCACCTCGTCCCGCCGTTCGGGAATCATGGCGGAAATCCCACCTACCATGATGCCCACGCTGCCGAAATTGGCGAAGCCGCACAGTGCATAAGTCAGAATCATACGGCTGTGTGGCGACAGAGCCTCAGGCGGCAAAGCTGCAAGATGTAGGTAACTTACAAACTCGTTCAACGTCGTTTTCGTCGCCATCAATCCGGCCGCCGCTGCCGTCTGCTCCCACGGCACGCCGATCAGCCACGCCACCGGGCGGAATGGGATGGCGAACAGCCGCTGCAGTGTCACCGCCTCGCCACCCAGCGCGGGCAACAGCCCCAGCAGCATGTTCACCAGCGTCACCAGCGCCACGGTCACCAGCAGCATCGCAATGATGGAGGCCAGAATTGGCACGCCCTGCGCGGTGCCCTTCACCACCGCGTCGAGCGAATCCGCCGGCGGGTCGGGCATCACCAGCCGTGCCTCATCTTCATGACCGGCATCGAAGGGGATCATCAGCGCCGCCACCGCGATCGCCGCCGGCGTGCTGATGATGGCGGCCGACAGGATATTGCCCAGCGCATCTGGAATGACCGGGCCGAGGATAGTGCCGTAGATCACCATCACCGTACCGGCGATGCCCGCCATTCCGCAGGTCATCAGCGCGAACAACTCACCACGCTGCATGCGCGCGAGCCATGGCCGCACCAACAACGGCGCCTCGACCATGCCGACGAACACGTGCACCGCCGCTCCCAGCGCGAGCGCGCCACCGACTCCGAGCGTGCGCCGCAGGACCAAGGCGAAGCCGCGCATCACCCATTGCAACACGTCCCAATGGAACAGCAAGGTCGCCAGCGCGCTGATGGTCAGCACCAGCGGCAACGCCTGGAAGGCGAGGATGAAGGCCCCACCAGGCACTGCCTCGTTGAAAGGATAGGGCGGGCCGGCCAGGTAGCCGAACACGAAGCGCGTGCCGGCCTCGGTGGCGTGGTGCAGCGCCTCGGCGGCGTCGTTCACCGACAGCATGGCCCGCCGCGCCGGCGGAAACCACAACAGCAGCAGCGCCAGCGCGACCTGCAGCGCCACCCCGCCGAGCACGGGGCGCAGCCGAACCCCGCGCCGGTTCTCGCTGAATGCCCAGGCCAGTGCCAGCAGCACGGCGATGCCGAGGACCGGCCGGAGAGCGTCCACTGTCTGCCTCATTCTGGTTGAGGGGCTTTATTGCGGTTCGGCCACGGAATGTCTAGTTTGAGGCAACAAATGGGTTCCAAGGGCCTTCGGGCCTTGGTGGGTGACCGGGGCAGTGCGCCGGGAGATCGGCAAGGAGTTGACGGTGAATATCCGTTGCGATGAAGGAGTAGCAATCCGCATCGTCCGCGAGCCGTGCCTCAGTACCCGCGAGGGTGCCGGCGAAGCGTCGGCAGCGGAGTGCAAGGGCCAGCCATGGAGCCGCGAAAAGTTACGAATCCCGGGTGCCGACGCCGTTGTCCCAGCGGAAGGCAACACGGATGGGGCGTCATTGCGAGCACCCATCTGACCCGGCGTGGTTTGAGAGTCCGGGTCGTGTCCAGGGACGTGGTGTAGGAGGCC
>CAIXDS010000281.1 GCA_903918195.1 uncultured Acetobacteraceae bacterium | reverse complement strand
GATCTCGATAGCCAGGGCAGCGCCACCGCCCAATTCGGGATCGACCCATCATCCGAGGTTGGCATCGATAATAGTTTCGCTGCCTGGACCGCAGCCAGAGAAGCAGGACACGAGATCAAGGCTGCATCACTGTGCCAAGCCACCTACTGGCCGTCTATTGACCTTGTCCCGGCCGGTGCGGTTCTCATGCGCGCGGAGGAGTCGCTGTCAACGCGGTCCGCGAACGGCCAAGTCGAAGATGTCCTCTATTTTGACGAACTGGCGAACTTCCTGACGGCCGTTGGGGACAAATACGATATCGCGGTCGTTGATACGCGACCGGATGTTAATATGCTGATGACGATCGCACTTCATGCGGCCACCGGCCTCATAGTGCCCGCTCGCGCGACGATGACCGACCTAGCCTCAACCGGCGAGTTTTTTGCCCACCTCGCGAGCTATGTTGCAGAGTTCCGGGAAGCCTTTGGCGCCGGCCTCAACGTCAGGTTCACCAAGGTCATGGTGACCGCTTATGACCCAACTGACCGCAGCCAGGAGGCACTGGTCACCCTTATGCGCGAACGCTTCGGTGACGCGGTCCTCCCCGGAGAGTTTCTCCACTCACGAATCATGGGGACTGCGGGATTTGGTAAGGAGACACTTTACGAGTACGAGCCAACCACCGATCGAGCAGCTTACAATCGCGTTATGGCGAGCGCGAATGGGGTCAACCAGGCTATTCAGAGCGAGATACTCAAGTGCTGGGGCAGGGGGGACGGCAAACGATCCGATTTGCCGGAGGTCCGAGTATGACCGCCGCCAAATCGCGATTCACCAGCCTGGCTCAGGCCGTCAGAGATCGCACAGCAGATCCGACGCCAGAGGCACCTTCCGATCAGACGCACCGTCCGGCTGGTGCTGGCATTCACAAGCCGGCGACGGCCTTGGGTACAGTTGGTGAGGCACTTCGGGACCGTGTCAGCCGCCTCGAAGCGGAGCTTGCGCAGGCAACGTCAGCGAACGCCGGGCTCGTCGAGGAGCTACGACACGCTCGAACGTTGAGTGCGCGTGCCGGCGACGCAATAGAGGAATTCCTTTTCCTCGACGTGGAAAGTATCGTCGATCGCCTTCCCAAGGATCGGCTTCGCGGCGGTTCGGAAGGACCAGAATTCGACGAATTGCTTACCGACATTGAAGCTAATGGCCAGAACGACGCCATCACCGTCAGACGGACGGCAGATGGAACTTTCGAGGTTGCTGCGGGTCGCCGTCGTCTAGAGGCATGCCGTCGGCTCAGACGATCTGTCCTCGCTCGCGTGAGAGAGTTGGACGATCAATCTATGCTCCGCGTGCAATTCTCGGAGAACGAACGCCGAACGGACATATCTGCTCTTGAACGGGCACGCTGGTTTGCAGAGGTGCGTGATCGGCTGCGGACGCCGGCGAAGGACATCGCCGCTCAGTTCGGCGTTGATCCCTCGACCTTCAGTCTTTATCTCCGGCTCGCCCGGTTTCCAGAGGACATTCTCGACCGACTGCAGGAACCGCGGCGACTCGCAGTCCTGCCAGCGCGCCGTGTCATGGAGGCGATCGAAAGCGACCCCACCGCGCTTCAACGTATCCTCGACGCTCTCGACGCCCATCAACGGGCCGTCAGCCAAGCCGGCTCTACGAACGATCCAGTTGCCCAAATCGAAGTTCTGGTTCGGGCGGCCGAGGGCAGGGTAAACGGCCGCACCGGTCCGCGATCGCCGGTGCCGGATCGCCGGCATATCGTCCATCAGGGCCGGCGAATCGGAACGCTGACCCGCAACGGCGGGCAATGGGTCTTCCGCTTTGCAACGTCGATCCCTGACAGCGAGGTCCATTTGCTTGCCGAGCGATTAGCGGTCCCGATCGCTGTGTCGAACGGGCCTCCGACCCATCGACCCGAAGCCCCTTTGAACCAGGATCCTGAGTAACACGACCAGTGGGCATCTGCGCGATCGCCGACGTCGATCTCGCCAAGCTGACCAGCCCACGCCGACGACGGCGGCGCATCCAGGTGAATGCGCCGCCGTCGCCTATTGCAGTGAGTCGGCGCTTCGGTCTGGGTGGCAATGAACGATGCTTACGAGTTGAAGGAAAGGGTTTACTTAATAAACAAAATATTAGAGAATTTATCTGATGCGACATGGTGACGATTCCTCAGGCTTGGATCTCGGACTTTGGTACCCCAGAGCCACACACTGATGAGAAGCCGATTCGGAGGTTGGTACCCCCCAGGACCTCTCGACGACGAGCAATTGAGCAAATTCGGCCCAGATATCCGCGATTCCTCATGACGAAATTCCTTATGTCGCGCCGTGGCTTGCAAGGGCCTCTAAGATTCGGAGGAAGGGCGACCTCACAGGGAAATCGACTCAGCGACAGACCGACTCGGAGTTTGGTACCCATCACCAAGCACCATCTTTGCCGAGAATCGGACTTTGGTACCCCCGGAGGTCAGCCTTGCAGCGATAGAGCGATTCGGAGTTTGGTACCCCTCTACCATCCCTCCACGACGAGTTGAGACAAGGTTTTCGTTCCTGTTCTTGCGAGCCCTTGCGACAGCTTTATCCGGTTCCAGCAGCATGTCGTTCGTCAAGAAAGATCGGACCTTGGTACCCTCAAAGCTGCCGATGTGCGTGAGAGCGTTTTCAAAGCCACTGGCCAGCAACCGCGGCCAATTAGAGGGCGGGGTCGTCCTATCAGCAGGTCATCGCCGCACAATTATTCGGACGCTGGTACCCCATTGGTGCCCGTAGTCCACGAGCACCAAGCTGCCCGCGCCGCCGGGTTGCCGCCGAGTCGCAACCGCCGATCGGCCAGTTGCGTCTTTCAGACCCGAGTTTAACAGTGATTTCCGAACGATCCTTTCCCATCAATATGTTGCGGGCGCACGAAAACGGCTTAGCACTACGCTTCTTCCGTAGAGGCGGAATCAGGCCGCGGCGGGCGTGGAATCGGCGTCGCGGATACGAATGATGCGCTGTTTGGCACGACCATCCTCGCAAATGGTCTCGACGAGGTGAACGTAGGTGTAGAGGCTGATGCGTTTTTCGCGGACAAACATGCGCCTAGCATTCGCATATTGGCAGATTCGTCAAGCAAAACATGGCGTTCCGCAGAGAAATTTAGCACTACATCTTTTCTTAGCGGGGAAGCCACCATGAGGAACCGATTGAAAATACTCAGAAACCAGATCCGCTACCGTATGGACATGCCCCCAACTGTTAAACTCGGGTCAGACCACCCGTGAGATGCCGGAAAGCCGGCTTTCAAGTTGCGATACACCCTTAGCCGAGGGCAGGTTTCAATGCCAGGTCGAGAGTCGGTCACGCACTCTCGAAGTTATCCACACATTACCCTCGGACTTTGGAACCCCGACCATCACTTCCTTCCCCGATCTTTCGGAGGCTTTTCGGACGCTGGTACCCGGTTTTTCGGACATTAGTACCCCTTTTAATCGGTTATCCCCCGGACTTTAGGACCCCCATCAAATATCAGAATCAAATAACTCTTCAAATAGCTGGGGTACCAAAGTCCGATCTTGATTTCCACGCCTGTGGACAACATGCTCCGCCAACGTAGCGTTCGGACAGAATCGCATGGCTCAGATACACGATCTCATCCTACAGCAGGGCATCGACGTAACCCGGGCACAGAGCATGACCAAAGCGGAGCGGATAGCCGCTGAAGCCGCGTTCAGGGTCATGACCGATGAAGAGCAGCGCATCGGGATAATGCATGCGGGCTTTGCCATGACCGCATTACCCCATCGAGCCACCGCAGATATCGTGTGGGAACGGCAAAGCGGCGACGTAAAACTGCTCCTCGAAAGTGGGCGGACCAGTGCAACGGAATTGATCGGTCTTCCCTACGGCTCCGTCGCACGAATGATCCTGCTTTATCTCCAAACTGAAGCCGTTAAGACCCGCTCACGTGATGTCGAACTCGGACGAAGCATGAACACTTGGCTAAATAGCATGGGAATGGGGAATGGTGGCAACAATTATAGTCTAGTTCGAGAGCAATCAAGGCGGCTAAGTCTTTGCCGGTTAACCTTCCTTCGCGTAAGCGCGAAGCAGACGTTCATCACCAACGGAAGTTTCGTTCACGACGCTATCCTTCCAAATGACGACACAGACGAGAGCCAATTCCAATTTTGGAGACCATCGGTTCGCCTTGACGAAGGGTTTTATCGAAGCTTGATTGAGCATCCGTTGCCGGTTCGGGAATCAGCAATTCGCTCGCTCGGCCACCGATCAATGGCTATTGATATCTATCTCTGGCTTGCGTACCGTCTGCATGTTCTTGAAAATCCGATCAAGTTGACTTGGCATAACTTGGCAAATCAATTCGGGAGTGGATTTGCGGACATCAAGAACTTCAAGAAAAAGTTCAAGGAACCTTTGTCGCTCGCCTTAGCGGCATATCCTGACGCGAGGGTCGAACCTGAAACTGGGGGCCTGATTCTCTATCCCTCTCGTCCCCCCGTCGAATCGCTCGCGGGAGGGGGTACCAAAGTCCGTATCGCGCGAGCGGTGGACCTATAGTGTTCCGATCGCGACAGATGCGTCCGCCCCGTCGCGTGAATCGGAACACAAAATCAAGAGCTATTGTTGCGACTCCGACGGATAGTGCCGTCGGAGTCGCAACAATAGTGTTTCCGGGAAACGGTAAGTGGCTGCCTAACGGCCGGCACCTGCCGCTGCGGATCAACTCACAACTCGCGTAGGCGCACCGGCACAGCCTATCGGTCGCCGATCCGTGGTGGCGACGATGCTGTGGCCTGACGGAGCAGGAAATCGACCACGACGGATGTCGCGTCGATTGCTGACGTCCGCCGGCCGCCGACAAGGAACTCGGGGTAACCGACATCGCTGCCCGGCCAGCCGTGCCCGGCTTCCTGAATGAACCAGCCCTCGGTGTCGCCGCCCCGGCACTGCCGGCCGATGGCGCGCAGAATGGTAACGCCGGGTTCCCGAGACTCGGCACCGGCCAGATCGAAGCCGTTGCAGCGGTTCCCGGTGGCCCAGAACGCGAGCGTCTCATTCGCCGGCAGGATGTGCCCCTCACCCGTGCCGGTGCCATTGACGGGAACGACCGGGTCGTCGGTTCCCTCGATCAGCGTGAGCGTGGTCTCGGCAGCACGTTGCGCGGCGCGAGCGAAATAGGGCCACCTGTCGTCCTTGAGGAAGGACGACAGGGTGATGGCAGTGGCGTTGGAATCTGAGGATGCTCCTACGACTGATCGTACGAGCACTCGTAATCGGCGCATCGAGGTGATCACGCGTGGTGAACCCCGCCGCCGTTGGACGGCGGAGCAGAAACGCCAGATTGCGGCGGAGAGTTTGCAGCCTGGGGTGTCACCGGTGATGGTGGCCCGCAAGTACGGCATCAGCAGCGGCCTGCTCTATACGTGGCGGCAACAGCTGCTGCGCGGCGCGCTCGGCGGCGTGGCAGACAGGAAGCCTCGCTTCGTGCGTGTCGATGTCGTGGCAGGTCCATCGCACCTTGAGGCAGCCACGCCCGCGGTGCTGGAGACGGCACCACCTGCAGCGTCTCTGGCACCAGCGTCCGCCGAGCCGGACGGTCGGATCGAGATCCTGCTGGCTGGTGGCGCGAAGGTGCGTGTCGATGCGCAGGTGAATGAAGGCGCATTGCGGCGAGTGTTGGCCGCCCTGGAGCGGTCATGATCGCCGCACCACCTGGTGTCCGGGTTTATCTTGCCTGTGGCACCACCGACATGAGGCGCGGCATGGCTGGGTTAGCCATGCAGGTGCAGCAGGTGCTGGCGCAGAACCCTTTCGATGGCGCGGTGTTTGCTTTCCGCGGCAGAGGTGGTGGGCTGATCAAGCTTCTCTGGCATGATGGCATCGGTCTGTGGATCCTTTGGTCATGATGCCTCTCCAAAGCAGATGCAGGTCGTATATGGGCCATCCTGACGGGACTCATCATCACAGCTTCTGAGCTGGAGGCAGCCGACCGCCAGCGCCCCGTTGGTGGAGCAGTGCCTCGACGTCGTCCAGGCGCACAAGCCACAGGCTATGCCATCCCGCAACAACCCGGCGGCCCGGCAGGCGTTGCTTGTATATCCAGCTGTAGATAGTGCCCTCTGGCATGTCCAGGCGAGCAGCAATTTCTGTAACGGTGAACTCTCCCTCTTGCCGGGCGGCAATAGCACCAGGACGTTTTTGGTTATCGGCTAGAATGCCCATGCGCGCCAACAACGCCCTGACACTGCCCTCGGTAAATAACTTGCCGTGTGCTGACTTCCAGCCATCCGCCACGAGCGTGCGGGCTATTGCTGGAGCAGATGAACCTTCGCGGTGCAAAGCCGCAATGTGGTCCAACAACTCGGCGTGCCGCGAGAGTTGGGTGGTACGGCGCACCGACCGAACCAGGGGGTGCTGCGTTCGCTGGCCGCCGGCCCAGTGGCACACCACCTGCGCGTTTTCCGATGTACCGGCGACGGTGACCTCCACCCTGTCAAGCAACAGTCTGGTAATCTCTTTACGCTCTGCAGCACTCGTCGTCTCAGCCCGCCACAGCGTTGGAATATCGTCCGCCAATCGACGGATCGATTCACGATCTACGTCGCTCAACTGAGCGGGTTCGCGGGCAAGAAAGCGCGCGTGTTCTTCTCGTAGACGCGCCTCGGCCGCCAGTGCTGCTTCCCATCGCTGCTCTAAGGTTCGTGCTACCAGCCGGTTCTCTGGCTCGACCGCATTGTATTGGCGCTCGGCACGCTCGACCTCGTAGTGCGCCTGCTCCAGACGGAGCGCCCACTGACGGTGGTGCTGCAGACGCTCCAACTCGACATCTTCAGCCAGTTGCAGGCTCACCTCGATGGCAGACGGCCGCAGAACATCGAGGACCAGACCGGCAATCAAATCGTCAAGTGCATGACCACTGAGCGACTGGCAACGGGCAGTACCGTAATTGATGTGATCCCATGTGCAGGCGTAGCACAGATCCCGCCCGTTGTTGCGATAACAGGTGACCATGCGACGACTGCATCGACCGCAGAACAGCAATCCTGCCAGCAGCGATGGACCCCCACGGGCGACGCCCTTGTGCTTGCTCCGGTTGGCGTTCAACCGCACCTGGTTCTCCTCGTAGACCTCCCAACTGATGTAAGCAGGCCAGTGGTCCGG
>CAIXDS010000280.1 GCA_903918195.1 uncultured Acetobacteraceae bacterium | reverse complement strand
TCGGCGCCGAGGCCGCCGCCTGCGCCGCCCAACTCGAGGCGCTGCTGGCCGATCCCGCCACCGCCGATCTGCTCGCCTGTGCCGCCGCGCGCCGCACCCTCGCCCCGATCCGCCGCATGCTCGGCCTCCCGCCCGCGCACCCACCCCGCCCCATCACCCCCGCATTCGCCGCGCCGCCCCCCTCTGCGCCGCGACGCCGGGCGCCGCCCCGGCCGGACCCGATCCCGCACCCACCCACCCTCGACCCGCTTCCCACCGGCAGCCGCAATCCCTGGTGGCTGCCGCCGCCCCGCCTGCGTTCCGGCTGATGCCGGGGGCCTCCTGCCCCCGGCCTCCTGCCCATCGACCCGCAACGGCCTGCCGCCCCGCTCCGGGCGTCGTCCCCGCGCGCCCGGTCGCTCAGGCTTCGATCCGCTTGTGCGTTGCCCGCTACCCCGACATCTTCCCGGCCGGAGTGACGCGCCGCCGGCCCTCGGACCCGCCCCCCTCCGCGAGGAACCCACACCGTGGATCAACAGGCCAATCTCACCGATGAGCGACCCAGCTTCGTCAGCCATCTCGAATGCTCGGCCACCGGCGAGCGCACCCCGGCGGACCGCCCGCACAACCTCTCCCGGGTGGGCAAGCCGCTGCTGGTGCGCTACGATCTGGCGGCGGCGGCGCACAGCCTGACCCGCGCGGCGCTGGCCACGCGGCCATGGGATTTCTGGCGCTATCGCGAATTGCTGCCGGTGCGCCGGGCCGCGGACATCGTCAGTCTGGGCGAAACGGTGACGCCGCTGGTGCCCTTGCCCCGGCTGGCGGCGCGCGCCGGCGGCGGCGAACTGCTGGTCAAGGACGAGGGCCGTCTGCCGACCGGCTCGTTCAAGGCGCGCGGCCTCGCGCTTGCCGTATCGATGGCGAAATCCTTCGGCCTCTCCCATCTTGCTATGCCGACCAACGGCAATGCCGGGGCGGCGCTCGCCGCCTATGCCAGCCGCGCCGGAATGCGAGCCACGGTGTTCTGTCCGGACGACACGCCGGACATCAACATCGCCGAAATCGCCCTCCAGGGTGCCCGCGTCTGGCGCGTCAACGGGCTGATCGACGATTGCGGCCGGATCGTCGCCGAGGGCCGCGCGCAGGTTGGCTGGTTTGATGTCTCGACCCTCAAGGAGCCCTATCGCATCGAGGGTAAGAAGACGATGGGGCTGGAACTCGCCGAGCAGCTCGGCTGGACGCTGCCCGATGTCATTCTCTATCCGACCGGCGGCGGCACCGGGCTGATCGGCATGTGGAAGGCGTTTGACGAACTTGAAGCGATCGGGCTGATCGGCGCCGAGCGCCCGCGCATGGTGGCGGTGCAGGCGGCCGGCTGCGCGCCGATCGTCAAGGCCTGGGAGAACGGCGCCGAACACGCCCCGCGCTGGGAGGAGGCCCACACCGTCGCCGCCGGCATCCGGGTGCCGCAGGCGATCGGCGATTTCCTCATCCTGCGCGCCGTCCGCGCGAGCGGCGGCTTCGCCATCGCGGTGGACGACGCCGCCATCGAGGCCGCCCGCAACGAGGTCGCGCAACACGAGGGCTTCCTGTTGTGCCCCGAGGGCGCGGCCACCTACGCCGCCTGGCGGGCGGCGCGCGCCGACGGGCGGATCGGGCGCGAGGAGCGGGCGGTGCTGTTCAACTGTGCCGTTGGTCTGAAATACCCGCTCCCGAGGTCGGAGGCGGCGATCGACCGCCACCGACCGATCGATTTCGCCGCCCTCGCCTGATCCAAGCCGCCCGGAGCGGCAAGGGTCAGGTCAGCATTTCCATGAAGGCCTTGATGCGGGTGATCTGTTCTTCGGTGGGCGGCTCGCGGTGTACATCCATGTCGAGGGTGATCAAGGGCACGCCGAGGGCGCGGAAGTGGTCGCGTTCGAGTTGCTGCATCATGTTGGCGTACGGGCAGCCGATCAGCGACGCCGAGATAACGCCGCGGGCGCCGGTCTGGCGCACCGCCTCTTCCACCAGGGTGCGGCGGTACGACACCGACGCGCCGACCGCCTCGCCGAGATCGCCGCGCCCCTGCGCATCCAGCACGTAATGGGCGAGCGATTCCAGCGGCGGCAAATCCTCCCGATACTCGTAGGCCCCGTTGAGCACCCAGCCGACGACCACGCCGTTCGACTCTTCGATGGCGTCGAGAATGCGCTGATTGCCGACGCCGCCGGCAATCACCAGTGGGATATAGGATGGCGGCAGCGGCAACGGCGCCAGGGCGTCCAGTTCGCCGATCAGCAGGTCGAGCGCGGCGCCGAAGGCATCGAGATCGCCGAAGCCGTGCATCGATCCCATGAAAAGCTGGCGCGTCCGGGCGGCGGAAACGTAGAGCGGGTGCACGGCCCGCAGTTCCACCAGCCGGCGCACTTTGCGAATAACGGCGTTCTTCCGGCGGATCTCCTCGGCCACCCGGTCTTCGTCGGCCGGCCTGCCGGTGAGCCACACCGCCACCCTCTGCAGTTCCCCCACCAGAAAGGCGATGCAGTGCGGGCGCTTCTCCTCGGCGGTGAAGGCGGAGACGGTGTCGATGCTGTGGACGTCGTAGCCGTCGCGCCGGGCCAGTTCGAACACTGCGCTGATCGGCTCGCAGCCCGAGCCGAAATGCAGCACCTTCTTGATGCGGCGGTCGCGATCGGTGTGCAGGCGGCCGATCATCGCCTTGATCATCGAACAGAACTCGCCCGGCACCTGGAACAGATCCTCGGCGATCGCCTCGGAGTGGCGGCTGTCGGTGGCCCAAAGCTGGTCATGCGCGACCGGAATGGTGTCGCAGGCAAAGACCAGAGGCGATTCCCAGCTCCGTCCGCCCCAGATGACCTGCTGTCCGGCTTCCGCCAGGCGGTGGATGTTTTCCAGCGAGTAGGTGGCGGTGATCCGGTCCAGCGCCGCCAAGCCGGGCGAGTGGGTGGCCCCGTGAATGCCAGCGCCGGCAGCCTCATGCGCCACGGTGGGACGTTCAAGCGCCTCGCTCATCGGGGGAAGTCCTTCTTCATTATGGTCGGTGTGGGAATCAGGCGGCCCGCTATCAGGCAGACGGCTGGCGCGCGAAGGGCCGGGCGCGGGGATGCGCAGGGAGGCGCGGAACAAATTACTAATCGAACACGTTGTAATTGTCAAACCACCAACGAATGGCGGTATATATGTCTCTCCGATCTGAACAGGAGACATTCCATGGCTCCCGACAGCCTTGCCACCCACGTGCCGCCGGCTCGACCTGCTGCTGGCGGCGGCGCAATCGGCCGCAACATGGTCGAACCTACAGGCATGGAGCATGGTGGCGGTCCGCGAGCCAGCCCGCAAGGCCCGGTTGGCGGCGCTGGCCAACCATCAGAAGCACATCGAGCAGGCACCGCTATTCCTGGTCTGGCTCGCCGACCTCGACCGCCTCGCCGCGGTGGCTCGCGCCGAGGGCAGCGAGGCCGAGGCCCTGGACTATTTGGACCTGCTGCTGGTTGGCATCACCGACGCCGCCCTGGCGGCGCAGAACGCGATGGCGGCGGCGGAGTCGCTCGGCCTTGGCACCGTCTATATCGGCTCCATCCGCAACAACATCGAGGCCGTGGCCGCCGAACTCGGCCTGCCGCCGCGAGTCCTTTCGGTGACGGGCCTAAGCGTGGGCTATCCCGACCCCGCGGTCACGACCGACATCAAGCCGCGCCTGGCCCCCTCGGTGGTGCTGCATGAGGAAACCCTATCAACGTGACGGCCACGCGCCGGCGGTGGCGCGCTACAACGCAGCGCTTGCCGCGTTCCAGCGCGCCCAGAGCATGCCGGTCGAAAGCTGGAACGGCAAAGTGGCAGAGCGGACACGCTCGCCAGAGGCGCTCGGCGGACGCCAGCATCTGCGTCACGTTCTCGGCAGGCTCGGGTTCGCTCTGCGCTGAACCGACCGTCCGGCGGCCTGCCCGGATTTGGCCGCCGGACCCTTGGCCATAGTACCCGTGTGCCGCACCGGAGCGATCAGCCGGACGCACGCTTTGTCGCAAAAAAACGCCGCGCGGCTGGTATGCTCGCCCCTCAGGTTGCCAATTCAAATCGTCTGCCACAGAAGTTCGTCAGGACCGAACTCGGATGGGCGTTCGTGCCAGAAATAAAGCTATCATCCAACCATCGGTGGCCATGAATGATAGAAAAGTATTTGCTCGCAGCGTTCGTGAGTTTGGTTTTATCGGCCTGACGCACCTCAAGCCGACACCGCACATCGTTCGCGTTGTCGCACTACCCACATCCACCTTTCTGAGAACCTCAAAAGCGCCAAAATGAGAACCGCTGACGAGCCGGGCTGCGTGGCCTCGAGAAGGTGGAGAAGCGCTATCTGATCCACGTCGCCAACCACAACCTGCGATTGATCATGTGCCTGCAGCCCGGGGCTGGAACACCGCGGGAGCTCCGGGCACGGGCTTCTGCCTGGCTTGGAGTGGTCGCAACGCCGGATTACAGGCTGATCGGCCTGATCGTCGTCGTGATCGACGATCAGATCGCCCTCCTTGCCTTCAGCCTTCAGATCGATCCGTTCGTCTGAACACTGACTTCGTCAACGGGCTGTTACAGCCTGTTCCCGGCCAATCCGCCCGGCTCTGTCATGCCTGCGGTCCGGTGGCCACGGGTAAGGCACCGGACGGCGACACCAAACCGTTCGTTGTCTGACTTGCGCCGCCCAGCAACCGCCGCAGCACGTCGCCTTCGATCGCCGCCGCCCAGGCATCCCCGCGCTGCCGGGGGCGGGGGATATCGACCGTCACATCGGCGGCAACGGCACCGCCGTCCAGCACCACAATCCGGTCCGCCAGTGCCACCGCCTCGCCGACATCGTGCGTCACCAGCACGGCGGTAAAGCCCTGAGCTGTCCAGACGCGTTCGATTAGCTCCTGCATCTCCAGCCGCGTCAGGGCATCCAGCGCCCCGAGCGGCTCGTCCAGCGCCAGCAATCCCGGGCTGCTGACCAGGGCCCGCGCCAGCGCAACCCGCTGCTTCTGCCCACCCGACAGCACCGAAGGCCACTCCCCGGCGCGCTCCGCGAGGCCGACCCGCGCCAGCGCTTCCTGAGCCAGTGCCCCGGCCTGCGGTCCGGCGCCCCGGCCGCTCAACCCGACCTCAACGTTGCGGCGGATGCGCGCCCAAGGCAGCAGGCGCGGTTCCTGGAACATCAGCCGCACCGGGCTCTCCGCCCGCCGCGCCGCATCGCCGATCGTGATGGTCCCGGCATCGGCGGTATCGAGCCCGGCCAGCAGGCGCAGCAGCGTGCTCTTGCCGCAGCCGCTGCGCCCGACGATGGCGAGGAACTGACCCGCCGGGATGGTCAGATCGATGCCGCGCAGCACCGTCAGCGTGCCGAACGACTTCACAACACCCTGCAGGCGCACCGGCAAAGCGGCGCCACCGCCGACGCCCACCGGCGACATCGGCCGCGACAACGGGCCAGGGACATGCCCGGGCGCGACGGAGGTATCCACGGTCATGCCCGCTCCCTCACGCGTTGCGGTACGCCGGGTTCCAGGCGAGGCAGCGGCGCTCCAGCAGTCGTGTCACGCTGTCCGCCACCTTGCCCAGCAGCGCGTAAATCAGGATCGCGAATACCACCACGTCCACCATCAGGAACTCGCGCGCATTCATCGCCATGTAGCCGATGCCCGAGGTCGCCGAGATGGTCTCGGCGACGATCAGCGTCAGCCAGGTGATGCCCAGCCCGTAGCGCACGCCGACAAACACCGAAGGCAGCGCGCCGGGCAGGATCACCCGCCGGATCAACGCGCGCGACGACATGCCGTAGGCACCGGCCATTTCGATCAGATGCGGATCGACCGAGCGCACGCCGTGCAGGGTGTTGACATACACCGGGAAGAACACGCCGAGCGCGACCAGGAACAGCTTGGCCTCCTCGCCGATGCCGAACCACAGGATCACCAGCGGAATCATCGCCAGATGCGGCACGTTGCGGACCATCTGCAGGCTGGTGTCGAGCAGCCGCTGGCTCAGATCCGACAACCCGTTCAGCAGCCCGAGCGCGAAGCCGATGGCGCCGCCGATGGTGAAGCCCAGGCCCGCCCGCCAGGCGCTGACGCCGACATTGCGCAGCAATTCGCCCGACAGCAGCAACCTCCAGCCGGCCAGCGCCACATCGCTCGGTGCCGGCAGCACGGTGGCACGGATCAGCCCCAGCTCGCTGCCAGCCTGCCAGATGATCAGCACCAGCAGCGGCACCACCCAGGGCAGCAGGCCGCGCAGCCGGCTCATGATGTCGCTCGCCACGCCCACTCGCGCACGTTGATGCTCACTGGAATCAGGCCGAGCCGGCGGAAGCGGTCGGCCAGCACCTGCTGTTCGGCCAGCACTGCGCCATCGATCGGCGTCGACACGAAGCGCGCCCGGTCGACCGAAAGCTGCCACGTCCGCAACGGCACGCCGGTCCCGTCGCTCAGCAGTTTCGCCAGCGTCGGGCGATGCTCCTCGCACCACGCGCCGACGCGGCCGAGTTCCTGCACCACCGACCACAGCACGTCGCCGTAGCGGTTCGCGTAGTCGCGACTGGCGAGGTAGAATGAATTGGCAACACCGACCTCGCGCGTCTTGACCAGCAGCCGCACGCCCGGCCGCACTTCGGCGATGGCAAGATACGGGTCCCAGATCGTCCAGGCATCGATGTCGCCATGCTCGAACGCCGCCGCCGCGTCGGCGGGCGCCAGCGCCACCGGCGTGATGTCGGCGTACGACAGCCCCGCCTTCTCCAGCGCCGCCACGGTGAAGTTCTGCGCGCTCGACGCCCTCGCGAAGGCGACCCGCTTGCCCTTCAACTCCTGCAGCGATCGGATCGTCGAGCCCGGCGGCAGCAGGATGCCGTAGCTGTCGCCGTTGTCGTGGCGAGCGCCAATATACACCAACTCGGCCTTGCCGGCCTGGGCGAAGATCGGCGGGGCATCGCCGACCGCGCCGACATCGACGCTGCCCACCCGCATCGCCTCCAGGATCGGCGGCCCGAACGGAAACTCCAGCCACGTCACCTCGACACCGAGCGGCTGCAGCAGCGTCTCGAAGCTGCGGTTGGCCTTGGCGGCGACCAGCACCGGCTCGCCCTTCTGGTAGCCGATGCGCAACTGCTTCGGAACGGCGGCGCCAGCGGGTCGGCTGGCGGCCAGCGACAGAGCGGCGGCCAGCAGGCCGAGAGCGGAACGACGGGGCAGCATGCGGAAATTCCTCGCTCGAACGCGACACCGCGAGAATCAACGCCCGCGTGGCGCGAGTCAATAAAGACTCACATTCAAACATGCGCCTTACGGGGGCTTTGCCGCACGCCCCACCAGATCCGCCAAGGGCAAAGCCCTTGGAACCCAGGATTATGTCGGTATGCCCCGGCGCTCCAGCGCCGCCGGCAAATCCGCCGGGGTGGCGACCACGACGGCGCCAGCTTCCTCCAACGCGATCCGCTTCGCTTCGTGGGTTTCGCCCACACCGTCGATGATGGCGCCGGCATGGCCCATCCGCCGCCCCGGCGGCGCCGCCGCGCCGGCGATGAACGCCACCACCGGCTTTCGCATGTCGCGCACGAAACCGGCTGCGTCCTGCTCCAGCGCGCCGCCGATCTCGCCCAACAAAACCACGGCTTGTGTGCGTGGGTCTGCCTCCAGCGCCTGCAGCGCCTCGCGGCTGGTGGTGCCCGGCACCGCGTCGCCGCCGATGCCGATGAAAGCCGACTGCCCGTAGCCGGCCCGCACCAGATTCAGGCAGGCCAGCGTGCCCAGGCTGCCGCTGCGCGACACCACGCCGATCCGCCCCGGCCGAAACACCCTTGGGTTGAAGGCCGGCATGATGCCGGCGAACCCCTCGCCGGGCGTCACCAGACCAGCGGTGTTGGCGCCGACCACGCGCGCCCCGCGCCGCCGCGCCGTTGCCAGCACCACCAGCATGTCCTGCACCGGCACGAACTCGGCCAGCACCACGACCAGCCGCGCGCCGCCGCCGATCGCGTCCAGCGCCGCCGCCCGCACCGCCGCCGGCGGCACGAACAGCAGCGCCACCTCGAAGCCCCCGGCATCGGCCGCGTCGCCCCGCACCGGCAAGCCGAGATGCACCATGCCGGCCCGCGCCGGCTGCACGCCCCCCACCACCCGCGTGCCGCAGCCGATCATCCGTTCGGTCCAGAAGCTGCCCTGCCGCCCGGTCATGCCCCAGACGACCACCCGGTCGCTGCCGCGCAGGATCATCGTGCCGCCGCCTCCACCGCCGCGCGCGCCGCGTCCTCGGCAAGGTCGAACGGCGCGACGCCAAGCCGCTGCCGCAGCAGTGCCAGCGCCTCGTCCTCGCCCGTTCCGTGCACCGAAAAGAACACTGGGACCACGGGCGCCAGCGCCCGCCAGACCTCCGCCACCCCCGCCGCCATCACGTCGGTGCGGGCATAGGCGCCGCAGAAATTCACCAGCACCGCCCGCAACCCCGGCAGGCGCAGCAGCAACGCCAGCGCCTCCTTCGCCCGCGTATAGGCGTCGCCGCCGATCTCCAGAAAATTCGCCGGGGCGCCTCCGGCATGCCGCACCATATCGAGCGTCGCCATGGTCAGCCCCGCTCCGTTGGCGAGCACCCCGACATTGCCGTCCAGCTGATGGAAATTCAGCCCGAGCGCCGCCGCCTCGCGCTCCAGATCCGTGGTTTCGGATGCGGCCCGCGCCATCAGCCCCTGCCGCTCCAGCGCGGCATCGTCGATCACCAGCTTGCAGTCGGCGGCCACCAGTGACCCGTCGGACAACAGCGCCAGCGGGTTCACCTCCAGCAATTCGGCGTCGTGCCGACGCCACGCCGCGTACAGCCGCACCAGCAGTCCGGCCAGCGACGCCCCGCCCTCCAGCCCGGCCACCAGCGCCCCAGCCGCGGCGTCCGACAGCTCGTCGAGGATATCCACTTGCAGACGGCGCATATCGCCGGCCTGCGCTTCCACCTCGATCCCGCCGGCGGCGGAGACCAGCACCACCGGTGCCCGCGCGCCGGGATCGACCGTCACCGCGGCATAGATTTCCCGCCTGATCTCCAGACGGCGCTCCACCAGCACGCGCCGCACCGTGTGGCCCACGATTTCCGTGCCGAGCAGGGCCACGGCGTGGCCGGCGGCCTCGGCCGGAGTCGCGGCAAACCGGACGCCGCCGGCCTTGCCGCGCCGTCCCGCAGGCACCTGTGCCTTCACCACCACCGGTCCGCCCAGCGCCTCCGCCACCGCCGCCGCCTCGGCGGCCGACCCGGCCAGCCGCCCTTCCGGCACGCCGATGCCGCACGCCGCCAGGATCGCCTTGCCCTCGAATTCAGTGAGATTCACGGCGATGCCCCGGTGCCGTGCTGCCCCCAGTAGGCGCCGAACAGCGCCTCCTCGCTCGGCCGGTCCTCGGCGATCGGCGTTACCAGATGGGTGATGTTGACGAAATGACGCCAGTTCAGGTTTTCGCTGATGCTGTTGCCGCCCCAGGTGCCGCAGCCCATCGACAGCGTGAAGTTCAGCCCGTTGTCGAAGCCGCCGCCATTGCCGAAGCTGTGCGCCTGGTTCACCAGCACGCGCACCACCTCGAGCGCCTCCGCCAGCGCGTGCCCGCGCTCCGGCCGCCGTGTGTGCAGCCCGGCCGAGTGCCCCTTGCCCTGAAAGTCGAGGATCGCCCGCGCCTGTCCGACCGCGGCATTGAAATCGGCGGCACGATACACCGCCAGCACCAGCGACAGCTTCTCGCCCGCGAACGGATACGCCGGCCGCCCTCCCGCCGTCTCAACCATGAAGAACCGCGCCGCCCGCGCTTGCGGCGCCAGGCCGAACCGCTCCGCCAGCACCGCGGCATCGCGCGCGACCAGGCTACGGTCGAGCCGCCCCTCCCGCCACAGCGTCGCCTCGATGCGCGCGGCTTCCTCGGCACTCGCCCGGTAGGCACCCGCCCGCCGCAGCGCCTCCAGCGCCGCCTCATAGACCGCATCGACGACGATAACGGCATTTTCCGAGGAACAGGAGGTCGCGTTGTCGAAGCATTTCGAGGCGGCAATGCGGGCGGCGGCCGCGTCGAGATCGGCGGTTTCGTCGATGATCACCGGCACGTTGCCCGCGCCCACGCCGATCGCCGGCGTGCCGCTGGCGTAGGCCTGCCGCACATTCGCCTGCGATCCGGTCACCACCACCAGATCGGCATCGCGCATCAGCGCCGCCGTTGCCTCCCGCGTCACCGGTTGCGGCAGCACCTGCACCAGATCGGCCGGCAGACCGATACGGCCGAGTTCCGCGCGCATCAGTTCGACCGCCCGGGCGGTGGTGCGCCAGGCGCCGGGCGAAGGCGCGATGAGGATGGCGTTGCGTCCCTTCACCGCCATCATCGCCTTGTTCACCGGCGTCGCCCCGGGATTGGTCGCCGGGGTGAGTGCCGCAACCACGCCGACCGGCTTAGCGTATTTCACGATGCCAAGCGCCGGATCGGCCTCGATAACGCCCACCGAACGCACCCGCAGCAAGTCCCGCAGCGTGCCGAAGGTTTTGCGCTGCTTCTTGACGATCTTGTCGGCGACGTTGCCGAGACCGGTCTCCGCCACCGCCAGTTCGGCAAGTTCGCGCGCATGCGCCGGCTGGTAAAGCGACCAGGCAAGAGCGGTGACCGCCTCGTCGACGGTCGCCTGGGTTGCGGTTGCGAACCCGGCCTGCGCCGCACGGGCGCGCGCCAGGGTATCATTGGGAACGACATACATGGGACGGTTATTACAGCACTATCGGCCAGACCGGCAACAGCCGGCCGATAAAGTTGCTCGCCAAAACAAAGAGATGGAGCGCGCCGAGCGTTAACGGTCAGCCCGACAGCGCTCGAACAGGTCGGCACCGTCGGCGAAACGAACCGACACCTCGGAACAGCCTCCAGCTGGCATTCTCGGTCGGGCATTGCAGGAACTGCTCTCGGGTGGGCGGTGCCGCGATATAGGCCGCCCGGACGAACAGCCCGTCGGCAATTTACGCTGCCGTTTGGTGTGTAACCAGATAAGGCCTGGCGCTGTGAAAGTATTTTTGGTCGTACGGCAATGTTCTCCCGCCGACAGAGTGCACCTGCCCGATGATCGCCGCCCGATATCGCTTGTCACCACCGCCACTGGCGGTTATTCGGCACATCAGACTGACTTGCAGGATATTTGGCGCCACCACCCCGCGGGACGCGCGCATCATCACCCGGGCGTCCAGTGATGCGCCCGAACACCTCCGTTGGCACCGCGGCGCAGAGATGGCTGATCCATGAGCGCAGCCCCGACCCTCCATAATTCCCCGGCGGCAGGCGGTTTAGTTGACATGAGTGCGGCTCTCGGGACACTGAACAGCCCCCCGCCGCCTTGCCGTCCACGCCCAAAAGCGCCGAAGGCTCCCATGACACCGCATGACATCGCCGACATCCAGACGCTTTCCTCCCAGGAGCAACGGGTTCTCAACCGTATCTCCGGGCAGACCGACCGGTTTCGCGACAGTCACGCCCGCGCCTTCACCATCCTTGACGGTTTCGAAGGGACTCGCCCAACCATCGACGTGGAGCGGGCGCTGTATTTCACGCAATCGTTCCGGCAGACCGAGGGCCAGCCGCTGGTGTTGCGCTGGGCCAAAGCGCTGCACCACATCGCCGAGAACATCACCGTCAGCATCGACGATAACCAGTTGCTGGCCGGCCGCATCGGCAAGCCCGGACGCTACGGCATCCTGTATCCCGAACTGGACGGCGACTTCCTTGGCCAGGCGGTACGGGAGATGCCGCACCGGATCGGCGCGCCGTTCGGCATCTCGGAACAGGATGCGCGCATCGTCGAGGCGGAGATCGCCCCCTACTGGAAGGGCAGAACCTACCACGAGGCCCTCAACATGGCGCTACCGCCGGACATCCACAAGTTCACCTACGACGCCCCGGAGGGACTGGTCTCCCGCTTCATCGTCAACGAGACATCGTCCTTCCGCTCGTCGATCCAGTGGGTGCATGACTACGAAAAGGTACTGAAGCGCGGTTTCGGCGATATCCAGCGCGAGGCGCAGGCGCGGCTCGACGCCCTCGATCCACTGAGCCCCCGCGACGAGGTTGAGAAGAAGCCATTCCTCGAGGCGGTGGTGCTCGTCAGCGGGGCGATCATTCTGTGGGCACACCGGCACGCCGCGCTCGCCCGCAAGCTTGCCCGCAATGAGAGCGATCCGCGGCGGCGGCAGGAACTCGACGACATCGCCGGGATTTGCGAGCGCGTACCGGAGCACCCCGCACGGACGTTCCACGAGGCGGTGCAGAGCCAGTGGTTCACACAGATGTTCTCGCGCCTGGAACAGAAGACCGGCACGATCATCTCCAACGGGCGGATGGATCAGTATTTCTATCCCTACTACCGTGCCGACATCGATGCCGGAGGCATCACCGACGAGCGGGTGCTGGAACTGATCGAATGCATGTGGGTCGGCATGGCGCAGTTCGTCGACCTCTACATCTCGCCCACTGGCGGTGCCTTCAACGAGGGCTACGCCCATTGGGAGGCGGTGACGATCGGCGGCCAGACCCGGGAGGGGCGGGACGCAACCAACGAACTTACCTATCTGTTCCTGAAATCGAAGCAGGAGTTCCCGCTCCACTATCCGGATCTTGCGGCGCGCATCCATTCACGCTCGCCCGAGCGGTTCCTCCGCGAGGTGGCCGAGACGATCAAGGAAGGCTCGGGCTTTCCCAAGCTGATCAATGACGAAGAGGTGGTGCCGCTGTATGTCTCGAAGGGGGCGAGCTTCGGCGAAGCCTATGACTACGCCGTCTCGGGTTGCGCGGAGGCGCGCATGCCCAATCGCGACACCTACACCTCCGGCGGAGCCTACATCAATTTCGCCGCCGCGCTCGAGATGGCGCTGTTCGACGGGCGGATGCTGAAATTTGGCGAACGCCGGCTCGGCGCCGCCACCGGCGACCCGCGTTCGTTCCGGAGCTGGGAGGAAATGTGGAACGCCTACCTCACCCAGCAGCTCCTGTTCTGCAAGACTGCCTTCACCCAGCAATACATCGTCTGCGGCCTGAGGGCACGACACTTCGCCCAGCCGATGGGCTCAGCGCTGCACGACCTTTGCATGGAGCATTGCCTCGACCTGCATACGCCGCAGATCCCCGGGGGCATCAACCTCGGCTACTTCGAATGCATCGGCTTCGGCACCGTCGTGGACTCGCTTGCCGCGATCAGGAAGCTGGTGTTCGAAGAACAGCGCGTGTCGATGGCCGAGCTGATCGAGGCGCTGCGCACCGACTTCGCGGGCCAGGCGCCGCTACGGCTGCTGCTCAGGAGCGCCCCCTGCTACGGCAACAACGACCCTTACGCGGACGAGATCGCCCGCGAGATCGATCGCGCCTTCCTGGAATACAGCCGCAAGTATTCGCGGGAGCTCGGAATCCACAATGACATCCGCTACGTGCCATTCACGTCGCACGTGCCGTTCGGCAAGGTGGTGAGCGCCACCCCCAATGGTCGCCATGCGTTCACGCCGCTCGCCGACGGTTCCTCCGCCTCCCACGGCGCCGATGTCAACGGTCCCACCGCGATCCTGCTTTCCAATTACGCCACCAAGAATTACGGCTATCGCGAACGCGCAGCGCGGCTGCTGAATATCAAGCTGACGCCGAAATGCGTGGAGGGGGAGGCCGGAACGCGCAAGCTGGCGAATTTCATCCGGACGTTCTGTGACCTCAAGCTCTGGCACGTGCAGTTCAATGTCGTGAACCGCGACACGCTGCTGGCGGCCCAGCGGGAGCCGGACAAGTACCGCAACCTGATCGTGCGCATCGCCGGCTACAGCGCCTATTTCGTCGATTTGTCACCGGACCTGCAGAACGATCTGATCGCCAGAACTGCGCACGGCTCGCTGTGACTGCGCTGGCGCGACGCAAGGACGGGTCGCCAACTGGCATCGTCTTCAATGTACAGCGGTATTCGCTGCATGATGGCGAGGGCATTCGCACCCTGGTGTTTCTGAAGGGGTGTACGTTGCGCTGCCGTTGGTGCGGCAACCCCGAATCCCAGCGACGGAAGCCGGAGATCGCCCGCAATGTCCGACGTTGCCTGGGCATCGAAACCTGCTCGTACTGTACCGGAGTGTGCACCGAAGGAGCGTTGCGGCTGCCGGCGGCCGGCGCACCCGCGATCGACCGTAACAACTGCACGGCTTGCGGCGCGTGCGCCGCGAAGTGCCCGGCATTGGCGCTGCACCTTTATGGCACGCGGCGGAGCGCATCCGAGGTGCTGGACGAGGTCGAGACGGATTGGCCGTTCTATGTCCGGTCGGGCGGGGGCATGACGCTGTCCGGTGGTGAACCTCTGGCGCAGGAAGAATTCGCCCTCGCCCTGCTGCGCGAGGCGAAACGGCGGCATATCGACGCCGCCGTCGAGACCTGCGGCCTCGTGCCATGGGAAACGCTTGCCGCAGCTGCGGAACTGAGCGGCGCCATCTATTTCGACATCAAGGCGATCGACGCGGATCGGCACATCGCATGGACCGGGGGCAACAATCGCGCCATCCTCAGCAACCTAGAGCGCCTCGCGGACGCCTTTCCCCGTCTCGCCGTGACTGTGCGCACACCGGTGATCCCGGGTTTCAACGACGACGAAGCCGAAATCGGCGCGATCCTTTCCTTTCTGGCGCGGCTTCCGTCCGTATCCTTTGAGCTTCTGCCTTATCATCGCCTCGGCTCGGAAAAGTATCGCTTTCTCGATCGCCGCGACGAGATGAGTGATCAAGCTCTGCCGACCGAGCGCTTCGATGCGCTGGCTGCATTCGCCGCCGAGCGTCGTCGTCTGACCGGACGGAGCAGCTTGAACGTCCACATCGCCGAGAAGTCCAGCGAGATCCCGGCGGCGCCGGCGCTGCTGGCCGAACCCGGGGTCGCCGCCGGCTACATCGGTGCGCTCGGCGGCTGTTGAACAATTCGCCTCCGCAACGCGATTGGTGCCGCTCCTGGAGCAGTCCGCCATTGACTGCAGTGACTCGGCAAGATTCCATCGGTGTGACCCAGCGACACGGACCGACCAATGGCCCAGCACTTCCGCAGACTGGAACGACGCCAACAAGCGGTGCTGCCAGCCGGCATGATGGAGTGACAACCGGAGAACGACATCGTCCACCTGATCGTGGAAGCAGTGGCCCTGACGGACCTCTCGAAGTTCGAGGTCAGCTACAAGCTCGGCCGCGCGGGACAGGCGCCGTTCGCGCCGCAGGTCCTGCCGGCGTTGTTGATCTATGCCTATTCACAAGTTGTGCGTTCGAGCCGGGTGATCGAACGGCTTTGCCAGCGCCACGCTGTCAGTCGGGGTGCCCTTAATCTGTTTGGTATATTTGCTATGATATGAGGCGGTTAGAGCGGCCCCAAAGTAAGCGGGGTGGCGCCGACACGTTGCGGAATGCGGGGAAAATGAGGTCACCTGTCGTCCTTGGAAGAGGACGACAGGATGCTGGACGCGGTGTCGGAGTCTGAGAACGCTCGTACGAGTGATCATACGAGCGCTCGCAAACAGCGCATCGAGATCATCACGCGCGGCGAGCGTCGGCGGCGTTGGACGCCGGAACAGAAGCGTGAGATCGCGGCGGAAAGCCTGGAGCCGGGCGCGTCGCCGATCACAGTGGCCCGCAAGCATGGGATCAGCACTGGCCAGCTCTACACCTGGCGGCAGGAGTCGCTACGGAACGCTCTTGGTACCACGTCCGACACGAAACCAAGCTTCGTGCGCGTCGACGTCGTGGCCGGTCCTCCGCGTCTGGCGGCGCCGGAGCTGGGGCCACCGGCGCCGCCGACCGTGCCACCTGCAATGCCCTTACCCACTCAGCCGGACGGGCGGATCGAGATTACGCTGTCGCGGGGCGTGTCGGTGCGTGTGGATGCGAAGGTGGATGGGGCTGCATTGCGGCGGGTTTTGGCCGCGCTGGAACGGTCATGATCGCCGCACCGCCTGGCGTCCGCGTCTATCTTGCCTG
>CAIXDS010000279.1 GCA_903918195.1 uncultured Acetobacteraceae bacterium | reverse complement strand
TCGTTACCGCCGCCTGACTCGTAATTTGGAACAAAGTCCAGCCGCCGCAGAAGATGCGGTCGAGATTGCCAATGTCCACCGCGTCCTTCGCGCCTACTGCCGCGAAAAAGCGTCTATGGGATAGTCAAACAGGCTCTCAATCGTGTCCGTAGCCGCGCGGCGGCGCGAGTGCTCACGGCGGTACGGCCGCGATTCCGGTCAGGACGGAAATGCTCTAACCGGTTCCGTCACAGTGTCCCGTCTGCCGTCGACAATTGCCTCTGGAGCCGCTTCCTGGCTGACGATGTGCACCGTCTTTGCAACCCAGAAAACGCAGTCAGCCCCACTGGCGATCTCCTGCCGATGCGCCACGTTGACGCGGGTGATCCGCAATCGCCGCAGATTCTCGTTGATCCTCCGCTCGTTCTCGATGTCCAGATGGGCAGTGCCCTCGTCCATGAACAGAATTTGCGGCTGCCGATACAGCGCACGCGCCAGCAGGACCCGTTGTTTCTGGCCGCCTGACAGGGAACTCCCCATATCCCCAACCAAGCTGCTATATGTCATGGACATCGCCATAATCTCATCATGTATACATGCCAGCTTCGCACAGGCAATCATCCGCTCCTGGTCGAAGACAGGGTCGAAGAAACATATGTTGTCCGCCAGCGAACCAGACAACAACTGGTCTTCTTGCATCACGACTCCTATCTGTTCACGATAGGCTTTAGGTCCCAACGTCAATAACCGGACCCCGTCGATCAAAACCTCACCACTCGTGGGCTCAAGAAGTCCCAGCATGATTTTGATCAGGCTCGTCTTTCCTCCTCCGGACGGGCCAGTAATCGTCACAAACTGACCTGCCTCGATCTTGAGGTTGATGGCTTCCAGGACATAGGGTTCGGTTTCCGCATAGCGGAAAAAGACATTCCGGAGTTCGATCGCGCCACGAATCGTCCGCATATAGGAAGTCTGCCAATCATGTCCCGACTCAAGCGGCGTCAGCGCGATGTCGGCAATTCGCTCAAGATGCAAGTCCAGCAGCCGAAAATCCAGTGCCTTTTCAATAAGAAGTATCGTTTTGCCGGAAAAATTTTGCTTATAGCTCATGAAAGCAAAAATCATGCCGACAGTCAAAACGTTCTGCAGAGCCAGGTTCGCAGCCAGATAGACGCTGATGATATTTTCTAGTCCGAACAGAATTTCATTGATCGCCGAAAATGTGATGCGCGCGCGGCTTAGTCGAACACTGGCGCTCTGCACGTCGGAAAATCGATTAAGCCATTGGCTTTCGCGGTCGCTCTCGCGGTTGAAGAGCTTTAGACTCTGAATCGCACGCAGAGTCTCAATAAACATCGAGGCTTCCACGGCCCGGCTCTCGACTAGGTCTGAGCTGCGCTGACGAAATGACCGATATAATATTATACGAAAGCACGCATACAAGACCACTGCTACCAGCACCACAACGGACAATAGCGGGCTGTAGATGAACATCATTGTCAGTGTGGCGACCACCATGACGCCGTCGATCAGCGCCGTGATCATGCCCTCCGCCATGAGGTTGCGGATCGGCTCGATGGACGAAAAACGGGACAGAACGTCGCCGACATGGCGTTTCTCAAAATACGAAAGCGGCAATCGGATTAAATGGTGGAACAGTCGGCCGCTCATTTGAAAATGCAGGAAGTTCTGCACGAAAACAAGCACCAGGGAACGAATCGTATTCGTTGCAACCCTGGCTGCCGTGAGCAATCCGAAGCCGAGCGCCAGCACGACAAGCAGGTCTATGTCGCCACGTGCAATCACCTCATCCAAGGTGAGCTGCATATAAAATGGACTGGCGACGACGAAGGCTTCCAGCAGAAGAGACAGGACAAAAATCTGCACGAACCCATGCGTCAGCCCCTGCATGTTGGTCAGGAAAGCCGAGAATGGCAGTCGTGCACGCTCATCCTTGGGAGTAAATCCTTCAGTTGGCGTTAACTCGAGCGCCACGCCCGTGACATGCTTGGCAGAATCGGCAAAGGAAAAAGATCTCTCGCCGTGGGCCGGGTCATGCACAACAATGCCCAGATGCCCGACCGATTTGAGCACTACGTAATGTTTCATGTCCCAGTGCAAGATCGCGGGCAGCTTCAATTGTCCTAAGTGCTCGATCTCAACACGCAGCGGCCGACCGCTCAGATGCAGTTGATTCGCAATTTGGATCAAGCCACGCAGGGTCACGCCCGTCAGTGAAACCGGATGCTGGCGACGGAGCGTATTTAGATCGAGGCGATGGCCGTAGTAGGATGCTATCATAGCCAAACAGGCGAGCCCGCATTCGGACGCTTCGGTCTGCATAATGACCGGAAGCCAACCGCGCCAGGTAAATCTTCTATGAGTCTCTGCCATGATTAGGTCCGGACACTTAGTATAGGATCGAGCAGCCATTGCATTAATCTGCGGGTATCCAAAATAATGTCAGCTCTCAGCAACATGCCAGACTGCAACGAAATTCGTTTTCCGTAGGCCGTGATATCAGAGCGCTCCAGTGAAACCGTTATCCGATAAGCAGGTTCCTTTAGGGTGAGAGGTCCTTCAACGTCAGATGGGGTTAGAATCGTCTGTGACACTTTCGTAATTTTGCCGCGATAGGTTCCAAAATTTTGGTAGGGAAAGGCTTCGTACATGATTCGAACCTGCTGCCCAGGTTGCACGAAGCCGATAGCCCGCGTCGGAACAAACATTTCTGCCTGTAGGACACTGTCGAGCGGGACGATCTCCAGTTGCAGTCGGCGCCCGTCGGTCGTTTGCCCCACGGTGGCTTGGAGTGCCGAAACCCGTCCGGCAATGGGAGCGCGGATGACGTAGGCCCGGCGCGCTTCGATCTCGGCGATGCGTTGCGTGACGGACGACAGTTCGTTACGAAGGCTCTGTACTTTCTGTTCCATTACAATGGGCAATTGCTGCAACGTGGCACGGGTTTCGACGAGTTGGTTCTCCTGTGCCGCCAGTTGTTGGTACAATGTATCCAACGCTTGGAATTGTTCCAGGAGAGCCGCACGTCGCCGCCGCGCTTCGATTGCGGAGAACAGTCCTTGTGCTTCAAGTTTATTGGCGGCATCAACGTCGCTGTGGGCCAGGCGGATGAGTTCCAACTGGTTGGCGACTCTGGCTTGCAGATGCTGAACCTGCGCTTCCAGTCCGGCGACCATTGTGGCCAGGCGCTCTTTCTCGGAACCTGTACGCTGTTCCTCAGCAGCGATCTGTTGGGTGATCAAATCCCTTTGCGGCTTGAGCGTGGCCAACAACGTGGTGTTCACATCGGCGCCATTACCAGCCAGTTGGCTGGTCTCGACCGTGAGCAGCGGCTGCCCCTGTTCAACCTCCTGGCCTTCCGCGACTAGAACAGTGCGAATGCTGCCTTGCTGCGGCGCAAAAATTTTCGCTGTGCCCGCGGTCGGGGTTAAATAGCCGAGTACCGTTTCCTTGCGGGTGTACTCGGAAACGAACAGGAACCCAGCCAGGGAAGCAACGGTAACAATAAGCAGCCAAGCAAGTAGCTTGGTAGACATCGGCTGAACAAGTGACAGTTCCCCCCACTGACGGGCGGACTGCTGGAAGTCAATTGCTTCTTGTCGGAAGAGGCGATGTGACGGCGGTGGCACGGGATTCACCGATAATGGCTAAACGATCAGGCCAACATATTGCGCCACAGGTCCCGCATTGTTGGCGACACCAGCGCGGCCGCCAGAAAATTGGCCGGCAACTTGGGTCCACCGCGCCAGAGATAAGGTTGGTGATGACAACAAGGCGCGTTTGTCCCCCCGATAACGGCTGAAAAGAGGTCAACTGACTGCGAAGCTGCGCGGAACGTTCGCCGAACTCCCCTTCCTCGTGCCGACGGGGCTGGCTCGCGCCGCAGCGTATCGTCGGCAAGCCAACGGCAGAACCTCGCCGCCACCCTGCCGTCCAAGCGCGCAACCACGAGATCATCGTGAATAAGGCAACGCCGTTAGTGCCCAGTCCGTCTTCTAAATCGTAGCTTACGACGTGGTCCGCCTCAACATCGATTTGAAATCATAACGCGGAAGTGAATTTTCCGCCTGCCAGGCAAGCACCGGACGCCTTCGCGCCCGTCTGGGAGACGGTGCCAGAGGAGAACCCGATTCTGGCATCCACCTGCCTGGTCTGGCTGACTTGGCCGCAGTTGGCCGACGGCTTCGCATACGCGGTGCTGCCGCAGATCCCTCTGCCGCTGGCGAACGCGACCATTGTTGTGGCGGCGGTTTCACACCGGCTATTCCCAGGGGCGGCCATCTCAGGCCCCCGGCTCGCCTACCACATCAGGGCGCTGCTTCGCCCGGCGGGATTGTGGTTTTGTCAAATTAGGTTGTCCATGAGATCTATCACCCGACTGAGGTAATGGGGACCTGCGGACCGAACGTTTTGCCTGGCGCGCTGATGCGTTTTCCTCCCGGCGTTTACCGGCAAGAACGCGACGCTCTATCTCAAGAAGAGACGCCTCAATCGCACCAACAAGATTATCGATGAGGGAGGGGGTTTCCAGCGACGCGGTCTCGACCGCTCGCTGGTAGGAACGCGCGGCAAGGGCGAGACGCCGGAAGCCGAACATCCCGGCAATGCCCACAAGGCTGTGCGCAGCCGCAGCAAGACCATCGGAGCCAGCCGCCGGAGATACCGGCTCGCGTAGCGCATGCAGGAGCGCGGCGGCACGCGCGGCGAGGGACTGCATGTACGTGGTAACCGACTCAGATGAAAGGAAAGCCGTAATGTACTCGAACGACGCCTGATCGCAGACTGACAGGTCCGATCCTTTGGTGGAGGATGAGGATACCGCAGCAATCGGCACAGCCGCGACCGCCGGATCGGTGTCTGGTGCGGCCAGCGTGGCCATTGTCACGTCCGATGAAGCCGGAATGGTCCTGCGGCGCGCTTGCGCTACGGTCACCACGTGCGCGATTGCCTCGAGCAGTGCATCCTGGGTGAAGGGTTTTGCCAGGTGACCGTCCATGCCGGCGCGGCGGCACGCCTCGACGTGCTCGGCAAATACTTGAGCGGTGAGGGCAATAATCGGAACTTGTCCGTGCACACCCGTGAGTGCCCGAATGCGCCGAGCCGCCTCAAACCCGTCCATTCCGGGCATTCGAAGGTCCATCAGGACAGCGTCAAACCCGCCGGCAGCGGCCGCCTCGACTGCCTCTTGACCGCTCTCTGCACAGACGACCTCATGACCGGCAGCTTGCAGAAGGGCGCTGGCAATTTCCCTGTTCATCGCAACGTCGTCGACAACCAGCAGGTGAAGTTGCCGCTCCAGGCGCGGCCGCCGGTCGGGTACGGCGGCAACAACAGATGCAGCGGCCATTGGTGTCAAGGGCAGCTCCAGCCAGAATACGCTGCCACCGGCCGGGTTTTCCTGGTGGCCAAGCTTGCCGCCCATCAAGGACATGAGCCGGGCCGAGATGGCCAGACCGAGGCCAGCGCCCTCGACGGCGCCGTTGGAGTCGGCGCCGAGCCGCTCGAAGTCCTGAAACAGCCGTTGGCGGACGTCGGCTGGAATGCCGGGGCCAGTGTCCACGATTTCGACCCGCAGCGCGGCCGCGTCCGTTGCGACCTGCAGGCGGAACTCCACCGAACCCCGGGCGGTGAACTTCACGGCGTTACCGAGCAGGTTCAGCAGCACCTCGCGCAATCGCGTCGGGTCAGCCGTCACCACCCGGGGCACGTCCGGCATTTCGACCAGGTGCAGCGTGAGACCCTTCGCTTCTGCCGCAGGACGGACCACGTCAAGGCAGGCGCGTGCCGTCGTCCTCGGGTCAACGGCGCATGGACGGAGCTCAAGCCGGCCGGCTTCGATTTGCGAGAAGTCCAGCACAGAGTTGATCATTCCGAGCAGATGCGTCCCCGCATCCAGCATGCCGCGCACGCGCGCCGATTGGGACGCAGTCAAGCCACCTTCCAGGTGCAGCAGCTGCGCATAGCCAAGCACACCGTTCAGCGGGGTACGAAGTTCGTGGCTCATTCCCGCCAGGAACCGGGATTTCGCCAGACTTGCCTGCTCTGCCTGATCCCGCGCCTGGGTCAGCCGCTCGGCCAGTTGCTCCGCCTTTTCCTGCAACATCCGCAATGCGTGCACATCCATGGCGGTTCCGTACCACCTGACGATGGCGCCGGTGTGCTCCCGGATCGCGACGGCCCGGACAAAGTGCCAACGGAAGCTCTGATCGCTGTCACGGCGAATGCGAAACTCGGTCTCGAAGGTGTCTCCGGTTTGCAAGGCTTGCGCCCAGGCCGGCCCGCAGCGCTCAAGGTCCGCGTGTGGCAGCGTCTGCTGCCAGCACCGGTCCACTGGTTGGTCAGGAGAGACGCCGGTATACTCGAAGAAGCGCTGATTAAAATAGTCCACGGCACCGTCTGGCGTTGCCGTCCAGACGATCATCGGCATCGCTTCGGTCAGCTCACGAAAGCGACGTTCGCTTCGGGCGATCTGCTGTTCAACCTGCTTCTGATGCGTGATATCCTGAAATGCCCCCTGCACGCGGACGATTCGCTTTGCCTCGTTGCGTACCGCCTCACCGAGACCGCGCAGATACATATGCCGTCCCGTGATGGTCGTCAGCTCCGTTTCGAATTCGAACGGTGTTCCGTTGCGGACGCAGGCATCGAAGCTTTGGAGGACGACGGCGCGTTGTTCCGGTGCTATCAGCGCGACGATGTCTGAGAGCGGCAGGGTCGCGCCCGGAGCGACATCGAAAATCTCGCGCGTTTTGTCGGACCAGATTCTTGTGCCGGTCACGAGATCAATGCTCCAGGCACCGAGATGCGCGACCTTGGTCGCCATATCCAGCAAGGCCTGGCTTTCGCGACCAGCCTGTTCGGCCATCTGCCGCGCCGTGATGTCGCGCAAGGTCGCGATCCACGCCTGGCGTCCTTCCCATTCAACCGGCGTGACACGCATCTCGGTCACCACGGACTGCCGGTCACCGCGAGGGATGTCCAGTTCCTGGGCTGTGGCGCCGTCGGCAGTGACGATGGGAAACCCGAAAGGGGTTCCCTCAAGGTTGACCGGCCGACGGCCAAACAACGCGCCGGCTGCCAGGTTCGCGTACTGGATCATGCCCAGGCGGTCGACCACAAGCACGGCATCCACCTGCTGCTCGATCAGCATGCGGATTCGGGCCTCGCTGGCCAGGCAACCTTCGATGCGGTGGTGCTGGCGCAGTTGGGCGCGAATGCGCGCCAGCAGTTCCACCTTGGCCACCGGGCGAATGATGTAGCCGTCGGCGCCGCAATCGAGCCCAAAGGCTTGCTGGTCCGCAGAGGTGGCAGGCGCGCTGAGCAACACGACGGACACCGCATTCAGCGTCGTCTCGGCGCGAATCTGGCGCAGCACCTCCAGGCCATTAATGTCGGGAAGGTCGATCTCCAGCAGCACCAGTGACGGACGGTGTGCACGCACTTGGGACAGTGTGCCTGCACCGTCCACTGCATGAAGCGCAGCATAGCCGGCGTTCTCAAGGATTTCGATCGTCGTTGCCAGCGCCAAGGGATCGGGGTCGGTTACCAGGATGGTATGCGCTGTTGCCACGGCGTTATTCATCGGCGAATGTTGCCGACGATATCGATCGCTGCGCTGCCGGCATGGCGGGGACCGCCGGCCAGAATGCCGGTTACGTCGCGAAACGGCCTGCCGATACGCATGCCGCGCGCATCGATGGCGAACTCGCGAATGTCCTGGTCTTGGCGCGAGCGGCGCATGTTCAGAACGGTGACACCACGCCGCATCTCATCGTACATCTCAACGTCGCGGAGCGGAATGATCAGGTCGGTGATCGTCGAAATGTGCTCCTCAGTCTTCGATTGGCCGCCCGGCAGGTTGGGCGTGGTGGCCGTGAACACGCCGGCAATCTCCTGGTGCTTTATGAAGAAAGTAAGGCAGATCAGGACCTCGCGAAAGCCCCGCAGGCTCCCCACCACCACAAGCGGCGGTGCAGGAGACAGGATGGTCCGCTTCCTGCGAATCAGGCCTTACATCCGCCACCCGGGTCAGCTAAGCGACCCGGTGACCGGTTTCAACCAGGCATATCGCCGTAGAGCCACACCAGCCAGGTGGCCAGGGCAAGCCAGGGGCCGAACGCCAGCTTCCCGCCGTTGGACGTTTGGCCGCGCGCCAGCCGCACCGTGCCGACAACGCCGAGCGCCGCCAGCGCAGCCAGCAGCATGACCTCCGGCAGTGCCTGCCAGCCGAGCCAGGCCCCCGCCGCTGCCAGCAGCTTGGCGTCGCCCCCGCCCAGGCCGTCGCGGCCCCGCAGCGCGCGGTAGCCGGCCGCCACTGCAGCGAACACCAGCCAGCCCAGCGCAGCACCCAGCGCTGCGTCGGCCAGTGCGTCGGGCTCGGCGAGCCAGGTCGCCGCCAGGCCGCCCAGCAGCAACGGCAGCGTCAGCGCGTCCGGCAGGATGAACCATTCCAGGTCGATCCAGGCCAGCGCCAGCAGCGTCCAGCCGAGCCCGCAGCCCAGCCACGCTCGCAGGGTGTCGTCGCCGGCGACCCACACTGCCCAGGCGGCGACCCCGGTCGCCGCCAGCTCGATGGCAACGTGGAACCGGTCGATCGTTGCCCGGCAATGGCGGCAGCGCCCGCGCAGCCACAGCCAGGACAGCAGCGGCACCAGCTCGAGCGGTCCCAGCACGGTGCCGCACGCCTCGCAGCGCGAGCGCGCCAGCGCCACCGGCGCGCCGCGCGGCAGCCGCCGGATCAGCACGCCGAGCCAGCTTCCCACCACCGGCGCGGCCAGCAGCGGCGCCAGCCTGGCCAGATCGAAACCGATCAGATCCATAACGCCATCACTGCCACGCGAGGATGTGCCACGGCTGCGGCGTGTCCGCCCCGGCGGGATCGACGCGCACCACGACACGCCGCACCGCCTGCGCCTCGCGCAGGGTCACCCGCGCGATGATCTCCGCCACCAGTGGCGCGACCTCTCCCGCCGGCGCCTGCTGCAGTTGGCGGCTGGTCATGCCGCTGGTTTCCTGCACCGCCTGCACCACCACCGGGTCGGCGCGCGCGAGGTTGATCTGTCCGCGGGTCCAGACCGACACATGCGGCTGCAGGCGCGCCAGCACATCAGGCGTCATGCCCAGCACCAGGCCGAGTTCCTCGGGACTGCGGAAAGCCTCGTGCGGCGGGCCATAGGGCAGGCCGGCGGCGCGGTACTGGGCGAGCTTCGCTCCGCCCGGCGACGGACTCTCGCCGATCGTGCGCCAGTCCATGATGGCACCGGCGAGCCGGACGGCGCGCTGCTCCTCCATCCCGTCGTGACGCAGCAAGGCTGTCAGCAGTTCCGGAGTCGCCAGGGACGGGTTGACCCGTCCGGCATGGTCCAGCACCACCACTTCGCCGATGCCACCGCCGAGCCGGACCGTGCGCGGCACGCCGTCGGCCGTCCAGCCGCGCGGCGAGGGGTCGAGCAGGCGGAAGATCGCCTCGTCCACCAGGCCATCGGCCAGCGCCTCGGCCGCGGCGGCGCCCTGCAGCAACAGGCTGAGCGATGCCGCCTGTCGGGCGGTCGCGGTGATATGGGCGCCGAGCAGGGCCAGCAGCGCCACCGTCCACAGGACGATCAGCAATGCAAAGCCGCGCGGAGGTCGGGCGGTCACCGGTCAGGGATCGATCCACTGGCGCACGCGGGCGCGGAGGCTGGCGTTCGGATCGTCCGACCCGGAGACCGGCAGCTTGTTCAGCATCGCCGGTGCGGTCGCGGCGTTGCGCAGTCCCTCCCGCATGTCCTCGGTCAGCGCCCGCGCGTCGCGCTGGTCGTGGATGACGTGCGGGGTGATCAGCACCAGCAGCTCGGTCCGTTCGCGCGTGTTGTTCTGCTGGCCGGCCAGCACGCCGAGCAGCGGGATGTCCTTGAGCCACGGAATGCCCTGGTTACCGCGGCTGAGGTTATCGCGGATCAGCCCGGCCAGGCCGACGGTCTGCCCGTCCTGCACCACGACGCGCGAGGTGACGGTGCGCTCCAGAAACTGCGGGCTTTGGATGCCGGCGGTGGTCGGCGCGCTGGTGTCGACCTCACTGACCTCCTGGTCGATGTCGAGCGTCACCAGCCCGCCGCTGTTGACCCGCGGCGTGACCTCCATGATGACCCCGGTCGGCTGGTAGTTGATCGAGTTCACCACGTTCGAGCCTGCCACGGCGGATTGCTGCTGCTGGGACAGATACGGGACCAGAGAGCCGACCTGCAGCCGCGCCGGCTGGTTGTCGACCACCATGATCTGCGGCGAGGACAGCACGGTCACCGTGGTGACGGCCTGCAGCATGGAGATGGCCATCGGCCCGCCGCCGTTCTGGTTGCCGCCCAGCACGAAACCCGGGAAGCTGGTGCTGAGCGCGGTGGAGGCCAGGGTGCCGGCGACACTGCTGATGTTGCCGAAGTTGAGCATGCCGTTGATGCCGCCGGCCTGGAAGAAGAACTGCGTGCCGTATTGCAGCTGGTCGTTCAGCGTCACCTCGGCGATGGTGGCGTCGATGCGCACCTGCAGCGGCAGGATGTCGATCTTGCGCAGCATCGCCACCACGGTCTCTTCCTCCTGCGACGTCGCATAGACCAGCACCGCGTTGTTCTGCGGGTTGGGCAGGATGCGCATCGTGTCGGGACTGTCCCCGCCCGGACTCTGGTCGAGCCCGCCGAGCAGCGGGTTGCCGGTGGCCGCGGGGGAGGCGGTGGTGGCGCCGCCGCGGGTATCGGAACCGCTGCCGCCCGCGGCGGCGCCGCCGAGGGCCGAGTTGCCGCTGGTGCCGCTGCCCATGCCACCGCCCAGGCCGCCGCTGCTGATGCCGCCACCCATACCGCTGCTCATGCCGCCGGCGCCGCCGAGCCCGCTCTGGCCGCTGCCGGACTGGATGGACGAGCTGCCCAGACGGTGCTGCCGCGCGCTGGTCTGGCTCGTCGGCTGCGCCGTCACGTTGTTCGGGGTGAAGGCCATCTGCAGCGTGTAGGCGGTGTCGTCGGCCTGGCTGTTCTGCAGGTAATAGACGTGCCAGCTGCGCACCGTGCGGCGACGTTCGCGCTCAACCAGCGCGTACACCCGGTTTGCCGCCTCGATGAAGCGGGGCTGCGGAGCGGCCACCAGTACTGCGTCGATGCGCGGCAGCGGCACCACCCGGACCGGCGCCACATCCGCGCGGCCGCGCAGCGCGGCGCGCAACGCCTCGGCGAACTCCCGCGCATTGCCCGAGGTCACCGGCAGCACCGCGTAGGACTGGCCGGCCAGCTCGTCCACGTCGAAGCTGCTCACCAGCTCGACCAGCGGCTCGATCTGGCCAGGGGCGGCGGCGATCACCACGGCATTGCGCGACGGCTCGGCGGCGATGCGGGCGTTCGGGCCGGCCAGCGGCTGCAGCACTTTCACCAGTTCCTCGGCCGAGATGTAGCGCAGCGGCACCACGGTTGATCCGGCAGTGCCCGCCGCCGCCGCGGGCACGACGCGCGCCACGCCATCCGCCTCGACGAGCGTCGCGCCGACGCCGTTCAGCAGCGATTGCAGCGCCGGCACCAGCTGGGCGCGCGACAACGGCCGCGCCGTGTGCAATGTGACCGTGCCGTGCACCGCCGGATCGATCGTGTAGGTCTGCTTCAGCATGCCGCCGAGGATCTGGGCGGCCGCCTCACGCACGTCGGTGTCGGCAAAGTCGAGCGAGTAATCGCCGCCGCCCGCCTCGCCGCGTGGCGACCCCAACGGAACCGCCGGGGCTGTGCCGTAGCTGGCCGAGGGAGCCGGCAAAGCCACCGGGGCGCCGACACTGCCGGGCACGCGCGGAGAGGCGGCAACGTTCTCCACCGGTTGCGCCAACGGCTCCAGCTCGGCCGGTTTGGGTTGGGTGCAGCCCGCCGGCAGCGCAAGCAGGACCAGCAGCAGCATCGACGCACGACGGTGGGCGCTCACGGCATGGTCCCCTTGGCATGGCTGGGACGGATCACGAGCTGCTGCTCGGCATCCGATAGCGTCACCTGTCCGGGCACGATCGAGCGCACCACGTAACGGCCGATGCGGCCGCCCTCCGGCACGACCAGCGGGCGTCCCTCCGCAGGGGCGAAGATCGCCCGGCGGCCGCCCGGGCCGACGATCACGCCGGCCAGCCGGGGCAGGGTATCGGACGCACCGGCGGCAGAGCCGTCGGCGGTCGCTGCCGGCCGGCGGTTCGGGTTGAACAGCGGACGCGCGAGCATGGTCCGCACCAGGCTGGCCAGACCGTCATTGGTGTTATCCTTGCCATCACCATCCTTGCCAAGGGGGGGGGCGCCGGCGGCAGCCGCGGCGGCCGGAGTACCGGCAGCCAGCGATGCCGGCGGGGCGGGGCCGTCTTCGTCGGGGTCTGGCCCGGTCACCAGCTCCAGCGCCAGCGCCACCGACAGCACCACGGCGAGCGACAGCAGCAGCACGCGGGTCATGGCGCCACCGCCGCCGTCTCGTCGCTGCCCGACGTCCTGGCGCTGCGGTAGCCGATGACGCTGAAGGTCACGTCGATGGGCGATTCGGTGTCCGTGGCGCTGCGCGGCAGGCTGCGCAACTGCAGGTTGTCCACCAGCATCGGCGCGTTGGCCGTCGCGATCGCCTGCAGCAGCGTGACCAGCGGCGGCCACGGGGCGTTCACGGTCAACCGCACCGCGATGGCGCGATAGAGCCCGGCCGGTTCGGCCGGCAGTACCTCGACGCTGCCGATGCGCAGGCCGGCACGATTGGCCATCTCGTCCAGAAGCTGCTGCAGCGTGGCCGCGGCGACCGCGTCGGAGGTGCCGTCCAGCAGCGCTTCGCGCCGCCTCGCGGCGCGCGCCCCGGCCGCATCGGACGCTGCCTGCAGGTCCGGCAGCGTCTGCACCAGGGCGGCCATGCGGCGGCCGATCGCCTGCTGGCGCCGCAGCGTTTCCTGGCGCTCATCGAACCAGCCAAGCAGCGGCGCCACCAGGCCGATCCACAGCAACAGGGCGACCAGCAGCGCCAGCGCCAGCGCCAGCACGCGGCCGCGCACACCCGTGGCGAGGGCGGGGGACAAAAGGGAGGGCAGTGCGGTCACCGGGCGAAGTCGGCCTCGATGGCGAACACATCGGTGCCGGCATCGCTGCGCAGCATCGGGGCGGCGAAGCCCGGGTTACGGATGTGCGACTCCGCCGACAACGCGCCGATCAGGCGGGTCGCAGCGGCCGACTGGCCCTCCAGCCGCAGCCTTCCGTGTTGCAGGGACAGCATGGACAGGAACGTGTCGTCGGGCAGCAGATCGGTCAGCATCGCCAGCGCCTGCAGCGTGTCGCCGGCATGGGCGCGCGCGGCCGCCGGCGCGCCGGCGTCACCGGAGAGGCGATGCCGCAGCGCATCCACCGTCGCCATGCGCGGACGCAGCGCGGCGATCTGGTCCTCGGCATCCTGCAAGGCGAGCGATTGCCGCAGCACCGGCGTTGCCAGCACGGCGAGTGCCAGCGCGGCGCAGGCCGCGCTGGCGAGCCACATCAGCCGGCGTGCCCGCGCCGCCCGTTCCGGGTCGGCCTGGCCGAGCGGGATGCGGCGCCGGCGGCCATCGGGCAGCATGCCTTCCAGCGCCACCGGCGCCAGCCCGGCGCGGCGCAGCGCTGCCAGCAGTGGCGCCACCGTCGCCTTCGGCACCACCGCCAGATCGACCAGCAGCACGCCCCGCGAGCGGTCGCGCCGCAGCTTCTGGCAGTCCCAGAACACGTCGTCCGGCCGGAACGGCGTCAGCCGGTCCATCTCGCAGCGCAGCGCGGTCTGCAGACCCTGCTCGGCCGCCAGCGGCAGCGCCACCTCACGCGCCAATATCAGCTGCGCGGCCAGCGACAGCACCACCGACCCACGCCGGGCCGCGGCCGCCCCGTCCAGCGGCGCCCCATTCAGAACAAAACGCCCGATCGGCGCCAGCATGCCGCGCCGACGCTGCACCAGTTCGACCCCGATGATTTCGGCGGGAAGGTCGCCAAATGGCACGACCAGCAGCGCATCCGGCTCCCCGGCCGGTGCGGCGCCGTCTGGACGCAACCCATGGCGCGCCAGCTCGGCGAGTTGCCCCGCCCACCAGGAAAAAAATTCAGCCAGCATGTCGTGTGTCGGTCAGCCCGGTTGATCTGCCCGCTATATTCACATTATCCGGAACTGGAAAAAGAAGGAACCGTGACGACGTTCGATCCAGCCGGGGGGCCGCGACGATATCGGGCCAGCGGCGCGCATCGCCGCGCGGAAACACGATGCGCAGCCGCACCAGGGACGGCGGCTCGGCCTCGCCCCAGGCGCGCTGCCAGCCGCCGCCGCCACCGGCTTGTTGCTTCCAGTAGGCAAACTCCACCCGCTCGACGCGATCGAGCAGCACCGCCTCCTGCGGTGGTGCCGGCGGACCGAACCAGGTGACATGCGGCTCCGGCAGCCAACGCAACACCAGACGGTGGGCGGCATCCACTTCCAGCCGCGCCGCCACCGGCCCGGCCAGGTCGGTGGCATGCGGTGGCAGCAGGGTAACCAGTTCGCAGCTTTGCGGACCGCCAATCAGCGCCGGGCGGTCGCGCAGTTCCGCGGCGGAACGGAGGCGCCCGATGACCAGCCGGATGCTGCGGTCGGCCGCCTCGATGTCGTTGCGCCACGCCACATCGCGCGCCTGCATGTCCCATGCGCGCAGGCCGAACTGCATGCCCTGCGACAGGCCGGCCAGCAGCAGACCGAGCACAGCCAGCGCGGCGAGCACCTCCAGCAGGGTGAAGCCGCGCATCAGCCGGGCTTGTCCGGCACCGCCGCCAGGCAGCGCGTCGCCAACGACACCGCGTGCGGACGCAATCCGCCCGGCCAGGCGATCATGACGCCGACGCTGAACAACGTCAGGCGCAGCTTCGGATGCGAATCGTCGGCGCCGCCGCGCGCGAGCAACGCGCTGTCGGCCACCTGCACCTGGGTGCGCCAGGAATAGCCGCTGCCATCGTCGCCGCTCTGCAGCCCGGGCGTCAGCCGGGCGCCGTGGCACATCGCCTCCAGCCGGGCGGTGGCGCGCGCCACCGCCTCGTCGCGGCGTGTGGCGGTGCGGGTGGCGACCAGGCCCTCGATACCGCCACTGTACAGAACCGCCAGCGCCAGCGCGGCGATGACGAACGCCACCAGCACCTCGAGCAGGGTAAAGCCGCCGGCGTGGCGTGGCGGCGCCGGTTCAGCGGGCATCGGCGATCGCAACCCGGCCGGTCAGCCACGCCACCGTTACCTGCATTGCCTGCGACTCGCCGGCCACGCGCACCGCGCCGCCGGACGCGCTGCCGTCGGGGGCAAATCGAATCACCACCGGCCCGGCCATGGCGAGGGTGACCGGACCGGCCAGCTTGCGGGCCACGCCGTCCACCACCAGGGCGCTGCCGCCGGCCCGCACCGTCACCGCCTGCACCATGACCGGCCGGCCCGAGGCGATCGCCCGCGCCCGCGCCAGCCGCAGCGTGGCGGCGACCGTGTCGGCGGTATTTGCCAGCTCAAGCCGGGGGGACCGCCGCGGTGTGAAGCCGGCCAGGATGGTCAGCATCAGGCCAAGCACGACGACGACGACGACCGTTTCCAGCAGCGTGAAGCCGCCGGCACCGAAGCGCGGGGGTCTGGAGCAGCGCTGCCGGGGACCGACTCGTCTCACGGACATCCGCTGGGCGGTCGAGCGACTCAGAGCGGGGGGCTCCCAAACAGGACCGGTTGCATAGGTTTTACAATACGCGTGCTCTGACGCCGACGGAACAGCCGTCTGCGTCAGAGCACTGGCCTTATATCCGGAGGTCTGAGTCAGCCAACACGGTGACCTGCCGGTCGTCGTTGGGTAGTTAGTGGCCGTAGTTGAACAGATCCGTCAAATCACCGATGGCGGGCGAATTCACCGGAATATACGGGTTCGACTCGGTCCGCGGGTTCGGCAGGTTGTCGCGGCTGCGATTGGTGATCGGGCCGAGGTGCCAGTTCGCTTCGATGAACTTCGCGATCGACACATGATCCGTATAGGTGTGCGAGATATGACCGCCGGTGCTGTACTTGGAAACCACGATCATCGGAATCCGGGTGCCGTCGCCGAAGAAGTCGACCGGCTGCACGTAACCCGAGTCCCAGTATCCGCCGCCCTCGTCGAAGGTGACGAAAATCGCCGTGTCGGCCCAGAGTTGCGGATTGGCCTTCACCCCGTCGACGATCTTCTTCACGAAGCCCTCGAACAAGATGAGCTTGGACGACGCCGGATGGCCATCGACGACGCCGCTCGGCTTGACGTAGGACACCGCCGGCAGCGACCCGTTCTGGATCGCCGTGTAAAGGTCGGTCGTGTCCTTGAGATGCGCCGTGCGCTGGGCCGCATTCGTCATGATCGAGGTCGAATATTGCGCCCAGTTGCAGATGTTGCAATAGGCATCCAACGAGCTCAAATCATATTTGTCGTTGAGATACCGGTTGAACTGGTCGCCGTAATAGGCCCAGGAAACCTGATGCTGATTCAACAGGTCGCCGATGTTGGGCAAATTCGACGGCGGGATCGTGTAAACATAGTTGCTGGCGTTTGTGTCGGTGTAGGCGTTGCTGCCATCACCGAAATAGCCGGGGTTGTAGTTGTTGAGCAGGTAGTAGTGCCCGCTTTGGCACCGCGGATTGACCGGATGGGGGAGGGCGGCAAGATAGTTCAGAATGGCCGGAACGCCCGGCTGGGAGGGATCGGAACACTCGCTGTAGGAGCCGCCGCCGTAGTTCGTGCTGGCGCCCGGTGCGCCCGAACCGCCGCCATAGCCGTCCTGGATGTAATAGTTATTGGTGCCCGGCTGCGGGTTGGGATTTTCGATTTCGCTCAGCGAGTTCGGATTGCTGCCCAGCGGCACGCCTGGATTGCTGGGATTGACGCCATGGTTCGGCGGCACGGCCGCATGGCCGTTGCCATCGCTGAACCAGATCGCGTCGCCGGTGCCGAGCATGATGTGATTGGCGCCGGTTCCGCCGTTCACCGCCTGGTGGAAGTTGTCGCTCATCGAATAGGTGTCGGCGAGCGATTTGAGGTAGGGCGCGTCGCCTCGCTGGACGTTATAGAAGCCCATCGAGGTCGAGCCTTCGCCGGTCGTCGACGTGGTGAAAGGCGCCGGCTGGGCCTTGCCGTTCGACCCCGCGCCGACGGTTACTTCCACCCACGGGAACAGATCCAACGCGCAACCCGCCCCATTGAAATGGCTGGCGCCGGCATCGCAATCCATCTGTTGCCACATCTGGTAGAAGCGATGCACCGGGCTCGCCGCATACGCGTCGTACGGAAAGCTGGCCGATGTGATCTGGAACGGCCCGGGCGGCAGATGGCTGGCGTCATGCCCATGGTAATTCAGGCGCGCGTCCGGTACGCCGCCGGCCTGGCCGGTTCCGCCGGTCAGCATATACTGGTAATAATCGCTCGCCAGCCCGTTTTCGATCGCCTGCGCCGCCGTCTCATTCGCCGGGCTGACGCAGGACGTGCCTGTGGTGACGCCCAACGCCGTACACACATAGGGGGTCGAGGGGCCGCCGGTGAGGGCGGGCGGCAAGGTCAGATAGGGGACCTTGTGCGGAGTCATCTCATATTTCGTGGTGTCGAACGCCTGAAACTGCAGTGCCTCGAAATATTTTGGCCCAGGTGTGCCATCTGCGTTGACGATCTTCTTCGAAAGAAGATTAGAGATGCTTTCGTTTCTGTTGACCGGCTGGTAGGTGGCAAATATATGATCGAAAGTTCGGTTCTCGCCGATGATGACAATGACGTGCTTGATCTGGGAATTAGCGTTCCCATCGTTGGCGACCGCGGCAACCGGCGCCATGGTGTTCGCGATCATTGCGCTGAGAGCGGCGCATGACATCAAATTCTGCCTGAATTTTTGACGTTTCATCCGATCGGATTGCATGGTCGTCTCCTGTTTTGTTGCGCATCGACGCATAGTTTAGATGGCAACAATTTCGAATTGAGGACGACTCTCTGAATGTTCTATTAAGTTCCTTATCACGTGCTAACAACAGTCTCCCGGGTCCCGTTCCACGACGCGGCCCGGCCCCGGACGCATTCTTGAAGGCGAGAAGCCGGGCGCCGGCTTGGCTGCATCGACCTATGGGTGCCGCACCCGAGGATCGTTGCGCCAGGCTACTGTTGCGCCAGATCGTTGAGGCTGAGCATGGCGAGCAACAGCGACGACACAATGCCGGCGATCACCGCACCCATGACGATGGTGATCGCCGGCGTCAGCAACGACACCAGGCGCTGGGTGACGATGCGGGTGCGTTCCTCGTGGATATCGGCCGCGCGCAGCGCCATCGTGCCGAGCTGGGCGGTTTCCTCGCCCAGACGGAGCAGATGGATCATGCGGACCGGGAACAGCCTCGTCTGCTCCAGCGGCCCGGCCAGCCCGGCGCCGCCGCGGGCGCTGACCGCGGCCTGATCGAGCCCGCCCGCGCCGGCCGCATTGCCCAGCACGTCGCGCACAATGGCCAGCGCCGGAATCAGCGCGACGCCGTTCTGCAGCAGCGTGCCCAGCGTGCGGCACAGCCGCGCCGCCATCGCCTCGCGCGCCAGCCCGCCAAACAGCGGCAGGCGCAGGCGCAGCCGGTCGAACGCCAGCCTCGGTCCGGGCCGGCGCAGCGCCATGCTGGCGGCCGCCAGCAGCACGGCCAGCCCGAGCAGCGCAGCCGGCCCGTAGGCCGCCACCGCATCGCCGGCGGCGATCAGCAACCGGGTTGAGGCCGGCAGCTGCGCACCGTTCTGTTCGAACAGCGGCACGAACTGCGGCAGCACCTGGGTCAGCAGCAGGGCGACCGCGCCGGTGGCGGCGGCCAGCAGCAGGGCGGGGTAGATCATCGCCGACTGCACCGTCGCGGCCAGGCTGCGTTCGCGCTCCATTAGCGTCGCCAGCCGCTCCAGCGTGGGCGCCAGCGTGCCGCCCGCCTCGCCGGCCCGCACCAGGCCGACGGTCAGCCGCGAGAAGCTGCGCGGTTGGGCGGCCAGTGCCGTGGCCAGTGCGCTGCCGTCGCGCACCGCTTCGCGCAGCGCCGAGGCGACCCGGCGGATGCGGGCGTTGGCAGCGGTCTCGACCAGGAAGCGCAGCGCGCGGTCGAGGTCCTGGCCGGCGCCCAGCATGGTCGCCAGTTCGCGCAGCAGCGTGGTCACGTCCTGCGCGGTCAGCGCATCGCCGCGGCCGAACTCCAGCGCCAGCAGCCCGCCCAGGGTGTTCCGACGGCCGGGTGGGACAAGCTGCAGTGGAATAGCCCCCTGGCGGCGCAGATGGCGCAGCACCTCGGCCTCGTCGGCCGCCTCCAGACGGCCGGTGCTGGTCTGTCCGGCGCGGTCGATCGCGGTGTAGCGCCATTCTCCCATCAGGTTTGGCCCGTCAGGCTTCTGCACGGATGCTGCGCACCACTTCCTCGATCGTCGTGGTGCCGGCCAGCGCCGCCTCCAGTCCGGCCTGGAACATTGTCGTCATGCCGGCGGCGACGGCGGCGCGCTCGATCGCGGCGTGGTCGGCGCGGGCGAACACCAGCCGGGTGGTCTCGTCGTTCGGCTCCAGGAACTCGGCGATCGCCTGGCGGCCGCGATAGCCGGTGCCGCGGCATTGCGGGCAGCCGACCGCGTGCCACAGCACCGGCGGGCCGTTCGAGCAATCAAGCCCGAACCGCTCGACCAGCCCGGGCGGCGCCTCGGCGGGGCGGCGGCAGTCCGGGCACAGGCGGCGCAGCAGGCGCTGCGCCAGCACCCCGCGCAGCACCGCGGTGACCAGATAGTCCTCCAGCCCCATGTCGCGCAGCCGGGTGATGCTGGCCGCCGCCGAGTTGGTATGCAGCGTGGACAGCACCAGATGCCCGGTCAGCGCCGCCTGCACCGCAATCTGCGCGGTCTCCATGTCACGGATCTCGCCGACCATGATGACATCGGGGTCCTGCCGCAGGATCGAGCGCAGCAGGCTGGCGAAGGTCAGGCCGATCTGCGGCTTGACCTGGATCTGGTTGATGCCGCGCAGCTGGTACTCGATCGGGTCCTCGACGGTGACCACCTTGCGCGTCACCGAATTGAGCGACAGCAGGCCGGTGTAGAGCGTGGTGGTCTTGCCGCTGCCGGTCGGGCCGGTTACCAGCACGATGCCGTTGGGCAGGTGCAGCGCCTGCGCCAGCCGCTCCACCACCCGTTCCGACAGGCCAAGCCGGGCGTAGTCGAACACCACGGCGCTGCGGTCGAGCACCCGCAGCACCACTGTCTCGCCGTACATCGCGGCGACGGTGGAGACCCGGAAATCGACGTCCTGGCCGCGCACCGCCAGCCGGATGCGTCCGTCCTGCGGCAGCCGGCGCTCGGCGATGTCAAGCCGGGCCATGATTTTGATGCGCGAGGTGATCGCCGCGGCCAGGCGCGGCGGCTGGCTCTCCGCCTCGTGCAGCACGCCGTCGTAGCGGTAGCGCACCCGCAATGCGTCCTCGAACGGCTCGATGTGGATGTCGGACGCCTGGGTCTCCACCGCGCGGGCGATGATCTGGTTGACCAGCCGGATCACCGGCGCCTCGCTGGCCAGGTCCTTCAGCCGCTCGGCATCCTCCTCCAGCGGATCGGCTCCGGTCTCGGCATCGCCCTGGGCGGCGGCATCCTCGACGGGGCAGAGCCGGTCCAGCGCCGCCTCCAGCTCGATCGGCACCGCCACCTCGATGCGCACCTTCAGGCCGGTGGCGGCGGCGATGGCATCGGCGGCGAAGCGGTCGAGCGGGTCGGCCAGCGCCACCACGAGCACGCCGTGCTCGACCGCCAGCGGCAGCGCACGGGCACCGCGCAGGAAGCGCGGCGCGATCGCGGCGGCGGCCTCAGGCAGGCTGTCGGGATAGCGTGCCGGCAGCACGACCACGGCCTGCAGCAGCTCGGCGAACGCCGCGGCGATGTCGCGCTCGCCGACCAGGCCAAGCTGCTGCAGCACCGATTCCAGCCGCTGGCCGCTCTCGGCGGCGACCCGCCGGCCGCGTTCGACGGCCCGCGCGTCACAGCCGCGCTGCACCAGCAGGGCGGCGAGGTCCGGCGGCGCAGCCACCACGGGGAGCGGCAGGTTCACGGCGTCGTGCGGCGGCGCTCGCAGGGGCGGGCGGCCCAGGGAGCCAGTATAACGGAAGCGGAACGGAGCGCGGAGTCTGACACCTGATCTGGTCCGGCAATGGCCTGCGGCGCGCCTATCACGCCGCTGCCGGCGAGGTCTATCATGACGACGCGAAACCAGCTCGCAGCCGGTTGGTGGCCAGGCGGGTCAGGCTGTCCCGCGCTTCCTGAAGAGCCAGCATCCAGTGCCGGTCGCCGGTGGAACGCGCAGCGGCGCACGGTGCCTTTCTGCGGCTGGTGACCCGGCGCGGGCGTGGCCCGCGCCGGGAGTGAACTGTTGGATTGGTTGAGCAACGTGCGGCGCTGCAATATTACCTGGGGAACCACCGACGCATCAGGCTGTCGAACACTCATGCTGCAAGCCTCGAAATCAAGCCGTGCGAAACATTATGGCTCTGCGCGATCTCCTGCGCCGGCTCGCCCGTATCGCGGCGGCGCAGCGCCTCCTTGACTTGGTGCGGGGTCATCTTCGGCGGGCGATCCATTCTCACGCCCTTGGGACACCAGGGCGGCAAGGAACACGCAATCGTCGCCGCGATCCGTCGCTCCCCGCTTGGGGATGGCGCCGCCTTCCTGTATTGACGCCAGGAACGGGCAGCAGCCAGGAAAGGGACCGGCGGATGAGCTATGTGGACAATGTTCTTCAACCCGGCGAGAGCGTTAAGGTGCGTGCCACGATCCACTGGTTGACCTACCTGAACGGTCTGGTCACCCTGGCCATCGCGGTGGCCATCTTCGTTGGGGCGCGGCAGTTGCCGCGGTTCGAATCGGTGTTCGATATCGCCGCGCTGGCGGTGGCGGCGATCGCTGGCATACTGCTTCTGCGCGCCTGGTTTCACCTGTGGGGGACCGAGATCGCGGTCACCGATCACCGCCTGATCTACAAGACCGGGATCATCCGGCGTCGCACGATCGAGATGAACCTGGACCAGATCGAGTCCGTCGGGGTGGACCAGTCCATCCTCGGCCGGGTGCTGGGCTATGGCGATATTGCCGTGCGCGGCACCGGCGAAGGCACCGAGACGATCCACCTGATCGCCGACCCGCTGACCGTACGCAGTGCCATAACAGCCCGCTAATGAATGGGGTCAAGGGGCCTACCGGCCCCTTGCGGGTCCAGGGCAGAGCCCTGGCCTTCCTTTATCTTCAGGGGTCACATTCCGCAAATACCAGGCCATCCCCCGAGAAGCGTCCCATTGCCGCGCATAGCCCAGCGACACCTCCTCAAAGCGCGTGCAGCCAAGCCGGTCGGTGCGGCGCACGTGCAGATGGCCGCTCACCGCCACCACGGCGCGGAAGCGGACGTGCCAGTCCTCGGTGCGGACGCTGCCGCACCAGGGGGTGAAGCGGGGGATGCGGGGGATGTGCACCAGGTCGCGCCGCAGCGGGTAGTGGCTGACCAGCACCGTGCTGGCGCCCGGCGGCACTTCGCGCGACAGGCGTTCCTCGGCCGCCGCGCAAAGCTCGGCGCACCATTCGTCCATGCGGCCGAACGGAGCCGGGTGCATCCGGCGCTCGTCGGCGCTGACGCAGCGTGTTTCCGCGGCCCAGCGCAGCACGGCGTCGCGCGCCATGCCGGGCGGGCGGAAGCTGTAGTCGAAGGTGGTGAACAACGGCGCCACCACTTCGCCGCCGGCGGGCCAGCGCGGGAAGGGGTCTTCCGGCGTGTCCACCCCGGCGCGCCGCGCCGCTGCCACCAGGGCGGCGTATTTTTGCGCGCTGGTTTCCGGGCCGGTGCCGCGATCGGTCAGCCAGAGTTCGTGGTTGCCCGGCGCCCACAGCACGCGGGCGAATCGGGTGGCCAGGAACGCCATGGCCTCGGCGAACAGGGGCAGCGATTCGCAGACGTCGCCGGCCACGATCAGCCAGTCCCCGGGCCGGGCGGGCAGGGCGCGCAGGGCGGCGCGGTTGGTCTCCACCCCCAGGTGCAGATCGCTGATCGCCCAAAGCTTCATCGTGCCGGCAATCTGCAGGAAGGGGGCTGTTTCGCGGTCTGCCGCATCGGCGTATTCTCGCCCCGATGAGCGCTGCCGGCAACGCCAGCCCCGTTCCCGCGTCAGACGTGGCGGTGCGGGTCTGGACCATGATCACCGCGGGCCTGGACGAGGACGCCGTTACCCCGTGGGCGGCGGTGCTCGACGCGGCCGAGCGCGCCCGCGCCGCCCGCTTCGTGTTTGCGCACAGCCGCATCACCTTTATCGCCGCGCACGCGCTGGCCCGCGCCGCGCTGGCCGAGGCCGCTGGCGCGTCACCCGGGGCCTTCAGCTTTGCCGCCGGTGCGCACGGCAAGCCGGAAGCGCAGTTGGATGGTCGCCCCGCCGGCCTTGCCTTCAACCTGTCGCACACCAAAGGGCTGGTCGGCGTCGCAGTGGCGGCGATCCCCGGCCTGCCGCTCGGCTTCGACCTGGAGCCGATTGATCGGCGGGCGCCGATGGAGGTGGCAAGGCGCTATTTCACCGCCTCCGAAATCGCCTGGCTGGACCGGCTGCCGGAGACGGCGCGTGCCGAGGGGTTCTTCCGGCTGTGGACGCTGAAGGAGGCGTTCATCAAGGCGACTGGCAAAGGGCTTACCCAGGACCTGTCCAGCTTCTGGTTTCGTGTTGATCCGCCGGAAATCCGCTTCGCGCCCGAACTGCCCGAGCGCCCGCAGGACTGGGGCTTCGCCCAGCGGATCGTCCATCGCGGTTTCCTCGCCGCGATCGGCCTGCGCGGGCAGGGGGCCGGCATCGACGCCACCTGGTGCGAACTGGACCCCGCCGGCTTCGACCCCGCCGCCGGCCTGGATTGGTGACGGCATGCGAACAAGTGGCGACGCGGGCAACGCCGCGCCACGCGCCCATCAGGCATGCGGCGGCAACGACCGGCGTGTCAAATGAATGTGACATATGATAAATGGATAACACGGTTGTGGGCATGCAGATCGGCGGTTGCATGCCGGTTCTTCCGGGCGATGCGTCGCATGACGCAGGCGTGGCTGTCGGGCAGGGTCGCGGGGTGTTCCTGGGCCTGCAAGCTGGGGAGGTTTTTTGCTCTTGCGACACGGCTTCGTGCGCGCGGGCGGGCGTTCCTGGCGGCTATTGTGTCGTCGCGCGCGGTCGAGCCACGCAAGCGGCGTCGTCTTAACCAGGTCCCGGCATGACCCGGGGCCAGCAAGAAGAAGAAGGATCGCGTCGTGGCCAACGAAAAATCGCAGAATGTTCAGGATGTGTTTCTGAACCATGTGCGCAAGAACAAGACGCCCGTCACCGTCTTCCTGGTGAATGGCGTGAAGTTGCAGGGCATCATCACCTGGTTCGACAATTTCTCCGTGCTGCTGCGGCGTGATGGGCACACCCAGCTCGTCTACAAGCACGCCATCAGCACCGTCATGCCGGGCGCGCCCATCCAGTTGTTCGACGGTGTCAAGGAAACGGTCGGCAGCACCCTGACCCTGCCGCAGCGGGAGACGGTCTCTGCCCGAGCAGACTGAGCAGCCTCGCGACGGAACGGCGGCGCCCACCCGCGCCGCTGTCATCCTTCCCTGGGAGAAGCCCGCCGCCGGCGCTGACACCTCGCGCGCCGCGGAGGCCCGCCTGGCCGAGGCGGTCGGCCTGACCGCTTCGATCGGGCTGGTGGTGGTGCACAGCGCCATCCTGCCGCTGCGCTCCCGCCGTCCCGCGACGCTGCTGGGCGAGGGGCAGGCCGCGGCCCAGGGGGAGGCGATGGCCGCCGAACACGTGGCGGTCGCCATCGTCGATGCCCAGTTGTCGCCGGTGCAGCAGCGCAACCTGGAGAAAGCCTGGAATTGCAAGGTCATCGACCGCACCGGCCTGATTCTCGATATCTTCGGCGAGCGCGCCGCCACCAGGGAAGGCGCGCTGCAGGTCGAGCTGGCGCACCTGGAATACCAGCGCTCCCGGCTGGTGCGGTCCTGGACCCACCTTGAACGCCAGCGCGGCGGCTTCGGCTTCCTCGGCGGCCCGGGCGAAACCCAGATCGAGGCCGACCGCCGCCTGATCGGCGACCGCATCGTGCGGCTCAAGCGCGAACTGGAGCAGGTGCGGCGCACCCGCGGCCTGCACCGCACCGCGCGCCGGCGAGTGCCGTTCCCGGTGGTGGCGCTGGTGGGCTACACCAATGCCGGGAAATCCACCCTGTTCAATGCCATGACGGGCGCCGAAGTGACCGCGCGCGACCAGCTTTTCGCCACCCTCGACCCCACCATGCGCGGCCTGCGCCTGCCCTCCGGCCGGCGCGCTATTCTGTCCGACACGGTCGGCTTCATCAGCGAACTGCCGACCGAGCTGGTGGCCGCCTTCCGCGCCACGCTGGAGGAAGTGTCCGAAGCCGATGTCATCCTGCATGTGCGCGACGCTGCCCATCCCGACTCGACGTCCCAGCGCGCCGACGTGGTGGCGGTGCTGGACGGCATGGTGGCGGACGGCACGCTGGACGAAGCCTGGCCCGACCGCACGCTGGAGGTGCTGAACAAGGCCGACCTGCTGGGCGGGGTGGACCATGTGCCGCTGCGCCCGGGCGTGGTGGCCGTCTCCGCCATCACCGGCGAGGGCCTGCCCGCGCTGCGCGAGGCGATCGATGCGCGCATTGCGGCGGGGATGCAGGTGGCGGATTACGTTGTTCTGCCCGGTGACGGCGCGCGGCTGGCCTGGCTGTATGAGCATGGCGAGGTAATCGAGCGGGCCGACGACGACGACGCCATTCATGTGAAGGTGCGCCTGCTGCCGGCCGACCGGGCGCGCTTCGACCGGGCGCGTTTCGAACAGCCGGGTTCGCCGCGGTGACGTTGTTCTCCGGGCGTGACCTCGCCGTTGTCGAGGCGGTGTTGCGCGACGCCGCACGCCAGGAAGTCATGCCGCGCTTCCGCCGCCTGGCCGCGTCCGACGTGCGCGCGAAAACCGGTCCGCACGACCTGGTCACGCAAGCCGATCTGGCGGCCGAGCGCGCCATCGCCGCGGCTCTGCGCCGTGAATTTCCCGGCTGCCTGGTGGTGGGCGAGGAGGAAACCGCCGCCGATCCCGCGCTGCTGGACGGCCTGTCCGAGGCGGAACTGTCTTTCGTGGTCGATCCGGTTGACGGCACGTCGAATTTCGTCGCCGGCTTGCCGCTGTTCGCCTGCATGGCCGCGGCGATCGTGCGCGGCGAGGTGGCCGGCGCGGTAATCCACGACCCGGTGGGCGACGACAGCGCGCTGGCGCTGCGCGGGGAGGGCGCCTGGATGCAGGCGCCTGACGGAAGCCGCCACGATCTGCGCGTGGCCGCGCCAGTGCCGGTGGCGCAGATGGCGGGCACCGCCTCGTGGCGTTACCTGCCGGAGCCGTTGCGCTCGCGCGTCGGCGCCAACCTGCCCGTGCTGGCGGCAGTTTGGGATTATCGCTGCGCCGGCCACGAGTACCGGCTGCTGGCCGGCGGGCACTGCCATTTTCTGCTGTTCCACAAACTGATGCCCTGGGACCATGCGCCGGGCTGGCTGCTGCACCGCGAGGCCGGCGGCTTTTCCGCCCGCTTCGACGGCAGCCCCTATGCCCCCACGGTGACCAGCGGCGGACTGATCTGCACGCCGGATGAGGCTGGCTGGCACGCGCTGCGGGCGGCGTTGCTGGGGGAGTGAAGTAAGGCCAGGGCTCTGCCCTGGACCCGCCAAGGGCCGAGAGGCCCCT
>CAIXDS010000278.1 GCA_903918195.1 uncultured Acetobacteraceae bacterium | reverse complement strand
GATGCGCAAGGTTGACGGCTGGCAGAGCCTCGCTGAGAAGCCGAGCGCGCAAATCCCCGTTGACCTCGCCGCCTGACACCATCACCATCACCCCGCCGGAGACGCCATCCAGGCAATTCCAACACAATTCGCGACGGCACCTATTGCTCACCGACTCGTAAACCTTCTTCCAGGTCCGCTCGAAAGCGGAAACGGTTTCGTCAACGCCGGCCTTGATCGCCTTCCAGGATTCCTCGCCGGCCGCGGAAACGCCTCTGAGCTTGGTCCCGGCTTTCTCGGTTTCCGCCGCAAGGCGCTGAAACGCGGCCTCGGTTTCACCGCGCGCGTAATCGATCGCGCCTGTGGCATTCGCCCGAATGGATTGCAGCGAGGAATGCCAAGCCTGGTGTTGGGCTTCGGCCCGGGCCGCGATTGCCGTCTGCACGACGCTTGCGTTATCCGCAGCAGCCTTGAGAAAGTCCTGGTACGCCGATTCGACCTTGGTCCATGCCGCCTGGCTGGCGGCAACAGTCGCCTCGGTGACCGCCTTGTTGGTGGCCGCCGCATCCGACCGGGCGGCCTCGACGCGGGCCTGGAAGTCATCTCGTGCGGTGCGGAGCCGGGCGATGGCCTGATCAGCGTGCGTGCGCGCGTCGTTCTTCAAGGACCCGACAGAACCCTCGAGTGCCACAAGCGTGGCCTGGATTGCTACGAGCTGTTGCTTCGCCCATTCGAAGTAGTCGTGCCCAAGGCTCGGTTGCGACATTGGTGTGTTCCTTTTTTCTGATTGGTACGGACTGGTCTGCCTCGCCTTCGACGAGAGGGGCCCACCCACGATTCTAGCAGTGCCCACGGCTTCAGGGCGGGACGGAGAACAACCCGCGACAAGCGCCCCGCCCGATGGCCGATCAAGCCGCACGGGGCGTTTTGCATCAACGGCGCGCAGGCTAGGTCGCCTAATCACAAGTTCCGAATCAAATCAGCGGTGGCGGATACGCCATTCAGTGCACCGTGGCGCATTCTGGAAGCCTTGGTGACGATGGCGCCGGGCGAGGTGCGCCACCGACCAATCGGATTCTAATGCATTCCCGCGAATTGTGGCGCGGCGTCGCGTTGGGTGCGTTGCTCCATTCGGTCGATTCGATGACTACGCGAGGCGCCTCGGGACTGATGCTGGAACGTGACAGGGTGTGATGGGAACGCTGGAGGCGGCCGGCGGCATGCTGTTGTTCGGTATCAGCAAGCCCTATCTTTTGGCGCCGATGCAGATTTGCTGGCCGATGCTGTCCCGCCGTCGGCGGCCTGGCGCACAGCCAGACCATCTCGTATTCGAGACATTATCATACGTGTGGTTCGGGGAAGTGGTCTACCCATTGGGCTCGATGATCGTCGGATCGTCGTCGCCTTCGCCGGCACGGTTGACGCGTCGAGACACCGGCCATTCGCGCAACGCGCTTTCCGACGCGGGCTTGAGCGCCTCGACCCCGAGGGTTCCATTCAGCCAGCCATCGAAATCCTCCGGGCGCAGCAGCACCGGCATCCGGTCATGATACGCGGCCATCCACGCGCTCGCGGCGCAGACGATCACGGTGCAGGAAAGCACGGTCTCGTCCGTCGCCGGATCGCGCCAGCGATCCCACAGCCCGGCGAGGGCCAGCAGCGGCGAGCCGTCCGCGGCCGTGAACAGATGCGGCTGCTTGTCCCCCTTCTCGCCCGTCCATTCGAAGAACCCGCTGGCCGGGATGATGCAGCGCCGCTTCTGGAAGGCGGCGCGGAACATCGGCTTCTCGGCAACCGTCTCGGCGCGCGCATTGAAGGTGGCCGGCAGCTCCTTCAGCGTCTTCTTCCAGAAGAACGGCACCAGCCCCCAGCGCATCGAGACGAGCTCGCGGCCCTGCTCGCTCTGGCGCACGACGTCGACGCTCGTCGTCGGCGCAATGTTGTAGCGGGGCCGCAGATTGCGTGGTGCGCCGAACAGGCTCAGGAAGGCGTGCACCTCGGCCCAGGTGTAGTTCTGCGTGAACCGGCCACACATTGCTAATGCACCCCCTGCCCGCCCGCGCCGCCGGGCACGGTCAGCAACTCCTCCCAGCAGGTCGTGTAGCGCGGCGAGATGAATTCCCGGCGGAGCTTCCAGGCCCTGCCGATGCCGGTCGCGGCGAACCGCACGGTGTCGCGCCCGTAGCGGCCGTTGAGTTTGTCGACCGCCAGCATGCGCGCCTTGGCGCGTGCATCGTCGGGCGCATCGAACAGCCCGCCCTGCACCGTTGCCGCCGGGGTCAGGTCCAGCAGCATCACGCCAGCCTTCTTGTACCGAAACCCTTCCCGCCAGAGGAAGCCAAGGCCGCGGAGGACCGCGGCGATCAGCTTGCCGCAGTCGGCAGTCGCCACGGGAAGCTGCACCCCCTGCTCCCGGCTGTATTGGGCGTCCTGCGGCCGGAACCTGTTGGTCATGACAAACATCTGCAGGCGGGCGGCGGTCAGGTGCTGCCGGCGCAGCTTTTCGGCAGCGCGCGCCGTGTAGGCGGCAACCGCCTCCTCCATCTCCTGCCGGGTCTCGACCGCTTTGCCGAAGGACCGCGAGGCCATGATGCTCTTGCGATCCGGCGGCGCGTCCTCCATCTCGATGCAGGGAATGCCGCGCAGCTCGGTGACGGTGCGCTCCAGCACCACGCTGAACCGCTCGCGGATGAAACGCGCATCGGCCTGCTTGAGCATCAGCGGGTTGGTGATGCCGAGGGCGGCAAGCCGGTCGGCCAGGCGCTGCCCGACACCCCAGAGATCGTCCAGCGCCATGCCGGCAAGCTGGGCGTCAATCGCCACCTCGT
>CAIXDS010000277.1 GCA_903918195.1 uncultured Acetobacteraceae bacterium | reverse complement strand
CGAGGCGGGCTTTCTGAGGGACCGCAACGACCCGCAGAGGATGCCCGTCGCCGTCCGGCGGTAGCCACCGTTACCGTCCGACTCCGCAACTTTCTGGAGAGCGGGCATGGCAGACAAACCCGGATTGCGGGTGCATGAGCGCTGGGCGCGATTGCGTTTCTCGGTGATCGGGCTGCTGCTGGCTGCGCCGCCGGAGAACGGCGCCCTGCGGGCAGCACTGGAAGACCTGGCGGCCCGCGAGTGGCGCCATCCGACGACTGGTGAGCCGATCGGGCATGCATCGACATTGGCGCACAGGTGCAAGGTGGCCGCCAACCCGCCAACCGAGTTAACGAATCGCCGGAATTGTCATTATGCATACAGGACAATATAGCGAGTCAGGAAAGTCATTGATCCGGACCAACGCCCGCTGAGCGGGCTAGCGGTGCGCAGATACCGCCAATTCCACGCTGGAATGCATTTAGCCCTTTCAAGGACAGGCAGATGGAATCCCCATCGCTGGACTGTCGCAGCCCCACCACCGATGACTGCGATAGCCATCTTCGATATCCCCAATCATATATGAGTAGTTTCCGATCCTGCCAACGCGGTCTGGTGGCCGGTTATAGTGTCAGAGCTTGAGTGGCCAAGGGCGACAGAACCACCAACAACCCGACCAACGGATACTGTGCCATCCGATCGTCGATATGGCAACCATTCCAAGACCGTTTGCGCAGTTCCCGATAACTCTTCCGACCAGCGGAACGCCAAGCGAATAGCTCAGTCAACGAATAATTCAGCGATGACGATTACCTGTTTGACGTCCATTAAAAATCATGTCGCTACGCATCGCAATTGCACCACGGCCGTTCACTATCACGATTTCGACGGAGAAGGAGATGCAAAAAAGTGCGCAACGACCTTCCACGAACACGGCAAGATTACCCATAGGCAGATCACGATTTGCCCACAGTTATTTCTTACAAATTTCACTACTCGCTGGTGGAACTGAAGCGCGACCAGGCGGCCCGCGGGCCGGCCGATATCGACCGGCCGCATAGTCACGCGTTGGCGGATTCGCCAGCACGGGCATCAACAAACGGAGAGCAAGATGAATAGGGACAGTATCGTAAGTAAGGCCAAGGAGATCGAGGGCAATATTGCCGATAAGGCCAAGGAAATCGAGGAAAATATCCTCGGCAAGGCAAAGGAGATCGGGGGCACCATGGAAGAATCGCTTGGCAAAGCCATCCATAGCGACAGGATGGCTACCGCAGGCCAGCACGCGCAGGAAGCAGGTCGGGAACAGGGCGCCACCGCCACCGCCAAGCACGCCGCGACGCAGGCCGCGAAGGATGCATCGAAGACGGAAGCGCCGAAGAAATAGCGCCACGCGGGAATGCTCGGGCCCGGATCGATTCCGGCTCCGGGCGTTCGACGACTGGCGCCAGGTCTTTCCCAACGCCGTTTGCGTCGTCTCGCTGATCGAGCGCTTGGCGCGCAACGCCGAGATCATCGCCATCGAGGAAGAATCATACCACATCAAGGAAGCCTGCAAGCGCCGCGGCGCCAAGACATCACGGAGCCCAGCCGAATCGCCGGCGGCGGCTAGGCAACCGTGGGCGACCCACGTCCTCAGCCCCGCCCTGGACGCCCGAACAGGCACTCGCCGTGGTCGATCTGCTCGACGACCTTGGCGAGTCGGCCGCTAGATCAAGAAACTGCTTCGCGACGTCCAGGAACACGGCGGTGCCGCCAACCTCACCGCCTGCGGCCACAGTCTCGACCCATCGCTCGCAGAACGGCCGCTGCCCGGGCGCCGCCGCCAGCGATCAGCGGGGACGCAGACGCGTCACCCCGGAACTGAACCAACCCCAATGATGCGCCCGGCTATCCAGCAGCCCACCGCATTGCATACAAAGATGTGCCGCGCCCGCCGGCAATTGCAGCCGCAACAACGGCGCGTCATCTTTTGCGCCCGTTCACACCGCCAGCGACACTT